>JBCCFL010000002.1:0-261337 GCA_039029735.1 Actinomycetota bacterium | reverse complement strand
TCGTACACGAGATGCTCGTAGATCTCGTCGGTCAACACCCAGATGTCGTTGTCAGCCGCCCACTGGCCGATGGCCTCGATCTCGGCCCGGGGGTACACCGCGCCAGAGGGGTTCGACGGGCTCACGAAGATCAGGGCCTTCGTACGATCGGTCTTGGCGGCATCGAGCTGCTCCACCGTGGCCCGGAAGCCCGACGTGATCGTGGTCTCCACCGGAACCGGTACACCCCCGGCCAGACGAACGGGCTCGGGGTACGTGGTCCAGAACGGCGTCGGGATGAGCACCTCATCGCCCTCGTCCACGACACCGGCAATGGCGTTGAACACTGCGTGCTTGCCACCGTTGGTCACCACCACCTGGTTGGCAGCCACCTCGTATCCCGAGTCGCGAGCCGTCTTCGCCACCAGAGCCTCCTTCAGCTCCGGGAGACCGCCGGCCGGGCTGTAGCGGTGGTTCTTCGGGTCGCGGCAGGCCTCGACCGCGGCCTCCACGATGTAGTCCGGCGTCGGAAAGTCAGGCTCACCGGCACCGAAGCCGATCACGGACTCGCCGGCGGCCCGCAACTCGTTGGCCTTGTTCGTGACGGCCAGCGTGGCGGACGGAGCGATGGCGGCGACACGGGTGGCGATGCGACCTCGGGACATGGTGGGCACTCCCCTTCGTTGCGGGTTCTGGCGGCAGCGCCCAACGATAGCGATCACACACCGGTCGGCTACGGGCTTTCCCCACGGGGAACAACAGGCCGCCAGCTGGGCTGGTCAGCCCTCGGACACCTCGATGAACGCGAGGGGCTCGATCACGGCGGCCCCGGCCAATGAACGGGTGGTGGCATCGATGGTGATGCACACGCCGTCGCCGGCGGCCTTGTCGCACAGCCGCACGCTGAGGCCGTCGACCAGCTCCACCGACAGCACCGGTTTTCCGCCGAGCGGCGAGGCGTAGATCTCGTCGGTGTAGCGCCCCGGACGCAGGGCCCAGCTCCGGCCTGCGAACTCGCGATCAGTATGGAGGGTGACAACGTCCTCGCTCCGGGCCGGAAGACCGATCGACGTCGTTGGCCCGGCCTCGCTGTGCTGGTCGGCCACAGTGAGCGTGGTCTCGGCCGCGGTCACCTCCGGGGCGACCCTCGCCGGCGCTTCGGTCGATGCGGGCGTGGCGTCGGTCGACGACGGCCCCTCACGCAGAGGGGAGGAGGTCGCCACCAGCACCGATGTCGTGGTGGCGCTGGCGCCGGCGACCTCGTCATCCTCTCCCTCGGCTTCGCCCGTTGCGCCGTTCTGCTCCGCCGTGGCGGCAGCTGTCGTTGTCGGGTTCTCGGTCGCGACCTGATCACCTTCGGAGAGCTCACGGCTCTCGTAGGCGTAGTAGAGGCAGATCGCGATGAGGGACAGGAGGAACAGCGACAGAACGATCCGTTGGCCGGCCCTCCACTCCGACTTGGTCTTTCCGTGCTCGGACCCCGACCCCGTTTCCGTGGTCGGTTGGAACACCATGTTGTTGATTCGTGTGGGTCTCTAGGCGTCGGCCTTGTCGAGGTCGAGCGACGCCGAATTCATGCAATAGCGATCACCGGTCGGCATTGGCCCGTCGGGGAAGACGTGTCCGAGGTGGGCGCCGCAGCTTGCGCAGCTCACCTCGGTTCGCACCATGCCGTAGCTCCTGTCTTCGTGGAGCTCGACCTTGTCCGACGCGATGGGCTGGTAGAAGCTCGGCCAACCGCTCCGTGAGTCGTACTTGGTATCCGAGGTGAACAACTCCTCGCCACACACGACGCAGCGGTAGACGCCCTCGTCCTTGGCGTCGTTGTAGATCCCGGTGAACGCACGCTCGGTGCCGGCGTTCTGTGTTACCTCGTACTGCTCGGGAGTGAGCCGGTCGCGCAGCTCCTCCTCGGTGAAGGTCTTCTTGGTCATGACACGTGCTCCTTTTCGGGAGTCGGCGCGGCGTCTCCCACGCGGCGGGCCTCCTCCACCAGATTGATCTCGTACAACACCTGACTCAACAGGTCACCCGCCTCGATTGCTCCGAATCGCTGAGGGTGTTCAGCAGAAATACAGGAGGCGACCGGGGTGAGGATGGTCCACGGCGTTGGGTGACAGAACTGCACCACCGAGTAGCGGTCGCCGGGCTGGGTTGGGTCGGCCACCACACGGTGGATGCCCTGGGGGATCACGCCGTTGGTCACATGCTCGAGCATGATGCCGGTGTTGATGATCACCCGATCGTCGGGCGGGACGGCATCCACCCACGCATCGTCCACCTTCACCTGCAGCCCGCGGGCGGTGGCGCGGGGCAGGGCGGTGATCAGGTTGATGTCGCCGTGCTCGGCGGCCCACACGTGCTCGTCGCCGGGGGCGAGGTCCATCGCCGGATAGTGGATGGCTCGGGCCAGGGTGGTTCCGTCGGTGATCATTGCGTCGAAGAACGACTCGTGGCAGCCGATGCCGATGGCGATGATGCGCAGGAACCGGCGCTGAAGCTCGAAGAGCTTGTCGTAGAACTCGACCAACACGTCGGTGATGCCCGGCACGAGGCTGTCGGGGAGCAGGGGGCCGAGGTAGCGGCCGGGGAAGCGCTGATGAAGGGGGTGCCCGTCGGGCAGGAACCGGCCCCAGTTCAGCATCTCTTTCCAGTCCGGCGTCTCGCTGGAGGCCGCCGTCTCCACCAGGAGGCCGGTGTAGCCCACCTGACCGTTCGACCCGGGTACGCGGGCCGACTCCTTCACCTCGGCTGGAAGGGAGAAGAACTCCTCCAGCATCCCGTAGGCCGTGTCGAGCAGGTCCGCGCTGAGGTCGTGGCTCGTGTAGACGAAGCCTGTGGTCAGGCTTCGCATCACGCCGTCGACGACGGCCGTCCGCTCAGCTTGGGTACCCGACTCGAACGCCAGCAGATCGACGTCGAGAATTGCGTTCACCGTGAACAGAGTACCCCCACCCGTCAAGGGGATGCCGATCGAGATCTCGCCAGGCCCGAGGCTCGCTTCCTAGAGTTGGCCGATGGCGCCCCGGCCTCCGAAAATGCATCTCGCCCAGTTCCTCGTGCACGGCCCGAGCCACCACAGCCTGGCGATGTGGCGACACCCTCGCACCGACGCTCGGCCCGACGCCTGGCGCACGCCCGAGCTCTACCAGCACATCGCCCAGGTGTGTGAACGAGGGCTGTTCGACATGGTGTTCTTCGCCGACCTGAACTACATCTCCGACACCTACCGAGGTTCGTTGGAGCCGGCACTGGCTGGTGCGGCCCAGGCACCCGAGCACGACCCGATACCGCTGCTGTCGTTCATGGCGGCCGCGACCGAACGCATCGGCGTCTCGTCGACCCTGAGCACGAGCCATCATCATCCCTTCTACGCCGCCCGGCTCTGGGCCACCCTCGATCACCTCACCCGCGGCCGGGCCGGCTGGAACGTGGTCACGTCGCTGAACCACAACCAGGCCGCCAACTACGGCGAGGACGAGCGCGAGCCGGCCGACGTTCGCTACGACCGTGCGCACGAGTTCATGGAGGTGTGCCTGAAGCTGTGGGACTCCTGGGAGCCAGGGGCCGAGGTGCGCGATGTGGATGGAGCACGGTTCGTGGACGCATCCAAGGTGCATCGCATCGAACACGGCGGCCGCTTCTACCGGTCGAGGGGGCCGCTCAATGTGGTACGCCCGCCGCACGGAGGCCCCGCGATCCTCCAGGCCGGAACCTCACCCAAGGGCCGCGACTTCGCGGCCCGTCATGCCGACGCGATCTTCGCCATCCAGCCGAACCCGAGCGACGCCAAGGCCTACTTCGACGACGTCAAGAGCCGGGCCAGTGATCACGGCCGCGATCCCAGCCACTGCCGGATCCTGTTCGGGGCCCAGCCGATTCTTGGGCCGACCGAGGAGGCGGCAGCCGAGGCCAAGGCTGAACACAACGAGCTGGTTCCGCTGGAGGCGGGGCTGGCACTGCTGTCGGGGCACCTCGACTTCGATCTCTCGCAGGTGCCGCCGGACGCCCTACTGGCCGAGCGACCGGAGCCGGAGCTGGCTCGCATGGCCACCCGGTTCCGGCGGCCCGACGGATCTGCGATGACGGTCGACGAGGTGGGCCGACGCCACGGCGAGAGTGTTGGCCTCCCCCAGTTCGTGGGCACGGCCCAGTCGGTGGCCGATCAACTGGAGGCGTACATCGACGAGGTTGGCGGCGATGGCTTCATGATCTCGGCCATCCACTTCCCGGGCGCGATCGAGGAGTTCGTGGATCAGGTGATCCCCGAACTCCAGCGCCGGGGCCGGTACCGCACCGCCTATGAGGGGTCCACCCAGCGATCACACCTCCGCCAGGAGACCTGAAGCAACCCAGGTCTCGATCGGAGGAGTACCGCTGGGGTGGGCCGTCAGTCCCGGTCGGACTCGGTGATCGTGACCGACTCGATGATCATCGGCTCGACGGGCTTGTCGCCAGGGCCGGTCTTGACCTTCTCCATCTCGTCGACGTGCTCGAGGCCCTTCACCACCCGGCCGAAGAGCGAGTACTGCGGAGGCAGGCCAACGCCGCTCGGGCCGCTGATGATGAAGAACTGGCTGCCGTTGGTGTTGGGCCCGGCGTTGGCCATGGCCAGCGAGCCGAGCTCGTAGCGGCCGGGCTTGGGCAGCTCGTCCTCGAAGCGGTACCCGGGGCCGCCGCGACCGGAGCCCTCAGGGCAGCCGCCCTGGAGCACGAAGCCCTGGATCACGCGGTGGAAGGTGAGCCCGTCGTAGTAGTGGTACCGGGCCAGGCTCACGAAGTTGTTGACCGTCTTCGGCGCCGCGATCGGGTCGAGCGAGATGATCATGGTGCCGTAGTTGGTGACCATCTCTGCCGAGTAGGCCTTGGAGGGATCGATGCACATGTCGAACGGCGCGTCGAACGTCGTTTGGCGGGGGCTCGATCCGTCTGCAGCGGGGCATTCAGGCACGGGGTGACTCCTCGGATGTCAATACGCTCACGGGCCATCCGCCGGCTCTGTGAGCAGGAAGAACACAGTTGTCTCGGTTCGCCCGCACCGGAGGATGCCACATGCCCACGGGGAGGTGGTGCATGCATGCAACTCGGTATGCCTCGAACGGTATCGGGCGGATTCACTCACCCGTCGAGCGTCTCGATCGGACCGACGGGCTCGGTGGGGAACTGATGGCCGTCGACCAGCTGGCGCGACCCGAGCGGTTCGCTGAGTTCGACGGTGATCGGATGCCACGGATTGCTCGGGCAATCGGCTCCACCCTCCACTGGAGCGACGAGCACCACGATGGTCACCGACTCGGCCGCCTCGGTGATCACCGGCACGATCTCCCGATCGATCGGGGCCTCGCCGCTGGCGCAGGCCTGCTCGTTGATCAACAGCGCGAGCTCGGTGTCGTCGGGCTGCGGTGGGTTCTCGGGGTCGAAGGCCACCTCGGCCGGCCCGAGGCCCACGGCTGATATCTCCACCCGGCATCCACCCCATCCGGTGGGCCGCCAGGCGCCGTCGCGCCGGTCGAACCGAGCATCGACCAGGTCCTGGGAGTCCTGTAGCCCTTGACCGAACAGCACCAGCTCAGAATCCGTGCGGGAGGCGATCGACCAGCGGTAGTTCTCGTCGAAGCCACCGGCCTCCACCCCGGTCTCGCCGTTCACCAACTCGTCCAGCGCCGACCGGGCATCGTCGTCGAGGGGCGGGAACTCGTCGAGGTCGGGGCGCACGGCTGAGCTGAACACCACGGGGCCACACGTGGCCGTGAGGCCGCCGCCCGCGTCGGGGCTGACAGCCACCGCCGCAAGCGCCGCCTCGTAGTCATCGAGCGTGCCATCCAGCACCTCGACGCTGGCTCTGGCCTCGATCGGGACGCCGGACACCTCGGAGAGGTTGTCGAGCTGGGAACGGAACGCGGCATCGAAGCGAGGGAGGTCGATGCTCACGGTGCCCTCCCAGCCATCCCTGCTGGATCCGAAGTTCTCGTAGCCCGCGTTGATCGCGAGTTCGCCCACCTCGCGTTGCACCGACTCCAGGTCGGCGTCGGGATGGGGGAAGCCGGTCACGATGCACACCTGATCGGCGATACCGAGACCGTCGAGGAACAGCTCGGCCTCCGCGGGATCGCCCGAGATGCCGAGGTGGAGCACGCCGTCTTCGCTGTCCCAGAGGTCGACGAAGCCAGGTGGGCGCTCGGCGAGCCCCTCGTACAGCTCTTCCAGCATCTCGCCGGGGGGCGGCTCACCGATGTCGTCGTCGGCGCAGCGGTTGGCGTAGTCGCGCACCGGGACGTCTGACGGCAACGGCTGCTGGTCGTCGATCGTCAGCACGCCGTCGACGATGCGGCCCGACACCCAGGCGGCGCCGTCGGCATCGGGCTCGATGGCACCGTCGAAGGGCACACACGGCCGCCGGCCGCCGGGGCACAGGAGTTCCCCCTCGACCACGCCGGCGATCCGCACAGCGAGCCCCTCACCATCGGCAACGACGGGGCCCGCCTCGATGGTGTTGCTTGCGTCGTCGGTGGTCCGACCGCATGACGCGGCCACGAGCATCACGGCCAGGATGGCGAGCCTCCACAGAACCTGGTGTTGCCGTGATCCCCTCACACGGCAGAGCCTAGGCACGGAGCACCGACCGATGGTCGGCACCCCGTGCCCGCGGCCCTCCTCGGATGGCAGCCCCGGCGCTACTGCGCCGACTTCGCGGCGCGGAAGCCGGTCTCCAGATCGGCGAGGATGTCGTCGAGCGACTCGATGCCGACCGACAGCCGCACGAGGCCCGGGTGCACGCCGGTGCTCACCTGCTCTTCGGGGGTGAGCTGGCTGTGGGTGGTCGACGCTGGGTGGATCACGAGCGAGCGCACGTCGCCGATGTTGGCCACGTGGCTGTGCAGCTCGAGTGCGTTCACGAAGCGCTTACCGGCCTCGAGGCCACCCTTGATGATGAAGGCCGGCACCGAACCGGCGCCACGACCCTGGGCGTACTTGTCGGCCGCTGCGTTCCACTTCGACCCGGGAAGGCCGGCGTAGAACACCTCTTCCACCTCGTCGCGGGCGGCGAGCCACTCAGCAACGGCCTGGGCGTTCGCCACGTGGCGCTCCATCCGCAGCGACAGCGTCTCCATGCCCTGGAGTACGAGGAATGCGTTGAACGGGCTGATGGCGGCGCCGATGTCCCGCAGGAGCTGGATGCGGGCCTTGGCGATGTAGGAGCCGGCGCCGAGCATGGGCCAGTAGGTGAGGCCGTGGTAGCTGGGGTCGGGCTCGTTGAAGTTCGGGAAGCGCTCGGCATCGGAGAACTCGAACGATCCGCCGTCCACGATCACACCGGCGATGGATGTGCCGTGGCCGCCGAGGAACTTGGTGGCGGAGTGCACCACGATGTCGGCACCCCAGTCGAGGGGGCGAATGAGATACGGGGTGGCCACGGTGTTGTCGACGATCAGGGGTACGCCGGAGTCGTGGGCAACCGACGCCACGCCCTCGATGTCGAGCACGTTGTTCATCGGGTTGCCGATGGTCTCGCCGTAGAAGGCCTTGGTGTTGGGGCGCACCGCGGCTCGCCACGCATCGAGATCATCGACGTCGTCGACGAACGTGGTCTCGATCCCGAGCTTGGGCAGGGTGTAGTGCAGCAGGTTGTAGGTACCGCCGTAGAGGGCAGCACCGGCCACGATGTGGGAGCCGGCCTCGGCGAGGTTGAGGATGGCCATCGTCTCGGCCGCCTGGCCCGACGCCACCACGAGTGCGCCGGGTACCCCGGCTGCGGTCTCACTGAGCCCGTTCTCCAGCGCGGCGAGGCGGACCTCTGCCACCCCCTGGGTGGGGTTCATGATGCGGGTGTAGATGTTGCCCGGCTCGGCCAGGGCGAACAGGTTCGCCGCGTGGTCGGCGTCGCGGAACTGGTAGGCGGTGGTCTGGTAGATCGGCACCGCGCGGGCCCCGGTGGCTGCGTCGGGCTCCTGCCCGGCATGGATCTGGCGGGTCTCGAAACCCCAGGCGTCTCCGGCCATCGCTGTCTCCTGTTGCTCGTGTTGGTTGATCGGGCTCGAGCCACGCCGATCGGCGCGGCACATCGGGCTCAATTGTTGAGTAAACCTATCAGCTATTGCGGATATGAACCATGGCAAGTGTCACGCCGGCGCAGAGGCTGGTGGGCTGCGTGTTCAGGCCTTCGCGTAGCGGGCCACGTAGGGCAGGTGCCGGTACTGCTGGTCGACATCGAGCCCATATCCGATCACGTACTCCGGTGGCAGTTGGAACCCCACGTAGTCGACCGGGACGTCGCTCGGTTGGTCGGCCTCGCGTACGAGCAGCGAGCACGTTTTGAGCGACGCCGGCCCTTGCGACGACAGCCGATCGAGGAGGTACCGAAGTGTGAGGCCGGTGTCGACGATGTCCTCGACCACGATTACATCACGGCCCTTCACGTCCTGGTCGAGATCCTTGACGATGCGGACCACGCCGCTGCTCTTCGTGGCGGCGCCGTAGGACGACACGGCGAGAAAGTCGATCTCGAGCGGCCCGTCGATCGCGCGCATGAGATCGGCCATGAAGAGCATCGACCCCTTGAGCACGGCGATCAGCAACGGATTGCGCCCGGCGTAGTCGGCGGTGATGGTGGCCCCTAGCTCAGCGATTCGAGCCTGGAGCTGCTCGGTGGTGATCAGGATGTCGGCCACGTCCTCGGTCGGCGGGAACGCACCGCCTGGCTCGACCGTCGAAGAAGGTTGGACCTCAGCCGTCGGCACGAAATCGGCGGCGGTGCCGGTTGACCCGTTCACATCGAGCGGGCTGTCGAGCGCGGGCTGAACCAGATCCCAGCGGTTGCCGTAGAGGTCCTCCCAGACGGCGACCTTTCCGTAGGTCTCGTGGCGTGGGTCCTCCAGGAACCGCACGCCCGCGGCCACCATCCGCTTGTGATCGGTGTCGAAGTCGTCGGTGTGCAAGAAGTAGCCAACCCGATCGCCCACCTGGTTGCCGACCACCTTGCGTTGGGCGGCGCTCGACGCCTTGGCCAACAAGATTCCCGTCTTCGCCCCTGGGGGTCGAACCACCACCCACCGCTTCGGCGTGCCGTCGTGGGACGAGATGGCGGGCTCGTCCTCGACGAGATCGAACCCCACGGCTTCGACGTAGAAGCGAATCGCCTCGTCGTAGTCGTCGACCACGAGGCTGAACAGACCGAGCTCCATCACGGCAAGCGTAATCGCCACCGGCGATGCCGCGACGGGCACGCGGCATGGCGGCCGGGTGCCCGTCGGGGCCAGGTCGGGTGTGGGCTACTTCCCGGTGAACGTGGCCTTGCCCGGGCCGTTCTCGAGGAAGCTGTTGAGGCCGATGATGGCGTCGTCGGTGTTGATGGCCTTGGTGAACTCGCGGGTCTCCACCGCAATGGCTGCGTCGAGATCGAGGTGGAGGCCGTCCATGATCGCCTTCTTGACGTTGGCGATCGCCGCTGCCGCCTTGGTGTAGGGCGTCAGCATGTCGATGGCGGCGTCGAGCACCTGGTCGTCGGGGTGCACCGACGAGACGAGGCCGATCTCCAGCGCCTCGGCGGCTGGCACCATCCGACCCGAGTAGCTGATCTCCTTGGACTTGGTCACGCCGACCAGGCGGGTCAGGCGCTGGGTGCCACCTCCGCCCGGGATGATCCCGAGCAGGATCTCGGGCTGACCGAACTGGGCGCTCTCACCGCACACCCGGAAGTCGGTGGCCATCGACACCTCGCAGCCGCCGCCGAGGGCGAAGCCGTTCACCGCCGAGCAGGTGATCTGCGGCAGGTTCTCGATCTTGAACAGCGCCGCCAGCAGGTTGTCCAGCATCGCGGAGGGATCACGGTGGCCTTCGTTGCGAGGGAAGTCGCCGATGTCGGCGCCGGCGGCGAAGATCTTGGGCCCGCCCCACAGCACCACGGCGCGGATGTCGTCGCGTGCCTCGACCTCGGTGGCCACCTCGAGCAACTCGGCGCTGACCTGCGGGTTCAACGCGTTGACCTTGGGCCGCTCGAGGCGGATGATGCCGATTTCCGGCACCCGGGACTCGTCGAGCCGAACGAACTCACCCATGTCTGTTGTCTCCTCTGGTCGGCGCACCCGGCGGTGCGGGGTCGAGATCGCCCCGAACGCTAGCCGCTGGGGCCGCACTGCTCGAACGTCGGATCTGCTAGACCCTGTGGCGTGAGTGGCATGTACTTCGAAGAGTTCGAGATCGGGAAGCGCTACGAGCATGAGCCCGGCCGCACCGTGACCGAGACCGACAATCTGTTGTTCACCACGCTGTCGATGAATCCGCAGCCGCTGCACCTCGACGCCGAGTTCGCGGCCGAGTCGCAGTTCGGGAAGATCCTCGTGAACTCGCTGTTCACCCTGGCGACGGTGATCGGCCTGTCGGTCGGCGACACCACGCTCGGCACCACCGTCGGCAACCTCGGCTTCGACGAGACCCGTTTCCCCAACCCGGTGTTCCTCGGCGACACGATCCGCTCGTCGACGGTGGTGGTCGACAAGCGCGAGTCGAAGAGCCGGCCCCAGTGGGGCATCGTCACCTTCCAGCACGAGGGGCACAACCAGCGGGGCGAGCTGGTGTGCACGTGCGTGCGAAAAGGGATGATGATCAAGCGGTCGTCGCTCGACGACGATGCCGGGGCCTGAGACCGAGGAGACCCAATGAGCGGGATGACGGTACGACGGGCCGCACACTTCGTGCCCGGCGCCAACGAGAAGATGTTCACCAAGGCCCTCGGCACCGAGGCCGACGCCCTGATCCTCGATCTCGAGGACGCCGTCACCCCCGAGCAGAAGGACTCGGCCCGCGCCGTGATCTCCGAGTGGCTGAAGGTCGTGCCGTTCGGGGCCAAGGAGCGGATGGTGCGCATCAACCCGATCGACACCCCGTGGTTCCGGGCCGATCTCGAAGCGACCATGGTCGATCCCCCTGACTCCTACATGATCCCCAAGGTGCACGGGCCCGATGATGTGCGCCTCGTCGATCGGGTGGTTACCGAGCTGGAGGGCCTGCACGGCCACGAACCCGGTTCGGTGAAGCTGGTGGTGCTCGGCACCGAGACGCCGAGGGGATTCCAGAACATCGACGCCATCCCCTGCGTGGACCGGATCGATGCCCTGACCTGGGGGGCCGAGGACCTGTCGGCCGCGATCGGGGCCCGCCGCAACCGTGGCCCCGACGGGGCGTACCTCCCACTGTTCGAGCAGGCCCGCACTGCCTGCATGATCTCGGCGGCCGCCGCCGGCGTGCAGCCGCTCGACACCGTGTTCGTGGACGTGACCGATCCCGATGGCCTCCGCCAGGACTGTCTCGACGCCGCCTGGATCGGCTTCACCGGCAAGATCAGCATCCACCCGAGCCAGATCGACGTGATCAACGAGGTGTTCACCCCCTCCGAAGACGACATCGACCGGGCTCGGGCGCTGCTGGCCGAGCTGGAACTCCAGCAGGCCAACGGGCGCATGGCGTTCCGCTTCGAGGGTCAGATGGTCGACGTGCCGCACTTCACCCAGGCCCGTCGCACACTGGCCCTCGCCGAGTCGCTGGAGAACCGGGCCAGCGACTGACGCTGGCGGGCCCGTGGCCGCAGCTGGGCGGATGACACACGACCAGCCAACGGCTCCGCCCGAACCGGTAACGTGACCGCGTGAGCCTGCGATCCGAGAACCTGGACCGCCTCGACGGCGGTGAATTCGACGTGGCCATCGTCGGTGGCGGCATCAACGGAGCAGTGGTGGCAGCGGCGCTCGCCAGCCGGGGCGTGAAGGTGGCGCTCGTCGAGCGCAGCGACTTCGCCAGCGCCACGAGCCAGGAATCGTCGAACCTCGTGTGGGGCGGCTTCAAGTACCTGGAGAACTATGAGATCCCGCTGGTCTTCGGGCTGTGTGGTTCGCGCAACCGGATGATGAAGGCGTACCCGAGCCGGATCACCGAGGTGCGGTTCCTCGCCACGCTCGACAAGTCGTCGCCGTTCCCACCGTGGCTCGCGGCTTTGGGGAGCCTGGCCTACTGGGGTATCGGCCGGTTCGCCACGAAGCCGCCGTCGTTCTTGCGGCCCAAGCGGATCAAGGCGATGGAGCCCCTCGTCAACGTTGAGACCGCCCGGGGCGGGATCGAGTACGCCGATGCCTACCTGAAGGACAACGACTCCCGTTTCGTGTGGGGGTTCGTGCGCTCCGCCCTCGACCTCGGCGGCACCGCCGTCAACTACGTGAATCTCGATCAGGCTCGCCGCGAGACCGACCACTGGGAGCTCGACCTCACCGATACCACCAGCGGCCGCTCGCTCTCGATGCGGGCCAAGGTGGTGGTGAACGCGGCCGGCCCGTTCGTCGACGGGCTCAATGCCTCGTGGGGGGCCGCCACCGAACACCGGATCGTGTTCTCGAAGGGCATCCACCTCGTGGTGCCCCGCATCAACGCGTCGGAGAAGATCCTCGCGTTCTTCGACGACACCCAGCGCCTGTTCTACGTGATCCCGATGGCGCACCGCTCCGTGATCGGCACCACCGACACCCGCACCGACGATCCCCGCGAGCCGGTGACCGACGAGGACCGCGAGTTCCTGCTGGAGCAGATCAACGCCCGACTCGACCTCGATCAACCTCTCACCACGGGTGACATCATCTCGGAGCGCAACGGCGTCCGCCCGCTGGTCGTCACGAACGACGGCGACGATCGCACCGATATCGACTGGACCACGCTCTCGCGCAAACACGAGGTGGAGGTGGACGAGGCCCGTTCGCTGGTGACCATCTTCGGCGGCAAGCTCACCGACTGCCTGAACGTCGGCGAGGAGATCGCCGATGCGGTGGCCGACCTCGGCATCACCGTGGGCCGCGCGGTCGACGGCTGGTACGGCGAGCCGCCCCGTGACGAGCGGGAGGCCTTCATGAGCGCGGCAGCTGCCGGGCCGTTGGCGGCTGCGCCGGACATCGAGCGCGAGCCGAGCCTTGCCGCGGTGCTGTGGCGCCGCCACGGCCGTGACGCATTCGAGGTGCTCGCCGCCGTCAACGAAGATCCGTCTCTGGCCGAGCCAGTGCTGGCGGAGAGCGACCTGTTGAAGGCCGAGCTCCCCCTCTACGCCCGCAACGAGATGATCGTTCGCTTCGACGACTTCCTGCGGCGACGCACGAAGCTGGCCATGGTGCACAACGCCGACACCCTCGGTGCCTCCGACGGGCTGGCCGAGGCCCGCAAGATGCTCGATCTCGCGCCTGAACCCGCCTGATCCTGTCCTCGGCGAGATCACGCGCGGGGCAAGAGTTTCAGGGCCCCAACACCGTCGATCCGACGACGCCCGGTCGAACGTCGACACGATGAGCTGACACGGCCCTCATCTTGCGCGAAGATGAACGACAGGTAACCAAAGCGTCAACGGTCACGCCAGTTCTGCGGAATTTCGGGCAGAACTGTCTGGAGATCGTTCATACCGTGTTAACTGCCGAGCCATCCGTCGGCCACACACGAAAGGACAGACCCGTGGAACACACCACCAGCACGCAGACCATCGAGACCTCCACCCGCCCCATCGACCGTTCACAGCGTGGGGGCACGCTCGTGTGGCGCACCGCCCACGACGGTTCGGGCCGACTGGCCGCCGCCTGGGTCTTCCCCCAGCACGCAACGACGGGAACCGTCGACCCCGACGGCGTGGTTCTCGTCGCCTGAGAGGCACCTCCGGATCTCATCGGTCCGCAATCAATCACAGGTCGGGCCCCAGCCACCGCGGCTGGGGCCCGATTCGTTTTCACGTCCCACCGACCGATCAGTCATCCGTCACGTCAGTCCTGCGGAATCATCGGCAGACCCATGTATCGGGCGGGCGTAGGTTCACCTCAGGTAAGGGGAACACGCAGCGGCACCAGCCGAAGCGGCCAACGTCAGGAAGCGGACATGCACGACTCACAGATCACCACCTCCATCACGATTCCTGCGGCTCGGATCGCGGTGACCTCAAGCCTTCTGGTCGGCAAGGGCGACGTGCTGACCGTGAGCGCCAGCGGGCGTGTGCACCAGAACGGCCTCACGAGTTGGGGCCCCGACGGGCTCGATCTCGACGGTCGCCCGCATCCGAGCCGCCGCCTTCAGTCGGCCTGCATCTTCAAGAAGCACATCCCGTTCTCGCTGGTCTGCTGGATCGGCGACACCGGGGCATTCGAGCCGAGCCTCGAGAGCTTCGTGGTCGGCTACGGATCGACGCACACCGTGCAGCAGAGCGGCGTGGTGTACTTCGCCTGCAACGACTGGCCGGGCCGAACCTCCGACGCCAACTCGGGAGCGTTCTCGGCATCGGTGCAGATCACCCGGGCAGGCGCCCCGGCCTATGAGACCGAGGAGCTTCGCCCCTTGGCGATGCACTGATCCGGCGCGAGACTCGCACTGACACACAGATCTGCGTGTAGGGGCAATCCTCGGTGCCCGTAGACGCGGTACGGCCCGGCTCGGTGACACACCGAGCCGGGCCGCTCATCGTTTTGGCACCGAACCGAGGCCGGCAACAGGGTGGCGCAAGCGGCTAGCCCTGGCCGCCGGAGGTCTCGCGCACCGAGGCCTTGCCCTGGGAGATCCACGGCATCATGGCCCGCAGCTCAGAGCCGACCTTCTCGATCGGGTGGTCGTGGCCCTCGGCTTCGAGGCGGAGGAAGTTGGCCCGGCCACTACGCGACTCGTTCACCCACTCGTTGGCGAACGACCCACTCTGGATCTCTCCGAGGATCGTCTGCATCTCGGCCCGAACGGCATCGTTGATGATGCGAGGCCCGCGGCTGAGGTCGCCGTACTCGGCGGTGTCGCTCACGGAGTAGCGCATGCCGGCGATGCCCTCCTCGTACATGAGGTCGACGATGAGCTTGAGCTCGTGGAGGCACTCGAAATAGGCCACCTCGGGCTGGTAGCCGGCATTCACCAACGTCTCGAAGCCAGCCTGTACCAGGGCGGTGGTGCCACCGCACAGCACGGCCTGCTCGCCGAACAGATCCGTCTCGGTCTCTTCGGTGAACGTGGTCTCGATCACGCCGGCCCGTGCGCCACCGATGGCATCGGCGTAGGCGAGGGCGAGGCCCTTTGCGTTGCCCGTGGCGTCCTGCTCAACGGCGATGAGGGCCGGTACGCCGCCACCCTCCACGTAGGTGCGGCGCACGAGGTGGCCGGGGCCCTTCGGCGCCACCATGCACACGTCGACCGAGGCCGGCGGCTTGATCAGATCGAACCGGATGTTGAAGCCGTGGGCGAAGAAGATGGCGTTCCCGTCGGCCAGGTTGGGCTCGACGTGCTCGGTGTAGATCTGGCCCATCTCGGTGTCGGGCATCAGCATCATCACCACATCGGCCTCGTTCGTGGCATCGGCGACCGACTTCACGTCGAGGCCGGCCTCGCGGGCCTTGGCCATCGATGACGAACCCTCGCGCAGCCCGACCCGGACGTCGATGCCCGACTCCTTCAGGTTGAGCGCATGGGCATGGCCCTGCGAGCCATAGCCCAGGATCGCCACCTTCTTGTCGGCGATCAGCGAGCGGTCGGCGTCGGCTTCGTAGTAGATGTTGGCCATTGGTGTCGTCTCCTGGGTTCGATGCGGATTGAAGGCTAGTTATTCCGTTGGTTCATTCAGCACGGAGGCGCCGCACGTCTCGCCCGATCTTGGGGAGGGCGATCCGGCCCGAGCGCTGCAATTCCACGATCGTGTAATCGCCGAGCAGCTTCTCGAAGTCGTCGATCTTGGTCGGCGTGCCGGCGAGGCTCACCGTGAGTTCGCCGCTGGTGACGGCCACGATCTTTCCCTCGAAGATGTCGACCAGCTCCACGATCTGACCCCGGATGTCGCGAGGCGCCTCCACGGTGGCGAGCAGCACCTCACGCTCGACGGCTTCGTCGCGTTCGAGCACGGCGATCTCCACCACATGGATCAGCTTGAAGAGCTGCTGCACCACCTGCTCGAGCAGGTTCGGCTCGACGTCGACCACGATCGTGATGCGGCTGAACGCCTCGTCGTCAGTGGGGGCGACCGCGAGCGACACGATGTTGTACCCGCGGCGGGCGAAGAGATCGGCCACGCGGGCGAGGAGACCGAAGCGGTTCTCGACGAGCACCACGATGGTCTGTTTGCGGTCAGCCCGTGCGGGCTCGGCGTCGGGAACGGGAAGGGGGGTGACAGACATGGCGTTCTCCTGTTCAGCGCTGTGACGGGTCGACGAGGATGTCGTCGTTGGAGCCGCCGGCGGGGACCATCGGGTAGACCTTCTCCGAGCTGATGCAGCGGAACTCCACAACCACGGGTCGGTCGTTTATCTCGTTGGCCTTCGCGATCGTGGCGTCGACCTCTTCTGGCTCCTCCACCCGGAAGGCCTCGCATCCCATCGACTGCGCCCACTGCACGTAGTTGGGCATGTCGTGGCTGAGGTACACCTCGGAGTAGCGCTCCTCGTAGAACAGCTCCTGCCACTGTCGCACCATGCCGAGGTAGGCGTTGTTCAGCAGCGCAACCTTGATTGGGATGCGCTCCACCGTTGCGGTGATCAATTCCTGGGCCGTCATCTGGAAACAGCCGTCGCCGTCCACGGCCCACACCATCCGGTCGGGCATGCCGGCCTTGGCCCCGATGGCGGCCGGAATGGAGAAGCCCATCGTGCCCAGCCCCCCGGAGTTGATCCAGGTGTAGGGGTGATCGAACTGCCAGTACTGGCTGGTCCACATCTGGTGCTGGCCAACACCCGAGGCCACGATCGTGTCGCTCGGCGACAGGTCGCGCAGGCGCTCCAGCACATACTGCGGCTTGACGTACTCACCGGGAGCCGACTGTTCGTAGGTGAGGGGATACTTCTCCTGCCAGCCGGACAGCTGCTGACGCCAGGCACTGTGTGACGCGAACGCCGAGCTGCCGCCAGCGCTCTCGAGCTCGGCCAGCATCGCCTCCATGGCGAGACGACAGTCGCCCACCACCGACACGTCGGGCCGGCGGACCTTGCCGTGCTCAGCAGGGTCGATGTCAACGTGGACGATCTTGGCGTCGGGGGCGAAGGCGCCAACCTTGCCGGTCACGCGATCGTCGAAGCGGCTGCCCATGGCGATCAGCAGATCGCTCTGCTGCATGGCTGTGACTGCGGTGTAGTTGCCGTGCATGCCAGGCATGCCGAGGCAGAGCTCGTGGCTGTCGGGGAAGGCGCCCCGGGCCATGAGCGTGGTGACGACCGGGATGTTCCCGATCTCCGCGAGCCGGCGCAGCGCCTCGGCGCCACGAGCCTTGAGCACGCCGCCGCCCACATAGAGCACGGGGCGTTCGGCTGCCCGCATCATGGCCACCGCCTCGGCGATCGCGGCCGGGTCGGGGCCAGGAGCCGGTTTGTAGCCGGGGAGGTCCACCGTCTCGGGGTACGACCAGTCGAAGTAGGCGTCGGGATTGTTGGCGTCGACGATGTTCTTGGGGATGTCCACCAGCACGGGCCCGGGCCGACCGGTGGTGGCGATGTGGAACGCCTCCTTGATGGCCTGGGGAATGTCGGCGGCGTCGGTCACGAGCATGTTGTGCTTCGTGACCGACCGGGTGATCCCGGTGGTGTCACACTCCTGGAAGGCGTCGGTGCCGATTGCGGCCATCGCCACCTGACCAGTGATGCAGACCATGGGAACAGAGTCGAGGTACGCATCGGCCAAGGGCGTCACCACGTTGGTGGCGGCCGGCCCGCTGGTCACCATGCACACGCCGGGCTTGCCCGTGGCGTGGGCGTAGCCCTCGGCGGCGTGGCCGGCGCCCTGCTCGTGGCGCACGAGCACATGGCGGATCTGCGAGTCGATGAGCGGGTCGTACACGGGGAGAATCGCCCCACCCGGGTAGCCGAAGATCACCTCCACGCCTTCCATCTCCAGGCTCTGCATGAGGGCCTGGCCTCCGTTGAGTCGGGTGCCTGGTTCGAGCGGCATGGCGTGTTGCTCCTGGTGGGGTGATCGGTGGTAGGGATCGCGGTTGGTGACGGGCGGGTTGGTGCGGCGACAAGGCATTGGCGTGATCAGCAACGGGTGCGAAAATCACGAAAGCCTCCCAGTGAGGGAGGCTTAGCGCACGCGGTGAGGAACAGCAGCGTGCGCTACGCAAGTACCTCTACGAGAATGATGGCGAGACGCGTGTTCATCACCTGGTAGTCAACCAGCGTTCGCCAGGGGTCACAACTCGTTTCCCGCAGCTCGGTGCTCGTCGATCGCCGCGAGCAGTGATGTGAGCAGGTCGTGGCGGGGGGTGGCGATCCCGTGCTCTCGCCCGAGCCGACCGATGATCTCGTTGCGTTCCCGCCATTCGAGGGGCCGACCAGCGATGACGTCGGCGGCCAACGAGGACAGATGATCGGCGCCTCTGGTGAGCTGGCTGCGGAGCGAGGTGACGAGATCGTCGTCGATGGCCGCACCTTCGGCCCGGGCCACGGCCACTGCCTCGGCCAGCAGGGCCCCGATCGCATCGGCCATTGGTTCGATACTGGTGACCGTGTTGCGGGCCCGGGTGAGGGCGACCGACCCCATCGTCGAGTTCATCACGAGCTTGGTCCACAGCGCCGTGGTGAAGTCTTCCACCACACGAACATCCACGACCGACGGTGCGAGCAGCTCCTCGAAGCGCTGGCCGGGGTCGTCGTCGGGTACGAGCAGCATGCCGGGGCGGTTGTGCACGATCCGGCCGGGCGCACTCCGCTCGGCCGCAAGTATCACCACCACGGGCAGCACGGTGGCCCCGCCGACGAGTGGCTCCACTCGCTCCCGGTGGGTGATGCCATTCTGGAGCACGGCCACGGTGGTGCCGGCGCCACACGTGACGTTCAGCCACGGCGCGGCCGCCTCGGTGTCGTAGGTCTTGGTCGCCAACAGCACCCAGTCGGCGGGAGGCCCGATCCACTCCCGCGGTTCGGTGATGATCCGCATGGGTAGCTCGCGGTCCCCGTCGGGACGAGTGACGACCACTCGGTTCAGTGGCGTGCGGGCGCAGCCAACCAGTTCGTGCTCGTGGCCGGCCTCGATGGCGTCGGCCACCGCCCCGGCCACCGCTCCGCCGATCGATCCAAGTCCGATGACAGCGATGCGGGCCATCAGCGATCGATGATGGCCGACACTGCCGGACCGAGCGGGCCGCGTCGCCACCGGATGCGCTGGGGTGCGACGGGCATCGACTCGGGCATGTCATCCATGTCTTCGTGGGTGGACATCTCGGCCCACCACCGGCCATAGCGCCGGGCTCCCCAACCGGCGGTCGCACCGTGGAGGAACACGCTCGCCACCACTGTCCAGGCAATGATCGAGAACAGCTCGTCTGCTCCGGCCAGATCCTCCTCGAGGAGCTGCAGGCCGAACAGGATCGACGCCAGACCTCGGGGCCCGAACCAGCCGAGGAAGAGCGTTGTCGGCCACGCCGCGCCCATGCCGAGCAGCGAGAGGGCCACGGGCACGATCCGGCCGACCGTGAGCGACGCCAGGGCGCAGGCGATGATCACCACAGAGGTCGCGCTGAGCGCATCGAGCACGAACAGATTGCCGAACAGGAAGAAGGCGAACATCGCCAGCGCCCGGCCGGTGTCCTCGGTGTACTCGTCGAGCGACTCGGCCTTCTCGGAGCCGACAACGCCACCAAAGGTGGCACCGGCAACGAAGGCGGCGATGAACCCGTTCGCGCCTGCGGTCAAGGCGGTGGCGAGCGCCAGCCCGGCCAGGCTCACGGTGGCGAGCTGCCCGTAGATCCCTTCGATCCAGCCCCGGGAGCCAGCGCGGGAGATGGCCCAGCCGCCGATGCCCCCCACGGCGAGCCCGATGATCGCTCCGAGTCCGACCTGACGGAGCACGAACTCACCCCAGAAGCCGGGGTCGGTCTCGGCCTCACCCGAGGCGAGGGCCATGAACAGCAACACCGCCGGTACCGCCAGGCCGTCGTTCAGGCCCGACTCGACATTGAGCCCCTGCCGCACCCGAATTGGCACCGACTCCTCTTCGACGACGGCCTGGCCGAGGGCGGCGTCGGTTGGGGCCAGGATGGCCGCGACCAGCGCCGCCTCCCAGATCGACAGCGACGGCAACAAGACCGACACCACACCGGCACCCAGCACCACGGCGAGCGGCAGACCGATGGCGAGCAGCCGCAGCGGGAGCCCCAGGTCGCGACGCAACGCCCGGAGATCGATGCGGACTGCGTCGCCGAACAAGATCACCGCCAGCGTGATCTCACCGATCACCGCCACGCCCTCGATCTCGACGTCGAGGTCGACCAGGCCCGTGGCGTCGGTGACCGCGCCGAGGGCGACGAACACCATCGGCATGGTGATGTTCCACCGGCCAACCCGTCCGGAGATCAGGGCGAAGCCGACGATGGCCAAGGCGAAGAGGGCTGCGGTGGCTGCCACGAGCCCACCTCCGGTCCGACAACACGAGCACACGACCAGCAGGCGCAACACCCACTGATCGAGCCCTCAAGCTAGTGCGACAGCACGGGCTGCGCAGCCCGGCGTGCCGGAAGCGATCAGCCCCGGGTGGCCTCGACCACCACTGAATCGACGATCGTCACGTTGACTCGGTTCTCGTTGTAGTCGAGGGTCACGGCGAAGTCCTGCCCATCACGGTGAACCACTCGCCACTGGTAGCCGGCCGCCTCGGCCGCTTCCCGGGCGGCAGCCTCGCTCAGTCCGACCAGCGCCACCTCGAACGGCCGGGGATCGGGTTCGAGTTCGGCCTGCTCCTCATCGTCCGCTTCCTCGGTCACACCCCCGGAGCTCGACGTACCGACGTCGTAGACCAGCTCGCGACCGTCGAGCCCCTCGGTGAGCGGGATCGTGATCGAGTGCTCGAACTCGCCGGCGACGCACGACTTCGCGAGTGCGTCGGTGGTGATGCCGACCAGCAGTTCGACGACGATCTCGTCGCCGACGACTGCGGCCGTGGCGTCCGCCGCGAGGCAGTTGATGTCACCCGCCGTGAACTGCAACGAGAGCTGCTCGGGATATGACTCGAGGATGAAGATCTCGTCGATGGCGTGGGGCATGGGATCGACCACCTCGCCGCCGATGTTGGCGTCTCCAATCACCGATCCGGACAGGCCATCGGAGGCATCACCCGAGGCACCATCGGCTGCGTCGTCATCGGTCATGTCGCTCCCCGAGGCATCGTCGTTGCCATCGTTGATGGTGCTGTCGGTGGTGGCATCGTCAGTGTTCGAGCCGTCGGTGCCGGCGTTCGTCGTGCTGTCTGTGGTGCTGGCATCGCCCGGCCCACCGGCAACGGTGGCGTCGTCTCCACCGCAGGCAGCGAGCGTCAGGGCGCCGGCAGCAAGGATCGCCACGAGCAGTCGCGTGTTGTTCATGCCCCTATGACGATGCGCAGCGGCTCCTGGTTCCCATCGGACCACAGAATTTCCTGGCCCTAGAGTGACGACATGGAGCAGCCTCGACTGCGGGTGGGATGTGCGCAGTGGGCCGACCGCCAATGGGTAGGTCGGTACTTCCCCCAGGACACACCGGCCGGCCGCGAGCTGCTGGCCTACTGCACATGGTGCACGGCCGTCGAGGGCAACACCACCTTCTATGGGCTGCCGGCGCCGGCCACCGTCGCCCGCTGGGCGGCCGACACGCCCGAGTCGTTCCGGTTCGTGTGCAAGCTGCCGCGCACGATCACCCATGATCGCCGCCTCCGCAGCGCAGAACCGCTGGTGACTGAGGCGCTCGATCGGTTCGAGCCCCTCGGGCCCCGCGCTGCGCCGGTACTCGTTCAGCTTCCTGCGTCGTTCGGCCCCGACGACCTCGGGGTACTGGCCCGCTTCCTCGACGGACTCCCGACCACCTTCTCCTTCGCCGTCGAGGTGCGCGATCCTCGCTTTTGCGAGGGTGGCGACATCGAGCGCCGGCTCAACGATCTGCTCGCCCATCACGGCGCCGAGCGGGTGATCATCGACACCCGTGGGGTGTTCGCCGGGCCGTGCGTCACGCCGGCCGAGATCGAGGCGTTCGAGCGCAAGCCTCGGTTGCCGGTGCGGCCCGTGGCCATCGGGCCCAACCCGATCGTGCGCTTCATCGGCCCAACCGACCCCCAGGCCAACCCCGAGTGGTGGGCGAAGTGGGTGCCGAAGGTGGCGCAGTGGATCGAGGAAGGGCGTGAGCCCACGGTGTTCCTCCACACGCCGGACAACGCCTGGGCCCCGGCGCTGGCCCGCCAGTTCCACGCCAACGTGGCCGAACTCGTCGCTGACCTCGAACCCCTCCCCGAGCCGACCACGGCCGCCGCCCAGCTCCGCCTCCTCGGGTGACTCACCGGCGCACGGCGGAGATCAGGTCAGCTGGAACTCGCGAGCGGCGAGGGCCTGGGGCGTGATAAGACGAGGCCCATGAAGGCCGTCGTGCAACAGCGCTACTGGGGCGCCGACGCCCTGGCGGTTGCTGATCTCCCCATGCCCGACGCCGGGCCCGATCAAGTGGTGGTCCGCGTCGCCGCGGCGTCGGTCAACGCCGACGTGTGGCACATGGTGCACGGGCGACCGCGGGTCCTTCGCCTGATGGGTGGCGGGATTCGCCGCCCCACGCACCCCACGCCCGGCATCGACTTCGCCGGCACGATCCACGAGGTGGGGGCCGAGGTGGACGGGTGGGCCATCGGCGACGAGGTGTACGCCGAGACGGTGACGCTCCAGTGGAAGAACGGCGGCACCTACGCCGAGTACGCCGTGGTGGACGCCCACCGGCTGGAGGCCAAGCCGGCGGCGATCGGATTCGCCGAGGCGGCCACCGTCCCATCAACGGGCGGCATCGCCGTGAACGTCACCTACGACGAAGGGCAGGTGGCCGAGGGGCACGAGGTGCTGGTCAACGGCGCGGCTGGCGGCGTCGGCGCCTTCGCCGTGCAGCTCGCAGCCGCCCGTGGCGCAGTGGTGACTGCCGTCGACCGGGCCGAGACCTTCGACCGGCTCCGATCGCTCGGTGCCACCCACACGATCGACCACACCGAGCACGACTTCACCACCCTCGGCCAAACGTGGGACCGCATCATCGATGTGGCGACCATGCGTCCGATCAAGGCCTATCGCGGCGCGCTGAACGACGACGGTCGCTACGTGGTGGTCGGCCACTACGGCTACGACCCGACGTGGCGCCCCTGGCTCGGCAACCTCCCGGGCTTCTTTGGCCAGATCCTCGCCGGGCTCTTCGTCGGCGAGTCGGTGCCGATGTCCACGAAACGCACCAAACGCCCCCTCCAGGTGCTCTCGGGCCTGATCGAGACAGGTCAGCTCACACCGAGCGTCGCCCACCGATTCGGGCTCGATGAGGTCGGCGCTGCCATCGACTTGTTGGCGTCCGGCCAGGCGACCGGCCGCATCGTGATCGAGCCCTGATCACCGCACCGAAGGGAGGCCCTCAGACGAGAGCGGCGTCGGTCATCACCTCGACGAGCGCAGGGCCGTCATGGGCGAGGGCGCGGGCAAGCGCCTCGTCGAGTTCCGATGCATCGGTGACTCGGATCCCGAGTGCGCCGCTCAACTCGGCGAACGCCGCGAACGACGGGTTGTGCAGGCTCGTCTGCCACACATCGAACTCGGCGCTCCGCTGCTCCTTGGAGATCTTGCCCAACTCGCCGTTGTTCATAAGTACGTGGGTGATGTTCATCCCGTACTTCACCGCAGTGGTGATCTCCATGGCGTACTGACCGAACCCACCGTCGCCCGACACACTGACCACTGGGCGACTGCCACCAACAGCGGCCCACGCCCCCATCGCAGCAGGGAAGCCGAAGCCGATCGAGCCGAGGTAGCCCGACATGAGCACGTCTTGATTGGTGGCCTCGAAGTATCGACCGAAGCTGTAGGTGTTGTTGCCGACGTCCACACACAGCACGGCATCCTCGGGACACACCCGGGTGAGCGAGTCGAACAGGGCGGCGGCACCAAGGCCCTTGCCGTGATCATCGGCCAGACGAGACGCCTTCTCCGCCCGCCAGATCTCCCACCGCTCGGCCACTTCGGGCCGGTGATCGATGCATGTGGCACGTCCGGCCACCGCGTCGGCCAACGCAGCGGCGGCCACCGCGATGTTCGCCTGAACGGGGATCTCGACCGAATGGAAGCGGCCGAGCGCCATCGGATCGTCGTCGATCTGAATGATCGGCTTGTACTCGGCAATGCCGGTGTGGTTGGCGAACGACGCCCCGAAGGTGACGATCAGATCGCTCTCGTTCATGAACCAGCTGGCGATCGGGGTGCCACTACGCCCGAGCACACCGCAGCCGAGCGGGTGACGATCCGACACGAGCCCCTTGCCCTTGAACGTGGTGGCGATCGGCGCTCCGATCTGCTCGGCCAGGGCCAGCACGGCCGGCATCTCGTGGCGGGCTCCGGCCCCCACGATCACCAGTGGCCGTTCGGCGGCGGCGAGGCGATCAGCGGCTGCGGCCAGCACCTCGGCCGGCGGCGCGATCCCCCGGTTGCCGGTGCGGCCGACCGGACCACCAGCAGCAGCGTCGGAGGCGATCTCCTGCACCTCGTCGGGGAACACGAGGTGGGCAACATCGCGCTCGATGATCGCCGTCTTGCAGGCGAGCGTCATCAGTTCGGCGTGGTTGGAACCGGAATGGATGGTCTCGGAGTAGCGGGCCACGTCGGCGAACGCACCGGTGAGGTCGAGGTCCTGGAAGGCACCCCGGCCGATGACCTTCGACGGCACCTGGCCCGACAGAGCGAGCACGGGGGCGCGGTCCACCTTGGCGTCGTAGAGCCCCGTGAGCAGATTGGTCGAACCCGGGCCCGCGATGCCGAAGCAGCCGGCAAGACGGCCGGTGAGCTTGCCGTAGGCGCTGGCGGCGAACGCAGCGGCACCCTCGTGGCGGATCCCGATGTAGCGGAGGTCACCGCGACCCTCGGCTTTGCGCATGGCGTCGGCGAAACCGAGGTTGGAATGGCCCACCATGCCGAACACGGTGTCGACCCCCCAGTTGATCATGGTCTCCACCATCACGTCCGAGACGGTTCGTGGTTGCGCGGGCTCGGGTGGCAGCTCCACGTACACACCGTCGTCGCGAACCTCGACTGCGAAACATGGCGGCGCATCGGAGAAGCCGGCCGGCGGCTGGCCGTCGTGGGGCGAGTAGTCGTACCCGTGCCAGGGGCACCGGAGCCAGCCCTTCTCGATGGAGCCCTCCCCGAGCGGACCACCCTGGTGGGGGCAACGGTTGTCGAGCGCGCCGTAACGGCCGTCGTAGTGGGTGAGAGCCAGTGAGCGACGGCCGATCGTGACCGTGGTGACGCGGCCCTCGGGCAGCTCGTCGGGGGTGAGCACCTTGTGCCAGGAGGTCATGGGTGCAACCTAGCCAACCGGGCTGCGCCAGCGACGATCGCCGTCGGCGGATCGGCGGACTAGCGGATCAGCGGATCAGCGGATCGAGGCGCATGACTGTCGTCGCCGACAGGTCGACGCCGTCAGGGAACATGCCGAGGCGCCAGTCGTGCCGGAACTCGATGCGAACTCCGGCCTCGACCGGCGCGTGGAGCTGCGGGTCACGGGCGGTGGGGCACCAGAACCGGTCATGCGCCGCGCCCCCGCACCCCCAACGACTGTCGTCGTCGAGGTCAGCCAGCACTGATGCCGGGTACCGATTGCACATCGAGGTGCTGGAGATGGCGCAGATTCCGGGCATGTCCCCCGAGGCCGGGGCCTGGTAGATCACCACGGCATCGACATTGGCCAGCGCCTCCGGCGACAACGACCCCACGAGGGACCGCAGTGCTTCACGGTCGGCCTCGGGGTCGTTGGTCAACGCCGCCGCCGCCCGAGCGCCGGCCCGAGCCGACTGGTCGACGTCGAGCTGCTGTTTCCACATCAGCCCGAGCTCCACTGTGATCACGGCGATCAGGATCAACGGCACGAACACGAAGGCGAGTTCGAGGATCGCGGCCCCTCGCTCGTGACGCGTGGCGGTACATGCACCCCGCGGCGCTCCGATGGTCGGCGGTGGCGCCATCAGTTGCTCTGCGGTTCGATGCGGGCGATGCGGTCGACCTCGATGATCTGCGCCCCGCCGATGGCGCCGGTGAGCGTGCCTCGGCTCAGCCGCACATAGATCCCGATGTGATCGGGGCCACCCGGGTCGGAGAGTGACGACTGGCGCGTGGTCGGGCACCAACGGTCGTCACGGGCGGTCACGCCACAACCCCAGTGACCAGTTGGCGTGCCGACGGCGTTGGCGTATGCGAGGTAGAAGTCGGGAGCGGTGTACCCGTTGCAGTCGAGCCCGGTTGGAATCGGCACCGACAGGCAGGCAGCCGGCACCTGATCGCCGGGCCCGGACGCCCGATACACCACCACCCGCTCCACGTCCTCGAGCGAGATCGTCGAGAGGCCGTGCTCCAGGCTTCGCAGCGCGAGGTAGTCGGCTTCGGGGCTACTGCCGGCAACGGTGAGGGCCCGCATCGCAGCGGCCGACGCGTTGGCGGCGATGATGTCGTTGCGGAGTCGGAATCCCACCTCCATGATCATCAACACCAAGGCGAGGAAGATCGGGGTGACGAGAGCCGTCTCGATCATGCTCGCACCACGTTCACTCCGGCGGTGCCCCCTCGCCCGGCTCATCCGCCGTACACCAGGGTCATGACCTGTTGCGGGGATTCGTCGCAGGTGGCGAGTACGAGGGCTGCTGGTGGCGGTACCGGTGCGCCGGTGGCCACGCCGGTGAGGCAGAGGCCCGACGCCTGGTGGCGATACATCACGGCCACGCCTTCAGCGGCGATCTGCTCCCATTCGGGAAGCAAGCCAGTGCACGGGATCATCGTGACCGTGTCGGGTACCCCAGCCGGGTCGCCGTGCACGCACACGGTGGCATCGGCCGTGCTGAGTGTGATGAGGGTGGCGTCCTCGCTGAGCCCGGAGAAGAGCGTCTCGGCCGGGTCACCACAGGGCACCTGACCGATCGTGGTGCCACTCACCGCCAGGCAACCTCCCGCCGTTTGGATCGGCTTCTCGACGAACGTCACGAGCGTCGGCGGCAACGTGGTGGACGCCCATGCCGGTGGCGCGTTCGCCTCGAGGACCGCGTCGTTGCGGTACGAGCGGGGCGTGCCTATGTCGTCGCCGCTGTCCTCGAGCAGCGAGCTCGACGAGGCAAGGAGCGCGTCGACAGCTCCCAGCGACGACACGGTGACCAAGGCCAACACCAGGGAGTAGGTCACCAACGACGTGCCGCGTTCGGAGGCAACGAGTCGGCGGTGCCGGAGAACGAGGAACGCGAAGAACACGGCGACGTCAGTCCGTGAGCCGGATCGGGTCGCCGCCGATGCTGACGCCGAACGACGCCCACTCGCGCGCGGCGTTGGTGGGCGTGGGCTCGAAGCGGATACGGAACCAGAATCCGTTGGGACTGGTGGCGTAGGCGGGAAAGTCGACCTGACTGTCGAGGGGCACGTTCAGGTTGACCACCCGGCCGTTGAACCGCCAGTGGTTTCCCCACCCGGGATTGCTGAGCTTGGCCGGATATCCGCTGAACGTGGGATCCAGGTACAGGCAGGGGTTGCCCGAGCACGTGTCCGACGGGTTGGTGCCGGCGTAGTTGAGGGTGTCGTCGGAGGTCCAGGTGAAGTCGAGCGAGCGGTCGAGCGGGTCGATCACCTGGATGTTGTTCATGCCCTCACCCGGATCCCACAGCCGCACCGTCATCACCCGGCCGGCGTGCTCAGGACCGACCTCGGCCAGGAACAGCTCCATCGGCACCCCGGCCACCTCGCCCCGCGCCTGGGTGGGGGCCCAGGTCTCCGCTCCAACGGACGGACACGTGGTCGACCCGATCGTGAGGCATGACGTGGTGCCATCGTCGGGGCGCACCCAAAAGGCGTAGTGGTTCCAGCCCGACCGGGTGGCCGGCAGGGTTCGGGTCTGGATGAGGTGGTACTCGGTCTCGCCTGACGTATTGGGTGGGAACGTGAAGGCGGTGGAGGTCCACCCGTCGGTCTGGTCGGTCCACGACGCGGCGGGGTATGGCAGGTCCTCGGCGCAGTCGTCGTAGCGGATCCAGCCCGTGACCGGGAAGTCGTCGGTTGGCACCAGCGGCGAGTCGTTGGTGCTCCACTGGCGGAACTCGAGGTTGGTTCCCTGGCCGTCGGGACGGTTCCAGCTCCCGTCGGAGGGCTTCGAGCCATAGCCCGGGCACTTGCCGGGATCGAAGATGTAGAGCCTCGATCCGACGGTCAAACCGGCCGGGATCTTGACCACATACATGTAGCCACCGTCGCGGCCATCGGTGCGCCCTTTGAACTCGGGATTCTCGGGCAGCCCGAGACCAACCCCACACCAGGGCGACGACAGGTAGCGGGCGGCCTTGATGTCGCCGTAGTGGCCGACCTGGCATTCGTTGTTCTCCAGGATCCAGTAGTTGGCAACCGGCGAGCCGTCGAGCGAGTAGGGGCCGAAGCCGAGCACGTTCGTCGGTGAGCTCAGCCCGATGGGCGACAGGGCCTCGGCCTCGGCGAAGCGACCGATCGTGACCGGGTTCTCCATCACGATCCCGGAGTAGTACAGATCCGACTCGACGGTGATCACCACCCGGATCGACTGATTGCCGGGGAACTCGACCGCCACGGTGGTGCCGTCGGCCCCGTCGACGAAGCCGTTCTGGGCCGCCACGTACTGGGCCGCCTGGGTGGCCTTGGTCTGATCAGGCAGCAGGGGGGCACCGGCGAGCGCCGCCGCATCGGCCGCCGCCTGCGTGCGGTTCGCCTCCACGGTCCAGCCGCCGACGTCCACGGCAAGCGCCGCGAACACCAGGAGCGGCACGACGAGCAGCGCCGTGGCCGGCAGCACGTAGCCGCCGGCGCGCTGATCATCGTTGGCCCGCATATGGCTCTATCGGCCGGGTGCCTCCGGCTGTTGAGCCCCTGACATCCGCCGATGGGTGTGCCCTGAACTGATCGTCAGCTGAGCATCTCGTTGGTCGCGAGGAGCCGGCGGGCGAGCGCCTCAGTGAGCTGACGGACGAAGCCCGGGTCGCCGTCCAGGATCTTCTCGAGGCGGCCGTAGCGAATCACCAACAGCTCGCAGTCGCTGGTGGCCGTGACGGTGGCCGAGGCAGCCGTACGGGCCAGGAAGGCGAGCTCGCCGATCACGTCGTCGGGGCCGAGGGTCGCCACATCGGTGCCATTGACCTCAACGCGGGCCGATCCGGTGACGATCACGGAGAATTCCGCCGGGAACCCGCCTTGGTTGATCAGGGTGGTACCGCCGCTCACGGTGACTTCCTCGACGGCCTCGACGAGGTTCCGCATCGCCTTGCGATCGGCCCCAGCGAAGAGGGGCACGGCGGCCAGTCGTGTCTGCTTGTCTTCGGTACTTCGGCTCATGTCGCTCCCCGTATTCCCTGGTGCGCAGGGCGCGAAGCATAGGCCTTGCGCACGCAGGGCGAAAGCGCTGGTGGCGGTTGCGTCAGCTTCGCAACGTACGGCCGGCCAAGGCTCCGGTGTGCTCCCCATGATCCATGAACACCTCGCCGTTCACGATCGTGTAGTCGTAGCCCTCAGAGCGCTGGATGTAGCGACCGGCACCGTTCGGGAAGTCGTGCACGAACTCGGGCTGGGGAAGGCGCATGTTGTCGAGGTCGATCACGTTGATGTCGGCCACCCGACCGGATTCGAGGCGGCCCCGGTTCTGCACGCCGAAGAGGTCGGCCGTGTCGGAGGTGAGCCTGCGGATTGCCTCCTCCAGCGGCCACCGCTGGCGATCGCGCACCCAGGTGGAGAGGAAATAGGTGGGCTGGCTCGTGTCCATGATCTGGCCCACGTGGGCACCGGCATCGGCGAGGCCGAGCGTGACCACGGGATCATCGAGCATCTCCTGCACGGCATCGCTGCTCTGGTTGAGGATCGGATGGTTGAGGTTGACCGTGCCGCCCGTTTCGAGGTTGAGATCGATGAACGCCTCAACGGGGCTCACGCCACGGGCTGCCGCCACCGCGGCAAGCGAGTGCTCGGGATCGCAGTCGTAGTTGGCGTCCCCGTCGGGGAGCACGAACACCTGGTTGGGGTCCATGGGCATGTCGGCGGCCTCGGCCACGAGGCGGGATCGACGGTCGGGGTCGGCCATGGCGGCGAGCCGCTCCGGCTGGGTCATGGGGCGAAGTTCGCGCCACACCTCTGACCCCGACCACGGGTGTCGGTTGGCGAGGGTGTAGATCACGCCGATGCCTCGCGAGGTGGTCTGGGGGCGCACGGTGGCGCCCGTTGCGTTCTCCTCCTTGGCGAACTCGATAACCCGCTGGTAGAGCTCGGGCCGTCGGTTCGAATGGACCAGCCCGAAACTCACCGGGCGCCCCGAGCGGCGCGACACCTCCCCCATCCAGGCCACCTCGGCTCTCGTCTTCGGCAGTGCCTCGTCGCGGTCGCGCTCACCCAGGCGAGCGGCTGCTTCGAACACGCCCTTGCCGTGACGGCCGAGCACGTCGCCGAAGGCCAGGAGCTCAGCCTCGTCGGCGAAGGTGCCCGGCACCTGGCGACCGTCCGGCACCACGTGGAGCAGCGTTCTGGACGTGGAGAATCCAAGCGCACCGGCCGCCATGGCCTCGTCGACCAGCTCGCACATCGCGGCGATGTCCTCCGCCGACGACGGCGTCTCGTCCATCCCCCGCTCGCCCATCGCGGCGAGCCGCACGGCGCAATGTCCAACCATCCCGCCGATGTTGATGCCCTTGTCGAGCCGGTCGATCCACTGGAGGTACTCGCCGTAGGTCCGCCAGTCCCACGGCAGGCCTTCGAGGATCGCCCGACGAGGAATGTCCTCGACGCTTTCCATCATCTCGGCCAGGAAGTCGGCGCCACCTTCGGCCACAGGGGCGAAGGTCACGCCGCAGTTGCCGAGCACCGCACTGGTCACGCCATGCCAGCAGCTCGACGTCGGCAGCGGGTCCCAGGCCACCTGAGCGTCGAGGTGGGTGTGGATGTCGACGAAACCCGGAGTGACGATGCGACCCTCCGCATCGATCTCACGAGTACCGGTGCCGTCGTAGTGATCGTCGACGGCCACGATCGTGTCGCCGGAGACGGCGACATCGGCTCGGCGAGCGGGAGCACCGGTTCCGTCGACCACGGTGCCATTGCGGATGACCAGATCAGGACGTGCCATGGCTCGAGTCTCCCAGTTGGGGGTCGCTCGGCCCAAAAGCGAGGCCTCGCTCAGGATCTGCGCTCGGCGTGCCGATGCATCAACGAAGAGTGCGTGGGTCGCTCAAGACCGCGCCCGTTCCACCGCCCTGGAGGCCACATGCTCCACGACCACGATGCCGAGCACGACGCACACCGGCACGGTGGCGACGAGCGGGGGGCGTCACTGGTGGAGTACGCGCTCTTGATCTCGTTGATGGTGCTCGTCACGGTCGGGGCGCTCGCGATCTTCGGGAGTGAGACGAGCAATCCCTACAGCGAGGTCGTCTCGCTGATGGACCCCTGATCCAGCAGATCTCCGCGGCCTGGTGACGTCTGGGCCACGCGAAACCGGGCGTCACACCACGGTGGCGCCGAGCGCGCTCCCGACGGCGTAAGTGAGGCCACATGCCGCAGCGGCGAGGCCGACCTGGCGGGCAATTGTGACCAGTTTGGATCGTTCCGTGAAGACGGCAAGCACGAAGCCGACGGTGGCGGCAGCGAGCAGACCGAGCACGACCGACGCCACCGTGGCACCGGTGCCGGCTGCGAAGAACCACGGGATCAACGGAATGATCGCACCCACCGCAAACGCGAAGAACGAGCTGACCGCCGCCTCGACCGCCCCGCCAACGCCATCGGGATCGATGCCCAGCTCCTCCCGGGCATGGACCTCGAGCGCAACCTCTGGGTCGCGGTGAACCGCATCCGCCATCTTGCGGGCCTGATCGATGTCGAGGCCACGCTCCATGTAGATCGCAGCCAGCTCCTGCGTTTCGGCCGCCGGCTCCCGGGCGATCGACTCGCGCTCGATCATCAGCTCCCGTGCCACGAGCTCCGACTGGGCCTTGACCGACACGTACTCACCGGCAGCCATCGACGCGGCACCGGCCAGCAGGCCCGACACACCGGCCAACACCACGGTGGAGGCCTCCGGCGCCGCGGCAGCCACCCCGAGGATGAGGGCGACGTTCGACACGAGACCGTCACTTACGCCGAACACCGCCGCACGAGCCGTGCCACCCTGCACGTCGCGATGCTGGTGTACCCAATGGCCCGACTCGACGCCATGGCCAGCGTCGTCGCTCATGCGGGCCGGTGGAGCACCGCATGGCTCGGATCGACTGTGACCCGGCCCCCTGCGGTGCCCTCAGCAGAGGCAACCGTGGCCGAACCGTCGACGATCAGGCTGTACCCGCCGGGTTCAGCCGCAGGCCACAGCAGGGTTACAGCGGGTTGGGCCTCGATGTTGCGCCGAGCTGACCGCCCGACATCGCACGACAGGGACACCCCCTCGGTGTCGAAACTCACGTGCATGACATGGGGCCGACCATCGGCGACCGTGGTGAGCAGATACCCCGGCCCACGACGCGTCACCTCGGCCACCAGCTCGTCCAGCGCCACCTCGATACTCATCACCCATGAGGATATATGCCGTTCTGGCCGCCATTACCGTTGTGTGACAACCTCGCGCTGCTACCCTCGGGCGTTGCGCTGGGGCAGAGGAAGGCGAGGATGACTGTGTCCTGGCGATCGAGGTCGCTTCAAATTCTCATTGTCGTGGCCGTGGGTGCCTCGGCCTGCTCCAGTTCGGACCTCTCCGGGGGTGTCGAACTGGCGACTGAGAACACAGCTCCTCCCGCCACGACAACCACCGCGGCCCGCCCCACCACCTCGATCGATGACGAGACCGGCTCGCAGCTTCCCGACGCAGCCAACCTCGCAGTACCGGCGCTGCCGCGACCCGCCGCACAGTCCGCCCCCTCTCCCGACGGCGTCGACGAGTTGACGAACGCTGGCGGAACGGCCTCGTCGCGGATCCCGGTTCCGGAGAACGGCACCGACGACACGTCGGCCGCGGGTGCCGCCGTCGACGACACGTCCGCTGGCGAGGCTCCGCCGAGCCCAGACGCTCCCACCGCCACCGCCCCTGACGACACCGCACCTGCGCCGGCTTCCGATGCCGAGGCAGAACAGCAGGTGGCGGCCGCAGCGCCGACCCCGCCGCAGGAGGCCACGTCGCCACCAGCGAAGGCGACGTCCAACCCCAACGCCGCCGACACCGACGACACCGACCGCACCGACACCGGCGGCGACACCACCGACAGCGAGGCCGCCGCCACACGGACGGCTCCACCCACCACGGCCGGAACACCGACCACGAAGGCCACCTCCGCCACCACGGCTCCACCCACCACGGCCAAGGCGCCCACCACCACGAACGCGCCGACCACGACCACGGCCCCGACGACCACCACGGCCCCGACAACCACGAAGGCCCCCACTCCAGCGCCCGCCCCGCAGGCCAGCAGTGGCGTGCCCTACGGCAACCCCTGGTCGGCCCGAGCCTTGCAGAACCACACGATCAAGACCGACAAGGTCTCGTTCCGCTTCTCCGCCCAACGGTCGGGCGACATGGTGTCGGTCCGGCCCTACATTGCGGTGAACAAGAGCAGAGGCGGCTACGCCAGCGGCACCGGGGGCAAGCTCGTCGTGCAGATCGTGGCCGACAACGGGTCGGGTCAGCCCGACATGTCCCGGGTGCTCGGCCAGTCGTCTCCTGCCACCTATGGGCTGTCCGGTGGAAGCCTCCCCAACGCCACCACCGAACGCAAACGCCAGATCACGTTCCAGGCGATGCGTCTCAACTCACCAGTGCGGGTCGAGGCCGGTCGCGTGTACCACGCCGTGTTCTCGAACGTGGACGCCAACCCGACCGCCAACTGGGTCGGTGTCCAGGGCATCTGGGACGACACGTCGAGCCCAGCGGCCACCCGCCCCTCCACCCGCGAGTGGGGCCTGCTGAGGGGCAGTGGGTCCTCGTGGTCCGACCAAACGGTCAACCGCCCCTTCCGCGACTACCCCAACAACATCCAGTCGCCAATTCTGTCGATCGAGATGGCCGATGGGTCGGCCTTCGGCAACGGCTACATGGAAGTGTGGGTCCGCGACCCCCGCCCGATCTCGGGATCGAATCGGGTGCGGCAGTCGATGACGCCGCGCCGCAACGTGACCTTCAACGAGATCGGGATAGACGTGCGCCGCGTGAGCGGCAGCGGCAGCCTGCGGCTTCGTGTGGTCGACTCCCGAGGCACCGAGGTGGCCTCCGCGTCGATCCCGGCCAACCAGATCGCATCGGATCGCCAGAGCTGGGCGTCGGCCCGCCTGTCGTCGTCAGCCCAGTTGAAGGCCGGCACCACCTACTACCTGATGCTCACCGCCGAGGGCGGCGGAAACTTCAACATCTACCCCGTGCGGGACGGCTCCGAGACCTACGGCATGCACCGCAGCAGCACCTTCTCCGAAGGCCATGTGATGTCGGACAACGGCAGCGGCAACTGGAAGGGCTGGCACAACACGCCGTCCAAGACGGCTGCCAGCTACGACGAGGGAGACCTCGGTTTCTACCTGCGGTGACGCCGTCTGGCCTGCGGACAGGCCAGACGAACGACGCCCTCACGCCAGGTGGGTGCCGATCGCCCCTGCGATGGCGTCTGGGTTCTCCATCGGCCCGAAGTGGGTCAGACCCGGCATCTCCACCCAGGCGCCGTTGCCGAGGGCCTTGGCGATCATTGGCGCCCAGTGGGCCGGAAGGGCATTCAGCGCATCGTCGGCCGCTCCCGAGGCCACCACGATGGGAATCTCCACCTCAGCGAGGCGATCGAAGTCGATGGTGTCGCCCTGCTCGAACACCCGGGCCTCGTTCTCTCCCTCACACGCAAGCCGTACCCCCTCATCGATGGGGTACGTCCCGATCTCGACGTAGGCCCGAACCGAGACCGGGTCGCACCCGGAGAAGGGAGGCTTGGCCGAGAACCGGTTGATTGCATCGTCGACCGAGTCGAACGTCATGCGTCGGCGCCTCGCGATCTCGATGAGCGGGCCTGGCTCGTTGCCGGGCCGTCGGAACCCGTCCGGCACCACGATCGGCTCGAAGAGCCACATCCCGGTGAACAGCTCGGGCCGGACGAGCGCGGCGTAGACGCCTGCGCCTCCGCCGAGCGAGTGCCCGGCGTAGGCCACCGGCCCACCGACGTGTTCGATGACGGTGAGCACGTCGTCGGCGAACTGGGTGCGCGCAACGCTGTAGCCAGCTGCCACTGCCCGAGCAGCGCCGTGACCTCGGAGGTCGATCCCGTAGCAGTGGAAGCTGGCCCGGAGTCGGTGGATCACCGCAGCCCACATGCCGGCGTTCATGCCGTTGCCGTGACCGAACACGAGCGGCGGCCCGTCACCGCCGAAGTCGTGAACGGCCACCGGTTGCCCATCGGTGCTCGTGAGCACCTCCACCGGCGCCGTCACGACGCGATCCGGTCGAGGACGGGCAGCAGGTGCTCGAAGAAGCGGGTCGGATTCTCACTCATGGGGAAGTGCCCGATGCCTTCCATCGCCGCGAACGTGGAGCCCGGAATGGCCTCGTGTGCGGCTCGCCCCGCCTCGACGGTGGCGCTGTAGTCGTAGTGGCCATTGAGGATGTGAACACCGACCCTGTCGGTATCGATCTCTGCGGCGCGATCCCGGAGGTCGTAGTCGACGAGGTAGTAGTAGAGGTCGCCGTGGAAGACCGGCGGCCACCCTGAGGCATAGACCTGTGTGGTCTCCTTGCGATACGCCGCCGGCGAGTTGGGCGCGGTGAGCCCTTCCATCATCCGGGCCTTCGCCTCGTTCGACACCTGCGGGTGCCAGAACCCGAGGAGGCCCTCCCAGTCGCCATCCACCGTCAACGCCCCCTCGAGCGAGACCACGGCCCGGAACTCGTCCGGATGACGGGCGGCGAGATCGAGTGCGAGCAGGCCGCCAACGGAACATCCCATGAACACAGGCCGATCGAGGCCCAGCACGCTCGACAGGGCGCGCGGCACCGAGCGCAAGAAGTCACCGTCGAGGCGGTACGGCTCGGCCCACCACTCGGGCCCGACAGGCGGCAGGGACTTGCCGTGGTAGGGCAGGTCGTAGGCGATCACGCGGAAACGGTCGGTGATGGCCGGCTCGGTGAGCACGTGTCGCCACTGCGCCGAGTGGGCGCCCGCGGTGTGTTGGCACAGCAGAGGAATGCCCGAGCCCGCCTCCTCCACGTACACCCGATGCACCGTGCCCCCCAGATCGAGGTGAACGTAGCGACCCACCACGTCGTCAACCGTGCCGGCCGTTGGCGTCGGTCGCAGCGCCGCATCGGCCTGTTGCGCCTCGGCGGCCGACATGGGATCTCGAAGCACTTCGATGGCCCGTTGCACGGCGGCGGCGTACTGCCAGTAGAGAAGGTCGTCGCCCCCGGTGCGGCGGAACCCGAGCGCCCGAGCGGGTGCGATGTCGTTGGCGAAGCGGTCCGGCGTGGGGGCGAGCATCTGCCCCCACGCCTCAGCGGGGGCCGAGAATGCGAGCACCCCCGAGCTGTCGCCGGGGTCACCGGCCACGGGCTTGCCGTTGTCGATCGTGATGGCGGCGACACTGGTCTCGAAGTCGAGACGGAGGCCGCCGGTCCAGTGCCGGGCTGCGAGCAGGAACTCGCCATCACCCTGGCACGCGAGCAGGAGTTGTTCCGACGTACGCACGAACCTCAGCGTAGGTGAGGGCGATGGCCTGAGGCGAAGGGCACAGCGGCTGACAGGAAGACGTCAGGCGCCCGATTGGTTGGCGGCATGGGCGATGCGCCTAGCCTTTCTTGGCCCGCCGAAAGGATGACCATGGCCAACATTCAACATGCCGATCGGGACAGGCTCATGGCCGCTGTCACCGAACTCCTTCACGCCGTTGGCGAGGATCCCAACCGCGAAGGCCTACTCGAAACTCCGCGTCGAGTGGCCGACATGTACCTCGAAGTGTTCAGCGGCCTCGATGAGGACCCGCGCCTGCACATCGACTCCGCGATCTTCAACGAACCAGGCGGAGGTGAACTCGTGACCGTGGCCGACATCACGTTCGACTCGATGTGCGAGCATCATCTGCTCCCGTTCCGGGGCACTGTCGACATCACCTACGCCCCGAGCGAAGGCCGCGTGGTCGGTCTGTCGAAGCTCGCGAGAGTGGTGGAAACCGTGGCCCGGCGCCCCCAGGTGCAGGAGCGCATGACCCGCGACATCCTTGCGGCGATTGCCGAGAGCTCACTCAAGCCCCAGGGCGTGTCGGTGGAGGTCCAGGCCGAGCACATGTGCATGGCGATCCGGGGCATCCGCAAACCCGGGGCGATCACACGTACGGCGCAGTACTGGGGCTCACTGGCCTCCGGCTGAGGCCGATCGTCTCGCCGCGCCGCATCCCGCCGCCGGTCAGCGGAGTCGCTACGATGTCGAGCCGGGTCGGTCGGATGACCGAGGCGGGGAGGATGACATGAAGACGGCAGGGCTCATGTATCTGAGCATCCTGGTGATCTACCTGGTGATCGATGTGGCCTACCAGGCCGCATTCGGTCTCAATCAGATGACCTCGCTGTTCGAAACGGCCGGCATCGATGACGTCATGTCGAGCGAGCCCCAGTACATCTGGACGGTTCCGATCTTCTTCCTCGTGATGGCCTTCGTGCTGTTGCGGGTGGTGGTCAGGCCAGCCGTTGAACAGCGAAGCGTGAGCTCGGCCTTCATCAACGGCGCCCTTGTCGGCATCGCGTCCTACGGCACCCTCGCCGCTGTGTTCCTCTGGTCGCTGCTCGGATACCCCCCAGCCGCTGCCGGTTTCGTGCTGCTCGAAGGGTTGCTGTTCCCGACGATCTCATCAGGCGTCACGGCCTGGCTGTTCCTTCGCAACGATTCACCGGTGGAGACGGCGTAGCCATGCGAGTCGTCGTCTTCGGAGCCACAGGCAAGACAGGGCGCCACGTGTGCCAAGCCGCGCTCGACCGCGGCCACGAGGTGACGGCCTTCGGTCGCTCGGTCGAACACCTGGACCAGCGGCCCGGCCTCGCAATCCACCGGGGTGACGTGTTCGACACCGGCGCCGTCGGCAACGCTGTCGATGGCCACGACGGTGCCATCGTGTGCCTGGGGAGCACTGGCCTCCGCGACAAGACAACGCTGTCGGTCGGCACCCAGGTCGTGGTCGACGCAATGATCGCGAACGACGTGCCGCGACTCGTCGTCATGTCGGCCGCTGGTGTTGGCGAGAGTTGGGCCCAGATCCCGTTCAGCTCGAAACTCCTCTTTCGAACCATGTTGCGCAACGTGTTCGCAGATCACGTGCGCCAGGAGACCCTGGTGACACAGAGCCCGCTCGGCTGGACGATCGTTCGTCCGGCTGTGCTCAACGACTCGTCCGGTTCGGGAACATACGTGGCGACCAACACGGGCCCCATCACGAAGATCAGCCGAGCAGATGTCGCCGCCTGCCTCGCCGATCAGCTGGAGACGTCCGAGCACGGTCGGCGCTGCATCTCCGTCACCAACTGAGGCACACGATCTCGTCGCGCCGCCGCCCGGCGGTGTGTGCCAACGTCAGATGGCCAGCGGTCGCGCGCCAACCAGGAACCGCTCGCACATCACGGCGACGATGGGCCAGTACTGGCCAGTGTCGACCACGAGGTCGGTCCGGGTCATCTCGGCCGGCGTCGGTCCGGCGGCTGGCGACCACTCGGTGACCGACGCCGTCTCGATCTCATCACCGAGGAGGCCGACCAGATCGACGGCCCGGATCTCGACGAGTGCGCTCACCTCAGAAGGGTCGGGCGCGTAGTCGTCGAGCGGTCGGTCGTCGGCCACGAAGTAGAGGTGCACCAGCTCCCGGTTACGACCTTCACCGTTGTCATCGGCGAGGAGCCGCTGCCCGATCGGCACCAGTGCGTCGGGGGCGATGTCGATACCCAACTCCTCGCGCATCTCACGTACACCGTCCACGGGCGTCTCACCACTCTCGAGATGGCCGGTGGCCGACAAGTCGAGCTTGTCGGGGAACGCCGCCTTGGTCGACGACCGGCGTTGCAGCACGACGGTTCCCACCGAGGGCCGGAGCACCATGCAGTGGAAGACCTGGTGCCAGAGCCCATCACGATGCACGTCGGCCCGGGAGGCCCGCCCGGTCACGGCGCCGGTCGAGGGGTCGACGATGTCAAGCCATTCGGTGGTGTTGGATGCCATTACCGGAGAGACTACGGGCCTCATGTCGGATTGGCAGTGCCCGCAGTGCAGCCGAACGTTCGGACGAGCGAACCAGGGGCACATGTGCGCGCCGGGGCTCACGATCGAGGAGTTCTTCGCTCAGTCCCAGCCCTGGGAGCGGCCGGTCTTCGATCGGGTGCGCAGCCACCTCGACGATCTCGGGCCCCTCATCGTCGAGCCGGTACAGGTCGGGATCCTGTTCAAGAACGGGCCAACGTTCGCCGAGTTGCGGCCGAAGAAGAAGTGGATTGCGCTGAGCTTCATGCACCCGGTGCCGCAGGCCTCGAATCGGTTCTCGCGCAAGATCACCCGCGTTGGCGGCACCGGCAGCCGGTACTACCACGTGCTCAACGTCGACGATCCTGGCCAGATCGACGAGCAGGTGAACGACTGGCTCACCGAGGCCTACTTCGAGGCCGAGCGCTAACGTCGGGCGTCTCCGGCGGGAACCTCCCGCTCTCTGCCCGAAAGGCTGCCACCGTGGAGATCCGCTGGATCGAAATCGCCGATTCGCCCGAGGTGTGGGCCGATGCCGGGTTCATCGTGGACGGTGACCGCTGCGTGGTCAACGGCGTCGAGCACCGCTTGGTCGGCCCCATCGACGGCGTCGGCCACGGGGACGGCGTGGTGGCCTGGGGCGTGAGCGGAGTCGACGAGGCCGTGACCGACATCGGCGGCATCCCCACCAGAGCCACCACCATGGATCCGCCCGATGGCCCCGACGAGCACCCGAACGGCGTGTTCCGCATCGACCACCTCGTGATCACCGTGACCGACACCCCGGCGATGATGAGCGCCCTCGAAGACCACGGCCTCGAATCCCGAGGAGGGCGCAACACGACCTCCAGCGGCGCCGGGGTGGACATGCGCTTCGCCTGGGCCGGCAACACGCTGCTCGAGGTGGCAGGCCCACCTGAGCCTGCGGCCCAGCCAGCACCCGCCCGCGTCGGTGGCGTGGCCTACGCCACCCGTGACCTCGACGGCGCCAAGGCGCTTCTCGGCGACCGCTGCACCGACCCGGTCGACGCAGTGCAGCCCGGTCGCCGCATCGCTGCGCTGACCAGGGCGGCCGGGTCGACGGTTCCCGTCGCCTTCATGACCCCCCACGTGAAGGCCCGCTGAAGCCGGGGTCGGGGCCCCTCAGCCGGGGCCGGCGCAATCTGTCGTGTTTCGACCTCGAAACGTCGTGCTTCTACCACGACGGGGCGCAGGGCTCATTCCAAGCTGGTCGCTGAAGCGGCAGCCGCGCGACCGAGCCGGTAGGCCGATCGACGTTGACGGGGGCACCACCTCCTCGGCATCACCCACGGGGGAGCCACCTGATGCGCAACACCTTCCACAAGATCCTGAATCACGGAGAGTTGCCGGAGGGCCGCGTCACCACCGTCACGATCGGCCATCACACGCTGGCGGTCACCCATCACAACGGCCAGTACGGCTGCCTCGACAATCACTGTCCGCACCAGGGTGGCCCGCTTGGTGAGGGCTCCATCGAAGGTGGCCACCTGCGCTGCCCCTGGCACGGCTACGACTACAACCCCACCACCGGCACTCCCCCACCGCCATTCACCGACGCCCCACCCTGCTACCACGTGGAGGTACGCGACGACGGGATCTACGCCTCGCTGCCGGACGAGGAGCCGCGGCCCCGAACCGTGTCCGACGTGATGATCGGAACCATGACCTCGTGGGGCGTCAACACCGTGTTCGGAATCGTCGGCCACTCCAACCTCGGCCTCGGTGATGCGATGCGCGAAGCCGAGGCGGCCGGCCACTTGTCCTACATCGGTGTTCGTCACGAGGGCGCAGCTGCCTTCGCCGCCTCGGCCTACGGCAAGCTCACCGGCCGGCCCGCCGCCTGTTTTGGTATCGCCGGCCCAGGATCGACCAACCTCCTCACTGGGCTCTACGACGCCAAGATCGATCGCGCCCCGGTGCTTGCGATCTCTGGCCAGGTGCCCTCAGCCACCATGGGTCGTGGCGCATTCCAGGATCTCGATCTCTCCGCCGCCTTCGCCGACGTGGCCCGGTACAGCCAGACCGTGCTCAGTGGCTCCAACCACGCCGAGCTGATGACGCTTGCGTGCAAGACGGCGCTGGTGGAGGCCGACGTCGCCCACCTCGTGGTGCCCGACGAGGTGCAGGTGCAACCGAGCGACGCCGAAGCGGCGAGCCCAGCCGGGCGGACCGGGCTCCGCACGATCCTTCCGCCGCCCGATGCCGTGGACGACGCGGTGCGCCTCATTCGCGACTCGGCACATCCCCTCATCCTCGTTGGAGCTGGCGCCCGCCACGACATGGCGGCCATCACGGCGCTCGCCGAGCACCTCAATGCGCCCGTTGCCACGACGTTCAAGGCCAAGGGCCAGATCAGTGACCATCATCGGCTGGGCTGCGGGGTGCTGGGTCGCAGTGGAACGCCGATCGCCAGCTGGTTCATGAACGAGAGCGATCTGATCCTTGCGTTCGGCGTGTCGTTCTCGAACCACACCGGCGTCGCTCCCTACAAACCGATCATCCAGGTCGACCACGATCCGATGGCGCTCGGTCGATTCCATCCGGTGACGGTGCCCGTGCTCGGCCATGTCGGCACCACCGCCACCGTGCTGCACGACGCCGTGCTGGAGGACAGCGAGCGGCCCGACCTCCGGTCCGAGGTGGCTGAACGGTGGGCCATCTGGCGAGCCGAGAAGGCGTCCCGCCTTGGTGATGATCGGGGCCACGGCCTCAACTCCGCCCGTGTGTTCGCCGCCCTCGGCACTGCCGTCGATCCTGATGCGATCATGGCCGTCGACGTCGGCAACAACACGTACAGCTTCGGGCGTTACTTCGAGGTGGATCGCCACACTGTGCTCATGTCCGGCTACCTCGGCTCCATCGGGTTCGGCTTCCCGGCCGCGATGGGAGCGTGGGCGGCGAACACCGGCCGCCAGGTCGTTGGTGTGTCGGGCGACGGCGGCTTCGGGCAGTACGCGATGGAGGTGACCACCGCCGTGAAGTACGGCATGAACGTCACCCACGTACTCGTGAACAACGGGGAGCTCGGCAAGATCTCGAAGGAGCAGCGCTCAGCCGATCTCGACGTGTGGCAGACCTCGCTGGTGAACCCTGACTTCGCGGCCTTCGCCGAGAACTGCGGCGCTCGGGGCTTCCGTGTGGAGCGGGCCGATCAGCTCGACGCCGCCCTCGCCTCGGCCCTGGGCCACGACGGTCCGGCCCTGGTCGACATCGTGGCCGACGCCAGCCTGGTCTAGCCGCAGCCGGTTGTGTGGGGGGCGGTCTCGCCGGTCACCGTGGTCCACGTCTCCTCGCTGATCACGCCGTCGGTACCGTCACACGCCAGATCGAGCCAGGCCCCCGGCCCAGGCACCAACCACGCGCCACCGGTCTCCACGAGATCCTCCGTGCTTCGGAACCCGGCGAGCACCGTACCGCTCGCATCCACGGCGATGGTCTCCACCGGGCCACCCAGGTTGAGGGTTCCGAGCACCACGTTCTCGGCGGTGTCCCAGAACGTGATGGCGCCGAAGCTGAACTGGAAGTCGCCCGAGCCGGACACGAGCCAGTCGCCAGCGGGGCCGTAGGCCACGCCCCGGGTTCCACCGGCAAGACGATGCTCGGCCACGAGATCGGCCGTGCCGAGTTCGTAGCGATTCACCCCCGCCAGCGAGACCACGGCCACCTCGCTGCCGTCGGGATGCCAGTCGATGTCGACGACGCCACCGCGAAAGGTTCCCTCCAACGGTGCGCTCTCGCCACCGTCAGCGATGTCGACGAGGACGGCCGCTCCTCGCTGCCCGCCGATGAAGAGCCAATCGCCCGACGGGGCGTAGGCCACCACAGTCACCGGTTCCCCGATGTCGTAGGTGGCGGTCTCGGTTCCGGACCCGAGCTCCCAGACCCGGGCCACGCCGTCGGGCCCGCCGGTGGCGGCCCTGGCACTGTCGGCCGAAAGGGCAACCGTCCACACCGCGTCGGGGTGTGAGAGCTCGGCCCTGATACGGGCGACGTCGGCACTGGCATCGATCACAAGAAGCCGACCATCGTCGCCTCCCGAGGGAACGAGGGTGCCGTCGGCGCCGAGGGCAACGTCGTTCACCGCGGCGCCGTGGTCGACCACGGCGAGCTGCGCGCCATCGCGGCCCCACACCACCACATCGCCATCGAAGGAACCGGTTGCCACCCGACTGTCGTCGGCGGCGATGTCGACTGAGCGGATCTCGCCGGATGTGGAGCCGGCCCACCCCAGCTCCCCGGCGCTGGACCACACACGCACCTCGCCATCGTCCGAACCGGTCGCGACGAACGGGGCCGTCGTCGCCACGTCGGTTGCCCACACCGGCCCATCGTGACCGAGTTCGGTGACTGGGGGCTGGGTGCGGGGATCGCTGTACAACAACCGACCGAGCGCCGCCCTGGACTCCGCGGTCGGGCTGCGGGTCACGGCCTCCACCGCAAGCAGCCGGCTCTGGGAGGGCGAATGGTCTCCGCTGATGGCCACCGCCGCCAACCAACGCGACTCGGCCACGGATGCTCCGGTGCGCAGCCGACTGTTCTCGACCACGACGGCCGCTGCTCCGGCCACTGCGGCGGCAGCCAACACGCCGAGGCCGATCGTCACCCATCTCATGTGTCGCTCCTCCCGACCCACACCGAGTACTCGGTGCCATCCTTGAACGCCACCGACGACGAGACGAAGCCGTTGGCCTCGTTGCGGATCCAGCCGGCATACGACGGACCGTCGCCGGTCGGCTCCTCCACGTTGTCGGCAATGACGACGGCCCCCGGGCGGAGCCACGGAACAAGCCCGGCGAGAACGTCGACGTAGAGGCTCGGACCTCCGTCGAGCAACACCATGTCCACCACGCCACCGGGATCGGCCAGTGTTGCCCGGGCATCGCCGGCGCGGATCTCCGCCACGTCGGCCAGTCCAGCGGCGGTGAGGTTGGCCATTGCCTGCTCCGCCTTGGTGGCGACCAGTTCGGAGCCAACCACGATGCCGCCTCCGTTGTCGTGCACCCCGGCCGCCAGATAGATCGTCGACACGCCGAACGATGACCCGAACTCGATCACACGTCGGGCGCCGGTCGCCCGCACCGTCTGATAGAGGAACACTCCCTGGGCCGGGCTCACCGGCAGGTAGAAGTCCCTCATGTGGTGCGGCCACAGATCGGTTCCCTCGGCGCCTTCGCCGAGCAGAGCCATGTGCGGTGCAACGTCGGGCCACTGCGCCTCGGCCGCCGCATGGAGCCGGCCGAGCAGTTCGGCCACCGGTGGGGCAGCGAGTGACGAGCCGGCGCTCATGTGATCGTGCCCGGATCGATCTCGGCCCCGGTGATGTAGTTGTACGCATCCACGATGAGGCGAATGGTCACGTCGGCCTGAGCAGCCGACTTAGGGGTGTAGACCATCACGAGCCCATCCCAGAAGTCGTCGCGACCGACCCAGGGGTGGAACTCGCCCCACCCGTTCTCGGCGACTTCGAAGGCCCGATCCACGGGCAGCCAGAGGTGGAGACTGCCGTCGGGGTGGATGTGTCCGAACTCTCGGCCGGCCTGGAGCACCTCTGGTCGAGCGAGGTCGAGATCGCCACCCAACCAGAGGCTTCGAGCACCGGGGAGCGACAGGAGCGACTCGCGTTCCTCGATGCCGGGGATCGAATACGCCCGCCGTCGCAGGTCGGCGTACACCTCAGGCACCAGCACGGCGCTGGTCTGCACGTGCGGCACGGCATTGGTCGTTTCTTCCGGTGGCCCGTCGCGAGCCGGCAGCTGCTCCAGGCCGTCGGTTCCCACAATGATCGCCTCGCCCGCCAACGCACTCGTGTCGCTGCGATCAGGGGTAGCTGTCTCGCCGTCGAGAGTCGCCCCGCCAACACAGGCGCCGGCGATCACCACCACCGCCACGTGGGGCAGCAACCGGATCAGATGCGCGTTCATCGGAACGTCCTTCCGGGTGGGCTCGACTACCGTTGCGAAGTCAGAGCACGTTCAACAACAGAGCGTTGCTTAAGCTACAGACTGTAGTCGAAGAGGTCAAGGGTCGACACGTGCCGTCCACCGGAGAGCCCAAGCAGAACCCACGAACCACCCGGGTCAGGCAGGTGGTCCTCGATGCTGCCATCGAGCTCCTGCTCAACTGCGGTGCAGGCGAGGTGACTGCCACCCGGGTCGCTGACGAAACGGGGGTGGCCCGCACCACCATCTACCGCCACTGGCCCGACCAACCCAGCCTGCTCCTCGCCACCATCGAGGCGCTGGTGGCGCCCCACTCGGCGACCCTCGACAGCGGTGATCTGAGAGCTGATCTGACCACGACACTCACCCGGCTGCGCACCAGGTTGGAGACGAGACAGGTCCGACCGGTGTTCTCGGCCCTGGTGGACCATGCCAGCCGCGACGACGCGTTCGTTGCGGCTCAACGTCGATTCGTCGAAGGCCTGACGCAACCGACGATCGACGTGCTCGAGGCCGGTCACCGGCGCGGCGACCTCCACTCTGCGGTCGACGTCGCCGAGGCAGCGGCGCGACTCACTGGCCCGCTGTTCCACCAGCACCTGCTCATGTTGACCGCGATCACCGACGAACTCATCGCCGACGTGGTGGCTCAGTTCATGACATCGAACTCCGACGCCGACTAGCGAAGCCAGCGGTCGATGATCTCCTCGACCTCGCCGTCAGCATGGAGGTCGGCCAGCGCCTGGTTGATCGGCTCCCGCCACGGTGAGCCCTGCGCCAGCCCGAACGTCTCGAACTCCTGATAGAGCACCGAGCCGGTCGGGAGCACGCCATATCGCGACCCCAGTGCGTCAATCGCAAACGGGTTGGCCACCATGATGTCCACCTCGCCAGCGGCCACCCCTTCGAACAGGGCCTGCTGTGATGGATAGGGCTGCGTGATCACGCCCTCGCCCTCGACGTAGGCGGCGAAGGTGGTGCCCTCCACCACGCCAACCGTTCGTCCGCCGAGGTCGTCGAGGCTCGTCGCCGGCGGCACCTCGCGGCGCAGTTCGAGGATGCTCGTGATCTGCGACACGAACGCGCCGACCAGGAACAAGCTGAGCAGCATTCCGACCAGGGCGACCAAGCGGCCCCGATTGGACTTGGGCGACTTGTCCCCATAGCCGACGGTGGTCACGGTCACCACGGCCCACCAGAAGCCGTCCCACACACCCGGCCAGTAGGCCGACTCGAAGTCCTCGTTGGCCGGATCCCGCCGTTCGACGAGCCAGATCACGTGGGCGAAGACCACGAGCCCGATCATGGCCACCAACAGGATCGAGCCCACCTCGCGGGAGAACAGGGCGCGAAGTAGCGACGTGTTCTCGGCGCTGCGCTCGTGGTATCCGAGCTGCGGGCCGGAGCCGATCACTGCGGCCGAGAAGTCGTAGCTCGCTTCTCGGGTCGCGGTCGGCGCAAGAGGCGCCACGGCCACCTCGGCACCACCGACGTCGATCGTGGTCAACAGCTCGCCGAAGGAGTCGACCCACACCACGTCGTACTCAACGCCCAGGGAGCCAGCGACCTCGTCCCAGATCTCGGCGTAGAACCCGTCGGCGTCACCGTCGTCGTTGACGACGAACGGTTCGAGCTCGGTCATCACAACGGTGAGGCGCTCGGCGGGCACCTCCGGCACCACGTCTGCCGGCTGAGCGGCACTTGATCCAACGGCGAGGAGCACCAGGGCAGCGGCACCGAGAAGCCCGGATCCCACGCGTGCCAGGCGTCGCCGTCGATGTCGTCCGGTGCGTATCACGCCGCAGAGTATGGCTGGAGCCACACGGTCTCGCCACGGAAGGCGAGCGCGAGCCCGGCTAGCATCGCCCGACAACCAGCAAGTTGACCCCAGGGGGACGAGTTCCATGCCACAGGAAGTTCGAGGCGTGATCGCCAAGGCCAAGGGAGAGCCCGTCTCTGTCGAGACGATCATCGTGCCTGATCCGGGCCCCGGTGAGGCCGTGGTCGAGATCAAGGCCTGCGGGGTGTGTCACACCGACCTCCACTACCGCGAGGGTGGCATCAACGACGAGTTCCCATTCCTGCTGGGCCACGAGGCAGCCGGCGTGGTGGAGTCGGTCGGCTCCGACGTCACCGAAGTGGCGCCCGGCGACTACGTGATCCTGAACTGGCGGGCCGTGTGCGGCCAATGCCGCTCGTGCCTCAAGGGCAAGTCGCAGTACTGCTTTGCCACCCACAACGCCACCCAGAAGATGACCCTGGCCGACGGCACCGAGCTGAGCCCCGCGCTGGGCATCGGCGCCTTCTGTGACAAGACGCTGGTGGCTGCCGGCCAGTGCACCAAGGTCGATCCTGCGGCCAAGCCCGAGGTTGCGGGCCTGCTGGGCTGCGGCGTGATGGCGGGCCTCGGTGCCGCCATGAACACCGGCAACGTTGGCCGAGGCGACACCGTGGCCGTGTTCGGATGCGGAGGCGTCGGCAACGCCGCCCTGGAAGGAGCCCGGCTCGCCGGCGCATCAACGATCATCGCCGTGGACATCGACGATCAGAAGCTGGAGTGGGCCAAGGACTTCGGTGCCACCCACATGGTCAACTCCGCCATCGAGGATCCGGTGGAGAAGATCCGCGAGCTCACCGACGGCAACGGGGTGGACGTGGCCATCGAGGCCGTCGGTCTCCCCAAGACCTACGAGCAGGCGTTCTACGCCCGCGACCTGGCTGGCACCGTGGTGCTGGTGGGGGTACCGAACCCCGAGATGACGGTGGAGCTGCCGTTCATCGAGATCTTCGGTCGCGGTGGTGCGCTCAAGTCGAGCTGGTACGGCGACTGTTTGCCGAGCCGTGACTTCCCGATGCTCATCGATCTCTACCTGCAGGGCCGCCTCAACCTCGACGGATTCGTATCGGAGACGATCGGCATCGAGGGCGTGGAGGAGGCCTTCCACAAGATGGAGCGTGGCGAAGTACTGCGCTCGGTCGTCGTGCTCTAGCTCGTTCGACAACCCGGAGGGCGACCATGCCGGACCTGAACAGCAACCCCATCCACCTCGGCCTCGGTGCGTCGGCCGTGGTTCAGCCCACCTTCACCGGCACCGGTGAGTGGTACATGGACTACGGCATGCGCACCGCAGCCGACGGGGTGGAGGGCCGACTCGTGGCGATGCACACCTTCAGCGAGAGCTGGGACGTGTGGGAAGTGCATCCCGTTGGCACCGAGGTGGTGCTCTGCACTGCAGGCGAGATCACGCTCATCCAGCGCAAGGGCGGCCCCGACGGGCCTGAGGTGATCACCACACTCAACGCCGGTGAGTATGCAATCAACGAGCCGGGCGACTGGCACACTGCCGATGTGAACGGACCGTGCACCGCGGTGTTCATCACCGCCGGCGAGGGCACCGAGAACCACCCACGCTGACCGCCGCCCTGGCGGATCCGGCGGATTCGTCAGATGGTCGCCAGGCTGCGGTCACGAACAGGTCATCGCCGGCCCCTTCTTCGGGCCCGGTCGGCGCACCTACCATCGGTGGATGGGATTCGACGCTGACCAGCCCACGCTGCGGGAACTCGAGCTCGAGGCGACGATCGGCGGGATCGGCACCGACACCGATCACCGCACGATCCCTGTGATCAGCGTCGAACGCTTCGAGGAACGCCGAGCTGAGATCACCGACGCGCTGTGGGCCGCGTCGACCGATGTCGGCTTCTTTCAGCTCGCCGACCACGGCATCCCGGCCCCGGTGATCGACGATGCGTTCACTGCGGCCGAACACTTCTTCGCCCTCCCCGACGACGAGAAGGCAACCGTGCCCTGGCGCCGAGAACTCAACGCCGGGTGGGAGTCCAAGGGGCAGGTGCGTCCGTCGACGCAGGTGGTCGACCAGAAGGAGTCGTACCAGTTCACCGCGCCGCACATGGACGGGCTGTGGCCCGAGGAGGCGTCGCTGCCGGGGTTCCGCGCTGCGCTCGAAACGATGGAGGCCGCGGCATGGAAGGTCGCCATGGACGTGCTGTCGTGCTTCGCCGACCGGCTCGGGTTCGACCGGGCGTTCTTCACCCGGGCCCACGATCCGGCCGGCGAGGGCTACCAGAGCACGCTGCGGCTCCTGCACTACTTCCCGATGACCGGTACCGACTTCACCGCCGGCCAGTGGCGGGCCGGCGCCCACACCGATTACGACTGCCTGACCCTGCTCTTCCAACGCGATGGCCAGTCGGGCCTCCAGGTCTGCCCCGGTGAGGATGCCCACAGCGGTCGGTGGACCAGCGTCGATACCGCCGAGCACCTCATCACGTGCAACATCGGCGACATGTTGATGCGCTGGAGCGACGATCAGTTGCGGTCCACGCTCCATCGGGTGCGGGGGCCCCAGCCCGGCGAAGCCGCCGACTCGCGCTACAGCGTGGCGTTCTTCGCCCAGGCCAACAAGCCCGCGCTAATCACGAGCCCTACTGATCGGTTCGCTCCGATCACCGCTGCCAACTTCCTGTCGCAGCGCATCGCCGCCAACTTCGCCCGCTAGGCCGGCGGCGCTTCCGCCGGCACCGGGAAACCGAGCTCCCAGAGATTCCGAGCGAGTGCGTCGACCGTGGCCCACTCCAGAATCGGGGCATTCTCTCGCTCGTCCGGCGGGTCGGCCGCGAGGGTGTCGGACCATCCGCCGGTGCCGGTGAGCGGCAGCAGCGGGCGGTGGTGAAGCCACGCCAGGCAGACCTCCGACTTCGTCCCCGCCCGACCACCGATCACGAGACAGGCGTCGCCGGCGAGGGCCATCATCAGATTCCGGGCGTCGCCCATGCCGCACGGAATGAGCACAGTGCACGGCCAGTCGGCCATGTTGATGTCGTCGCTCGGGATGATGCTCACCACCTGGCCGCCCTGCGCCATGGCCCGCTCCGCCGCGTAGCGGGTGGCAGCGCTCCCACATCCACTCACGACGGTGAAGCCGATGTCGGCCAGGTAGGCCCCGGCGTCGCCCGCACGCTCGTACGCCGACGATCCCGGCTCGGCACTCCCGAGCACGCAGATCTGGGGTGGACGCAGGTCGAAGCTTCGCATCGGACCGACCCTAGATCGGCGGCACCAGAGCCCGAGGTCAGCTCAGGGCGGCAAAAACCCCCAAGGCCGCACACCTCGGGCGATGCCCGGGATGTGCGGCCTCGTTGGAGTATCCGCCGAACGCTCGGAGTTGTGGGGGACGTGCGTTCGCTGGATTGAGGGGATCCGAAGATCAGCCAGCCGGCGGCAGCAGCACGGTGTCGATCACGTGGATCACGCCGTTCGAGCCCTTGATGTCGGTGGTCACCACGGTGGCGTCGTTCACCATCACGGTGTCGCCGTCGATGCTCACGGTCACCTCGGCGCCGTTCACCGTGGCGACGGACTGGCCGTCGAGGGTGAGCACGGTCTCGGCCGGGGCGTTGGTGGGCAGCACGTGGTAGGTGAGGATGCCGGCGAGATCCTCAGAGGCGAGGAGCTCCTCAGCGGTGAGGCCAAGGGCCTCGAGGGCAGCGGCGAACGCATCCTCGGTGGGGGCGAACACGGTGAAGGGGCCTTCGCCGGCCAGCACACCGTCGAGCTCGGCGGCCTGGAGGGCAGCCACGAGGGTGGGGAAGTCACCCGACTCGACCGCAACGTCGACGACGGTGCCCATGTCTTCCATGGCGTCGTCTTCCATCGCCTCGTCTTCCATGGCGTCTTCGTCTTCCATCGCCTCGTCGTCTTCCATGGCGTCTTCGTCTTCCATGGCGTCTTCGGCGTCGTCGGCAACCTCTTCGACGGTCTCGGCGGCGTCGTCGGCAACGTCCTCGACGGCGTCAGTGACCTCGTCGGCGGAATCGCTGCAGGCGGCGGCCACGAGAGCGAACCCGAACAACAGTGCGAACAGGGTCATCAGTTTCTTGGGCATGGGGGTCTCCTTTGACATGCTTCCCCCGACTTCCGCCCGTCGATGGGTGATTGGATGCAATCGGAGGCGACAATATCGGTGACTGTCGTCACGCGTGCATCGGGGTCGGTCCGGCCGAGAACCCGACCACGGCCCCCGGTCCGCCATCGCCAGGGTCGTCGACCCACACGGTTCCACCGTTTGCCCTGGCCATCGACTCGACGATCGCCAAGCCGAGCCCACTGCCCTCGATCGACTGATGCCCCTTGCCTCGGAAGAATCTGTCGAACACCCGGTCGCGATCCTCGAGCGGAATGCCCGGGCCGCGGTCGCGCACCTCGATCCGAGGGCCCACCTGGGTGACCACGATCGGTTCACCATCGGGCGAATACTTGTCCGCGTTGACGAGCAGGTTCGTGAGCGCCCGAGTGGCCTGCTTCGGCCTCGTCTCCACCACTCCCGGTGTGGTCGACACCTCGACGGTGCGGCCCGATGTCGCCCGGAAGCGGGCCACCTCGGTCTCCACCAGCTCGCCGAGGTCGATCAGGCGCGACCGCTCGGGCGATGCGCCCTCGGCCGCCAGCTCCACCAGCTCCGACACCAGGTCGGTCAACGATCCAAGATCAGCCACGGCTCCGTCAAGCATCTGCTGACGCTGCTCCGAGGCGAGATCCGGGTTCGCATGGATGAACTCGGTTTTCACCCGAAGGCTCGTGAGCGGCGTCCGGAGTTCGTGGCTGGCGTCGGCCACCAGTCGACGCTGCCGCTCGCGACTCTGCTGCAGATCGTCGAGCAGGTGGTTGAAGCTGACCACCAGCCGCCCGAGCTCATCCTCTCCCTCTCCTTCCAATCGATCGGGAAGCTCGTCGTTGCGTCGAAGCTGATCGGCGGCAGCAGCCACGGCCGACACTGGTTCCACCAGCCGCCCACCGAGCAGCCAGGCCAATCCAGCGGTGATCAGACCGGCCATCACCCCGGTCACGAGGGTGGCGAGCCGCGCCTGGCGCAGGCCGTCAACGGTGTTGGTGACATCGGAGCCGATCTGGACGGTGACCGACACCGGCGCCACCTCGGCAGGTGCGGTGAGAACGCGGATGGTGCGGTCGTTCACCTCGACCGTCTCTGTGTGCTCGTCCTGCTCTCCCCGAGCGACCGCCATCGCACCCTCACTCACCGGGAGCCCCTCTCCCACGAGCACGATTCCGTTGGGCGCCAGCACCTGGGTGTAGGGGACAGGCGGTCGCTCGTCGCCCTCGAACACGTCGTCGAATTCCGGGGAGGAGTCGAAATCGACCAGGCGATCCGGGCCCAGGCGTTCGATGGCCGCCACGGTGGTGCGGAGGTCGTCGTCGGTGGCGGCCTGGAGGCTCCGCGCCACGAGCAACCAGGTGGCCACGCTGAACACGAGCACCATCACAATGGTGAGTGCACCGGCCGCCAGCGCCAGGCGGCGTCGCAGGTTACGCCGGCTCAAGAGCGCGGCCCGCAGCCGGCCCCCGAAGGTCTCGGTCATGCGCTCGCTCCCCCACCTGATGGCACCCGGGCCACGTACCCGACCCCCCGCACCGTGTGGATCACCCGAGGCCCGGCACCGCGTTCGATCTTGCGTCGGAGGCTCGACACGGCGACTTCGAGGGTGTTCGAGCTGTAGTCGTCGTCGTAGCCCCACACCCGCTCGTGGATCACCGATCGCGTGAGCACCTGATCGAGGTGCGTCACCAGCAGATCGAGGAGGTCGTACTCCAGTTTGGTGAGATCCACCTCAACACCCTCCACGGTCACCCGCCGTGCGCCGGGTTCCACCACCACGGAGCCGACCGTTCGGCTCTCGGCTGAGCCGCCCCCGGGCGCTGCAGGTGTCGGCGGTGCAGAATCAATGGCGGGCACCCGGCGCAGCATGGCCCGCACTCGGGCCAGCAACTCGTCGAGGGCGAAGGGCTTCGGCAAATAGTCGTCGGCTCCTGCGTCCAGACCGGCTACCCGGTCGGCCACCTCGTGGCGAGCGGTGAGCAGCAGCACCTGCCGCCCGTCGCCAGTGCTCCGCAGATCGCGGAGGAACCCGAGGCCGTCCTGACCGGGGAGGTTCACGTCGAGCACGATCAGATCCGGCTGGTGCGCAGCCACGAGCCCTGCTGCATCCTCGGCGCTCTCCGCCTGGAGAATCGTGTGCCCCTCGTATGAGAGCACCGTGGCCAGCGACTCGCGGAGGCCCCGGTCGTCCTCGACCAGGAGCACGGTCCGGATCGATGAGGCAGCGCCTTCGGTGTTCATGACCCCCAGGGTGGTGGCTCCGAGGGGCCATCGCCAGCATTCGAGGTGACTTCAGCTTCTCCTCAGGTTCGGCCCAGGGCGGGCTCATGTTCGATTTCTACGGTCGTCGACATGAACACCGCATCCACAACGCTCAACACCAGCGGATCGACCGCTGGATCCACCGACCCCCTCCAGAACGGCAACGACAACGTGGCCCGCCTCGTGGGTGCCACCAAGGTCTTCGGCACCGGAGATGCCGCTGTGACCGCCCTCGACTCGGTCACCCTCGGCTTCCGCCGCGGTGAGTTCACCGCCGTCATGGGGCCGTCCGGTTCGGGCAAGTCCACGCTGATGTACTGCCAGTCCGGCCTCGACCGCCTCACCGAGGGTCAGGCTTTCGTCGGCGATGTCGACGTGTCCACGCTGTCAGACCAGGAACTGTCGGTCCTGCGCCGCTCGAAGCTCGGCTTCATCTTCCAGTCGTTCCACCTCGTACCGGCCCTCAGCGCCCGGGAGAACATCACCCTCCCGGTCGACCTCGATTCCAAGGCCGCCGTCGACGAGGACTTCCTGGCCGAGTTGGCCGGAGTGCTCGGCATCGACCACCGCCTCAACAACCGGCCGAGCGAACTGTCGGGCGGCCAGCGCCAGCGCGTGGCCGTTGCCCGGGCGATGATCCCGCGCCCCGACGTGATCTTCGCCGACGAGCCGACGGGCGCTCTCGACTCCAAGACTTCGGGCGAGCTCCTCGCCTACCTCCGCAAGGCCGTCGACGAACTCGGCCAGACCATCGTGATGGTGACCCACGACGCGGTGGCGGCCAGCTACTGCGATCGGGTGGTGTACGTCCAGGACGGCCGCCTCGTCGGCGAAGCCCTCAACCCCACCGTCGACGACGTGCTGGGCAAGATCCGGGAGCTGAGCTGACATGATCAACCGCACCCTCAAGATGGCCTGGTTCAAGCGGAACCGCTATGTGCTCACGGTCATCGCCATCGCCCTCTCGGTCGCCTTCATCGTGTCGACCCTGCTCCTGACCACCTCGATCGCCGATGTCGGCGAACCCATGCGAGACGCCCACAGCGAGGTCGACGCCGTCGTCACCGGGGCTGAGGTGTCCGAGGCCGACGGCCCAACGGCCGCCATCGCCGCATCGGTGCCGACCTCGACCGTCGACTCCCTCAACGCCGCCGGCTACGAGGCCGTCGGGTTCACCAACGCCTACGCCCAGGTGATCGACGCCGACGGCAACGCCTCCGGGCAGGATCAGTCGTCGAACAACATCGCCGAACCCTGGCTGGGATCGTCATCCCTCAATGCCTTCGAGATCGCCGAGGGCGCTGCCCCCGCAGCGGTGGGCGAGGCGGCACTCGACGTGACGACCGCCAATCGGGCCGGCCTGGCCGTTGGTGACACCTTCACCTACGTGACCGACGCCGGTATCGCCGAAGCCGAACTGGTCGGCACCGCCACCTTCGGTGGTAACGACAACGATCCGTACGTGTCCACGATGCTGCTCGACCCGAGCGACCCGACGCTGGCCCCAGTCCAGGGCTACGACCTCGTGCTGGTCGACTTCGCCGACGCCCCGGGCGCCAGCGTGGACGACGTTGCCACCTTGGCTGCCGGCTCCGAGGTACAGAGCGGCACCGACTGGATCGAGGAGCAGATCGATCTGATCAACTCCACCCTCGGCTTCTTCAGCACCTTCCTCACGGTGTTCGCCGTGATCGCCGTGGTGGTCGGCATGGTGATCGTGACCAACACGTTCACCGTGTCGCTCGCCCAGCGCACCGAGGAACTGGCCCTGCTCCGCCTCGTCGGCACCACCCGCTCGCAGCTGATGGTGCAGGTGGTGCTCGAAGCGGCGCTGCTCGGCGCCGTCGGAACGATCGTCGGTGTGTTCGCCGGCCTGGGCGGGGTGAACCTGCTCGGTGTGTTCCTCGACTGGCTCGGCCTCACGATCGAACGCTCCAGCGCCATCGCCCCCTCGGCGATCGCCATCGGTGTGTTCGTCGGCATGGGCGTGACCATCGCCGCCGCCGTCTGGCCGGCACGCAAGGCCACCGCCGTGGCGCCGATCGAGGCGCTCCGGTCGGCGGAGCTCGAACCGCCGTCGGCCGGCCGCAACCGGGGCATCGCAGCAGTGCTCATGCTGGTGGTCGCCGTCGTCGGTCTCGGCTACGGCATGACCCAGGGTTCGATCTGGTGGGCCGGTGCCGGTATCGGTGGCGCCTTCGCCGCCCTCTACCTCGGCGCCGAGTACCTGATCCGGATCGCCGCCCGTGTGGCCCGGCCCGTGCTCGGCACAACCGGCCCCGCCGGCACGGTTGCGAGCCGCAACCTGGAGCGCAACGCCAGCCGTACCTCGGCCGCCGCCAGTGCCCTGATGATCGGCATCAGCCTCATCGCCTTCTTCACGCTGATGGCGGCCACGGTCGGCCAGCTCCTGGCCGGCGACTCGGCCACGGCCCTGCGAGCCGACAACGTGGTGCAGGGAATCGGGGCCTTCCCTGAAGCCGTGATCGGCGACGACGTGATCACCGACCTGGAGGCCGTCGATGGCGTGGACTCGGTGATCCCGATCTACTCAACGGCAGTGGCCGGCGACGTCGAGATCGAGCGGGCGGGGCCCGGCGGGGGTGCGCTCTCCACGGCCATCACCGACTTCGACGAGATGACCGCCGCCTACGACTTCGAGGTCAATGCCGGTTCGCTCGACGATGTGAGCGGCACCAGCGTGGTGATCGACCAGATCACTGCTGATGGTCTCGCAGTGACGGCCGGCGACACCTTCACGGTGACCTCGGTGGCCGGTCCGACCCAACTCGAGGTGGCTGCCGTCATCGAAACGTCGCTGCCGGGTACGCCCCAGCCAGCGATCATCGGTGACGCCGACCTGGCCTCCGTGGTCGGCTACGACGAGCCGGCCACCACGCTCTACATCCTCGGCGACGCCGACGAGCGGGCGCTGAGCGAGGCCGTCGGGATCCCGACGATCGACGTGCTCACGATCGACGAGTACATCGACAGCCTCAGCTCGGGCCTCGACACGATCCTGGCGCTGGTCTACGCCCTGCTCGCCGTGGCAGTCGTCATCGCCCTGGTGGGCATCGCCAACACGGTGTCGCTCGCCATCTCGGAGCGGGTCGGTGAGATCGCCGCCATCCGGGCCGCCGGTGGCAGCAGCCGCCAGATCTTCTGGTCGCTCGTGTCGGAGTTCGGCCTGCTCGCCCTCGTTGGTGTGGTGTCCGGCCTCGGCCTGGCTTGGGTCTCGGCCACCGGCTTCTTCCAGGCCCTCTCCGACGGCCAGGTGGACTACCCGGAGACGAGCATCGTGTCCGGACTGCTCATCGTGGTGGCCGGGCTCGCCGGCGGCGTGCTGGCCAGTTGGTGGCCAGCCCGCTCGGCCTCCCGGGCCGACATCCTCGACGTGCTCCGGGCCGAGTAGGCGCTGCCACCTCGGTCAGCGTTCGCTCCGATCACGACCCCGCCACCAGCTCGGCTCCTGCTGGTGGCGGGGTCGCCCCGCGTTCATGGCCCCGTTCGCGGCCCCGTCTGCGGCGCCGGTACGAGCCGGAAGAACACAAACCCAGGAACCGTCGAGAGCCGGGCGTGGTCCTTGGGGTGGGTGTCGACCATCCTCGGATCCGGCTCAGCCTCGACGAGGCGTTCGATCACAAAGCCGGCGGTGGCGAACTCCTCGCACAGATCCGTCAGCGGCAGCCGCCAGGTGGTGACCTGCCACCCCTTGGACCACGTCTCGGTGAGCACCTCGCGGGTGAAGTACGAGCCGCCGAGGCGATACCAGTCGCCAGTCGGGTGATGGGTGCTGATCACGAGCCGCCCGTCGGGCCGCAACACCCGCCGCATCTCGGCCAGGAACGCCGGACGGTCGTTGAGGTAGTGGAGCACCAGGGCGCAGACGGCCACGTCGACCGACTGATCGGCGAGCCAGGTGAACGGCTCGTCGAGGGCATGGACTCGTACGGCGGCCGCACCAGCGGTGCGCTCGGTTGCCAACTCCACCATGCGAGGTGAGGCGTCGCAGGCCTGCACCGCAGCACCGCGGCCGAGCAACTCGGCGGCATAGATCCCAGGGCCACATCCAGCGTCGAGCACCTCGCGCCCATCGATGTCGCCAATCAGATCCAGCATGACGGGCCGGTCGTACAAGGCGTTGTAGGGCGCGACCTCGGCGTGGGCGGCGAACTCGTCGGCGAACAGGTCGTACTGATCAGGTGTCGGCGTCGCGTCAGCCATGCGACCAGTCTGCTCGGGCACGTGGCCGCCCGCGGCCCGCAGAGCGGTCACAATCGTAGGAGTAGGATCCGTGCGGTCATGAGTTTCCGCAGCACCACCGATCTTCCGGTGGAGGCACACGCCTCCGAGATCGTGGACGCCATCGGCGCCGGTTCGCTCGTGCTCACCGCCGAGCCCGGCGCTGGCAAGACGAGCCTCGTGCCCCTGCTCGCGGTGGAGGCGCTCGACCGTGCGGCCGCCGAGGGCCAACGGGTGGTGCTTCTGCAGCCACGACGTCTCGCCGCCCGGGCCGCCGCCCAGCGCCTCATGTCTCTGTGGGTCGGCCAGTCGAACCTGGGCGACGCCGTCGGCCTCACGATGCGAGGCGAGCGGCGGGTTTCGGCCGCAACCCGGATCGAGGTGGTGACCGAGGCGATTCTCACGGCTCGGCTCCAACGCGACCCGGAGCTCAGCGGCGTCGGCGTGGTGATCTTCGACGAGTTCCATGAGCGGAACCTCCACAGCGATCTCGGGTTGGCCATGACCCTCGAGAGCCGGGCGGCGCTGCGGCCGGACCTGGCCGTCGTCGTGATGTCGGCCACCCTCGACGCCGACCCCGTCGTGGCGCTGATCGAGGCGACCGCGGAGGCCAACGCCAGGCCGGTACCGACGATCGCCGTGCCCGGTCGCACGTTCCCCGTTTCAACCGAGCACCTCGCTCGACCCGATCGCCGCCAATGGGTCGACGGCATGGCCGCGGCCGTGATGCGGGCCGTGGCCGAAACCGATGGCAACGTGGTGGCCTTCGCCCCGGGGCGAAGGGAGATCGACGACGCGGTGCGTGCCCTCCAGGGTCGCCTCGCCGGTGCCGTCGACGTGCTCAGCCTACACGGCTCCTCGTCGCCGGAGCTTCGGGCCGAGGCGCTGACGGATCCGGCGCCGGGGCGGAGACGGGTCACCGTGGCCTCGGCCGTGGCCGAGACGTCGGTGACCCTCCCGGGGGTGACGGCCGTGGTCGATGGTGGTCTGGCCCGCCGGGCCGTGTTCCACCCGGAGACCGGCTTCGGGCGGCTGGAGACGGATCACGTCACCCGGTTCTCGGCCGACCAGCGGCGCGGTCGCGCCGGGCGCCTCGGCCCGGGGCGTTGCTATCGCCTGTGGTCGAATGAGGAGCATCGGCATCTGCGCGAGGCGACCGAACCCGAGATCCGCGACGGCGACCCACTGCCGGTGGCCTTCGAACTGGCCGCGTGGGGCGATGCGGATGGCACATCGCTACCGCTCCTGACCCATCCAGGGCTCGAACGGCTTCGGGCCGGCCGTCGACTGCTCACCACGCTCGGCCTGCTCGACGAGCGCGGAGCCATGACCGACGCCGGTCGTCTGGCCCGATCGCTCGGTGTGCATCCGCGGGTGGGTGCCCTGCTCGTGACGGCTCATCGACGTGGAACCTTCGACCTCGGCGCCCGGGTGGCCGCCGTGCTCGATGACGACCGCCGCCCGTCGTCGATCGATCTCGCCGCCGAACTCGACGGCGCGACGCCCCCGGCCGACCGCGTGCGCCGCTGGCGTCGTGCCCTCGATGCAGATGCAGGATCCGAGCGGTCCCGCGGTCGAGCAGCAGCCGGTGCGCGGAACGACCCGCTTGGCGCGCTCCTGGCCGCCGCCTGGCCCGACCGGGTGGCCCAGGCGCGGCCCGGCGACGGCGACCGCCGCTTCCTCGTGGCCAACGGACGCGAGGTCACCGTGCCGGCGGGAGCCGGGCTCTCGACAGAGGGTGGGTTCCTCGTGGTGGTCGACGCTGACGGCTCCGCCCGGTCGGCCCGAGTGCGTCGGGCGGTCACGATCGATCGGGCCACAGTCGTGCATGAGCTCAGCCACCACGTCGTCGATCATCCCGAGGTGACTTGGGACGATCGGCGAGGGGCGGTGGTGGCCGAACGACAACGACGGCTCGGGGCGATCGTGCTCCACCGCGAGCCATGGCCCGACCCGCCCGGGCATGCGGTGGCGGCGGCGGTTCAGGTCGGGCTGCAGCGACGGGGCCTCGATGTGCTGCCGTGGAACGGGGCGGCCCGCGACCTCAGAGCCCGTCTCGGCTGGCTTCACGCCGAAGCGCCAGACACGTGGCCCGCCGTCGACGACGAGTCACTCACCGAGCGGATGAGCGAGTGGCTCGACCTCTCGACCTGTCGCCGGGTGGAGGATCTCGCACGTCTCGATGTGCTCGCCGGGTTGCGAACCCTGCTCGGCTGGCCGCGCAGCGCCGAGGTGGATGCGCTCGCGCCCTCGACACTCACACCTCCCGGGGGCCGGCCCAAGCCGGTGCGCTACGGGTCGGGGCGCCCGGTGTGGGCGGTGCGGCTCCAGCACCTGATGGGCCTCGACGAACATCCGACGGTGGGGCCCCATCGCACTCCGATCACGATCGAGCTCCTCTCGCCGGCCGACCGGCCCACGCAGACCACCACCGACCTGCCAGGTTTCTGGCGTGGCTCCTACGCTGCGGTGCGAGCCGATCTGCGAGGCCGGTACCCGAAACACCGCTGGCCCGAACGACCGTGGGAAGAAGGCGACGGCTGATGGCGCCGTGGGGATGGCTGCGACGGGCGCGAGCTGAGGTGGCGGCTCATCAGGCCGAGCAGCGGGCGGCGACCGCGGAGCTCCGCCGCCGGCGGGCCGAGTTCGACGCCGACCGCCAACGGTTCGAGGCACTGGCCACACCTGCGCTGGCCGCACGGGTGAGGGAGGCATGCCTCGATCGATCGTCTCCTGCGATCGAGCTGGCACCGGCTGGTCCCGTGTCGGCGCAAGATCCGACGGCGTCGCGATTCGGAGGGCAGCCGTACGTTCCTGCGGGGTTCCGGCTTCCTCCGCATCCGCCGGCCGACTCGCCGGTGATCTACACGTTCCTGGCTCAGGTGAACCTTGCTGAGGTCTACGCCGAGATCAGCCCGTGGCCCGGCGGGCTCGACGAACTACCACAGCACGGCCTGCTGCAGGTGTGGGCGCTCCGAGACGAGGAGGGAGGCGACGCCATCCTGACCAGCGGGGATCACTGGACGCTCGCCGTCTGGTTCGCCGATCCCGACCCGGCCGCCCACGACCCTTCCAACACTGCGGCGCCGGTTCGCTCGTCCCCATCGGCGCCGATGGCGATGGCGGTGCGGTCGACGTATTCCCACGCCGACGGGTGGGAGTGCCCTCCGGGCATCACCGATGACGAGTGGATCGCCTACACCCACATACTCAGCCCGCCGCCACCACATCAGCTCTTGGGGACGCCGAACCCGCAGGGCTACGACCCGTTGCGCGTCCACGGTCGGGCTGGCGGATCGCGGCGCCGATCCCTGCTCCAACTGGCGCCGGATCAGCGCCTCGGCCCCGACTGGATGCCATCGCTCGGCGTGATCATCGTGGTGATCGAGGAGGCCCACCTCCATGCTGGCGATCTCGAACAGGCCTGGGCCGAGCTGACGTACTCCTGAACCGTCGCCCGCACTCGGCCACTCACGGGGCTGGGTGTGGCTCCATGAGTTCGATGCGATTGCCGAACGGGTCGTCAACGTAGGCCCGGTGGTAGCCGTCGAGAGGTTCGTCGTCGCGCACGGTGACGCCCGCAGCCTGAAGGCGGGCGAGGAGCATGGGAAGCCCCACCACGATCAAGGCGGGGTGGGCCTTGCGAGCCGGCACGAAGTCGGCGTCGACCCCCAGATGGATCTTGAGCGCACCCCGTTCGAACCAGCACCCGCCGCGCACTGCCAGGTGAGGAGGCTTCGGGTGCTCTGGGATATCGAGCAACCCCTGGTAGAAGGCCCGCGCGTCGTCCTCTCGCCCGGACGGCATCGCAAGCTGCACGTGATCGATGTGGGCCACATGAGGGTGGTGCGCTGACGCCATCGCCCCAGTATCGCGGTGGGTAGCGCGCCTCACATCACCTGTACTGAACGCTGACTCCTCCTATGTTCGGTCGACCACGCTCGATATCTCTCGGAGGCAGTCAAATGGGGCAGTTGATCCAGTACCTCGATGAACGGTCCAAAGCCACGTTGATTGCGATCACCGTGCTCACCGGTGCGCTCTCGTTCTGGATTGGTACCGGCGTCGGCGAGGCCCTCGCCTCGGCCTTCTCCGGCTAGCCCCCGCAGCCCGCCCCGAAGGCCCTACGGCGGTTCCCTGGCGGTGCCGGCTCGGGCGCCGACTGGTGGGTCGTGGCACGCACCGTCAGGCCGCCGAATGCACAACCGACGATCCGGGCTGAGTTCCATCCGCCAGCCGCCTTCGTGCACCCGGTGGTGGTGCTGGCGACACAACGGTACGAGATTGGACAGATCAGTTGTGCCGCCGCGGGACCAGGGCCACACGTGGTGGATCGAAACACGGTGTGACAACCAACAGCGCAGACCCCGCCCGATCCCCTCGGTCCCGGAGGGGCGGCCATCACCGTGCTGTGACAGCATTGGGGCCCGGTCGTCGAGCGTCCGTCGGCCGGTATCGCCCACCCCGTGCCGACCCTGGAGACCGACCGTGACCGAGACCGCTGCGCCCCCTACGTCGTCGACCGAAGTCGGCGGTACCCCGAGCCACCCGCTCGAACCCCTCACAGTGGCCGAGACCGAGGCAGCCGTCGCCATCCTGCGCGCCCGCGACGGCGGCCTCGCCCCGAGGCTCCGCATCGTGTCGGCCGTGGTCAACGAACCGCCGAAGGCGATCGTGAAGGCCTTCACTCCTGGCGACCCTTGGGACCGCGAGGCCCGCTTCGTGGTGTACGACCGTGACACCCGTCAGACCTCCGAGGTGATCGTGTCGCTGACGGCCGGCGCCATCACCTCCTGGACCGACGTCCCCGACGTGTTCCCCCACCTCATCCTCGAAGAGGTGTTCATCGTCGAGCAGGTGATGAAGGCTGACGAGCGGTACCTGGCAGCATTGGCCCGTCGAGGAATCACCGACACCGAACTGATCCAGATCGACCCATGGCCGGCCGGAAACTTCGACACCGAGGTTGACCGCCAGGGCCGGCGCATCTGCCGCGCCGTGAGCTACGTGCGGGAACGCCCCGACGACAACGGCTATGCCCACCCGATCGAGAACCTGGTTGCCATCGTCGACTTCGATGCTCAGGAACTCGTGGAGCTGATCGACGGCGACGTGGTGCCGATCCCCAAGGCCCACGGCCGCTACGACGTGGAGGCGGCGACCGAGGGGGGCACGGAGCTGCGCACCCCGGCGGCGCTCGACATCACCCAGCCCGACGGCCCCGGCTTCACTGTCGACGGTCACCTGCTCACCTGGGAGCGGTGGTCGATGCGGGTGTCGGTGCACCCGGTGGAAGGTCTCGTGCTCCACCAGATCACCTGGCACGATGACGACGAGGATCGGCCGATCCTGTACCGGGCGGCACTCGGCGACATGGTGGTTCCGTACGGCACCACCATGACGAACCACTGGTTCAAGAACGCCTTCGACTCCGGTGAGATCGGCCTGGCCGCCCTGCTCAACAGCCTCGAACTGGGCTGCGATTGCCTTGGCGAGATTCGGTACCTCGACTGCGTGTACACCGACCCCGACGGGAACGTGGCCGCCAAACCCAACGCCGTGTGCATCCACGAAGAGGACTTCGGGATGCTCTGGAAGCACACCGACTTCGGCACCGGCAGCGTGGAGGTGCGCCGCTCTCGGCGTTTCGTGGTGAGCTCGATCGCAACGGTCGGCAACTACGAGTACGCCTTCTATTGGCACTTCTATCTCGACGGCACGATCGAGCTGCTGGTCAAGATGACTGGGATCCTGCAGACCCAAGCGATGAACCCGGGCGAGGTGGCCGACCAGGCCACGATGATCTCGCCGGAGCTGGCGGCGCCCCACCATCAGCACCTCTTCTGCTTCCGGCTCGACTTCGACCTCGACGACGGGCCCAACACCGTGAGCGAGGTGGACGTGGTCGCCCTGCCCGAGGGTCCGGAGAATCCGTACTCCAACGCCTTCGACACGGTGAAGACCACCTTCCGCTCAGAGCTCGAGGCCCAGCGGCTCGCCGACCCCGCCGCCAGCCGGTCCTGGGTGGTTGAGAACACCTCGCGCACCAACGCCGCCGGCAACCCCGTCGGCTTCAAGCTCATGCCGGGCTACTCACCGACGATGCTGGCCGGGGCCAATGCCGCGGTGTCGAAGCGGGCGGCGTTCGCCAACAAGCACCTATGGGTCACGCCCTACGAGGCCGATGAGCGACACCCGGGAGGCAACTACCCGGCGCTCCATCCCGGAGGCGACGGTCTCCCCCGCTGGACCGCGGCCGACCGGTCGATCGACGACACCGACGTTGTGGTGTGGCACACCTTTGGCGCCACCCACGTGCCCCGGCCTGAGGACTGGCCGATCATGCCGGTGGAGTCGCTCGGGTTCATGCTCAAGCCGTGGGGCTTCTTCGACCGCAATCCTGCACTCGACATCGCCCCATCGAAGGGCGACCACTGCCACTGACGCCGCGACCGTTCGACGGTCTCACCCGGCGACGACGTGATCGTCTCCCAGAGATCGAGCTTGTAGTTGAAGTACTGGAACAGCGAGCCCCTGGCGATCAGGCGCGTCCCGGTGCGGGGAGCGACGAGGGCACATCGACCCCCGAGTAGGGTGGCGGCGCGGCCTCGACGAGATTTCTTCCCCTCTGGTGTCGATTCCTGCATCGATGTTCGTGGACATGACGAGGGAGGCCTCGACCGAGGCATCCACACCACATCAACCAACCAAGGAGACGACGATGTCGAAGGTCACGATGGCCGGCACCTTCAAGTGCCAGGACGGCAAGAACGACGAGATGGACGCTGCGCTGCAGGCGATGGTGGCCGAGGTGGGCAAGGCCGAGGGTGTCGAGTTCTACTCCTACTCCAAGGGTGAGGGGAACGAGTACTCGTTCTTCGCCCTGTTCACCACGATGGACGCCGTGCAGGGCCACGGCCAGGGAGAGGCGATGGAGGCCGCCCACCAGCAGTTCATGTCGCTCCTCGACGGGCCGCCGAGCGCCGGGATGAACTCCCCGGTTGCGGTCTACGTAGCTGGCTGAGCAATGCCGCAGTATCTGCTGTCGGTGTATGCCGACCCCGACGCCCCGCCTCCTCCCCCCGAGGAGATCCAGGACGTGATGGCCCGGGTGGGCCGTCATCAGCAGGAGCTGAAGGAGGCGGGAGTCTGGGTGTTCTTCGGGTCGCTCACTCCGCCCGATTCCGCCACCGTGGTGCGGGCCGACGGCAACCAGGTGTCGATGACCGATGGGCCCTACGCCGAGGCCAAGGAACAGATCGGTGGGTTCACGGTGATCGAGGTGGACGATCTCGACACGGCGCTCGAGTGGGCGGCCAAGGGGTCCGACGCGTGCCGGTGGCCGGTCGAGGTACGGCCGTTCGCGTCGTTCTGACCGGGGCCGGAAGCGGGTGAGCCTCGATCTCGCAGGGATCTACCGCACCGAGGCTCCTCGCTGCCTGGCCACGCTCGTTCGCATCCTCGGCGACATCGATGCCGCCGAGGATGCGGTGGCCGATGCCTTCGCCATCGCCGCCGAGCGCTGGCCGGTCGACGGCGTGCCCCCGAACCCGGGAGGGTGGCTCACCACCACGGCCCGCAACCGGGCCATCGATCGGATCCGACGCGAAAGGTCCCGCCCCGAACGTCAGGAGGCGGCCCATGCGCTCCACCTCGATCCCGATGGCGACGGCCGCAGCAATCGTGGGCAGTCGGACGACCTCGGCCCGATCGATGTGGTGCCCGACGATCAGCTCCGGCTGATCTTCTTGTGCTGCCACCCCGCACTCGCGGCCGACGCCCAGGTCGCCCTCACGTTGCGGCTCGTGGCCGGCATCGACACGCCGGCGATCGCCGCGGCGTTTCTGATACCTGAGGCGACGATGGCTCAACGCCTGGTGCGAGCCAAGCGCAAGATCCGCGACAACCACATCGCCTACCGCATTCCCGAACAACACGAGTTGCCAGGCCGCCTCGGCCCTGTGCTCGCTGTGCTCTACCTCGTCTTCGCCGAGGGCCACACTGCGGCCGCCGGCCCCCACCTCGATCGCCCCGATCTGCGCGCCGAGGCAATCCGCCTCTCCCGTCTGGTGCGCGGGCTGCTGCCCGACGAGCCCGAACCGGTGGGCCTGCTGGCACTGATGCTCCTCACCCACGCCCGCGCCCCGTCTCGTCTCGATCGCGACGGCGAACTCGTTCGCCTCGCCGATCAGGACCGAAGCCGATGGGACCACGCCCTGATCGCCGAAGGCCAGGATCTGGTGCGGTGGTGCCTCGCCGTCAACAGGCCTGGGCCGTATCAGATCCAGGCAGCGATTGCCGCCGTGCATGCCGATGCGGCGTCGGCCGACGCCACCGACTGGGGCCAGATCGTGGCGCTCTACGACCACCTGCTGCAGATGCGGCCCGAGCCGATCGTCGCCCTCAATCGGGCCATCGCCCTGGCCGAGCGCGACGGAGCCCAGGCCGGCCTCGATGCGCTCGACGAGGTGACGGCGCTCGATCGCTACCACCTGTTCCACGCCGCCAGGGCCGAACTGCTCGGCACGCTTCACCGCACCGACGACGCCCTGGCCGCGTTCGACACGGCCCTCATGCTCACCACCAACACCGCCGAACGCCGCCACCTCACCCGCCGCCGTGCGACCGCGGCCGCCGGGCCGACCGCTGGCTGATAGATCGAAACCGAAGTACCTACGGCTGTCACGCGGCACGGGAGGGCCCAGGTATATGGACTCGGCGATTCGCGGCGGTCATCGTCGCGGGAGTGATGACGATGGCGTCAGCGGCACCGGTGGTGGCCGACTCCATCTCGACCGTCGATGTTCCAGGCAACGTGGGCGCCTATGCGTCGTTGGAGCTCGACGCCAGCGGCAACCCGGTGATTGCCTACTTCGAAGGCAGTGGCCCAGGTGAACCCGTCGCCTCCCGATCTCGGGCGGCTCCGGCGCCGACGGCCTCATCTCCGGCGGTATCGGCAACGACGCCGTCAACGGTGGCGGCGGCAACGACATCAACGTGCAGAGCAACGAAGGCAACGACTCCGTGAGCGGCAACGGCGGCAAGGACACCGTCAGCGGCGGCGACGGGAACGACACCGTTCGTGGCGGCCAGAACGACGACACGGTGAACGGTGATGCCGGCGACGACTTCCGCGCTGGCAACGACGGCTTCGACACCTGCAACGGCGGCACCACCGACGAAGTCGTCGGCGACACCGCCGCCAGCAACTGCGAGATCGTCAACCAGGTGACCTAGCCGGAACACTCGCGCTTGTATTCCTCTGAAGGAATATATAGGATCGGTTCCGTGGTCGAGACCGATCTCATCCTGGACGCCGTCGGCGAACCGAACCGACGCCTCCTGCTCGAACTGCTCCACCAGCACCGTGAGTCCACGGTGTCCGAACTCGTCGATGCCTCGGGCCTCAACCAACCCCAGGTCTCCAAGCACCTGAAGGTGCTGGCGTCGGCGTCGCTCGTGTCGGTCAGAGCCGACGGGCGCAAGCGCCACTACCAGCTCGATGGCCGCGGACTACGAGCGGCACACGACTGGTTCGCCTCGTTCGAGGACGTCTGGCAGGCCAGGTTCGACGCGCTGGACGAGCTCGTCTCCACCCCACCCGAGAGTGAAGACCACCCCAAACATCCAAGGAGCCCCGATGACTGACCAGACCCTTCCTGCCGACCTGTCCACGCTCGACGCCCGGCGGGGAACCACGCAGATCGACCTGAGCGACGACGGCTCGTCGTACCGCTGCGTTCGGGTGTTCGGCGCTCCCCCCGAGCGCATCTTCCGGGCCTTCACCGACCCGGAGGATCTCCGGGTGTGGTTCCCCTCCGGTGCCCCTCCCGGATCCGAGCTGACGGTCTGCGAGTCCGATCCAGTTGAGGGAGGCCGCTACCACTACGTGCTGGTGATGCCGGAGTACGGGCCGATGGCCTGGCATGGCACCTACACCGGCATTGACCGCCCCGACCGGCTCGACGCGGACGAGTGGTTCGTGATGGGCGAAGGCGATCCCGAGGGATCCCCCACTACGCAGACGCTCACCTTCGAGCCAACCGGCGACGGGTTCACCCTCATGACGATGCAGGTGAACATGCCCGAGCCCGAGGACCCCGAGGCCTTCATGGAGGAGTCGGCGGCCGGTCTCACCACCTCGCTCGCAACGATGGACGAACTGGTCTCGAGCTGACCGGTCTCGTCGGTGGTGCCGGGCCACGACCCGGCACCACCGACACGAGCGACTACCGACCCATCACCACGGGCACGGCACGCGGCCCGCGAACGTTGCCGGCGGAGTACTGCGGTTCGGCTCCCTCCACGAGCGTGAACTCGGGATACCGGGCCAGCAGCATCTCGATGGCCACGTTCATCTCGAGCCGGGCGAGGTTCGAACCGAGGCAGCGGTGCGGGCCCAGGCCGAACGCGGCGTGCCTGTTCTTCTGGCGATCGATGATCACCTCATCGGCCTGCTCGAATGCGGCGGGATCGCGGTTCGCGGCTGGGAAGTTCAGCATCACCCACTCGCCCTCGCCGACCGGGCAGCCACCGAGCTCGGCGTCGCTGGTGGCGATGCGGCCCACGTACACCGGCGAGTAGGCCCGGAGGAACTCCTCGGTCGCAGTGGGAATCAGATCCGGCTCGGCCACGAGCCGGCGTCGATCGTCGTCATGGGTGGCCAGGTGGAGGAACGAGTGGCCAAGGGCCGACCATGTGGTGTCGATGCCGGCCAGCAACAGCAGCAGGAGCATCTTGCCCATGGCCTTGTCGTCGAGCGGCTCACCGTCGATGCGGGCGTCGAGCAGGTAGGTGACGAGATCGTCGCCGCCGACCACTCGCCGGTCTGCGATCAGCCCGAGCATGTAGTCGAGGATCAGCTGCGTCGCCCGGCGCTCGACCTCCTCGTCGGTCGGCCCCACCTCGACCAGGTCGTGCACCCAGGCCCTGAACTGGTCGGCCTCGCTCGATGGCACACCGAACATCGTGGCCGTCAGCTCACCGGGGATGTGCTTGGCGTAGTCGGCGGCCAGATCCACCCGGTCGCGGCCGGCCATGGCATCGAGGTGCCGGGCGCAGATCTCGCGGATCGGTCCCTCCCACGCAGCAGTGTTGGTCGGGTTGAAGAACGGCAGCATCACCCGCCGGGGATCGGTGTGGTCGGGAGGATCGAGGTTGATCGGAGGGAGGATGATCCCCCGACGATCGGTGGAGACCTCCGAGATGATGATCCGGCGGCTCGTGTAGGTGTCGGTGTCATGCGTTGCCGCCGACACGTCGTCGAACGTGGTGAGCACGTTGACGCCGCCGTAGCGCTCCGAGTGGGCGACCGGGCACCTCGATCGCAGGTCGTCATTGATCGCGTGCGGGTCGTCGACGTACGCGGGATCGAAGTGGTCGAAGTCGGTTGCCCAGTCGGCAACGGGTGGGCGTGGAGCGATCTCGGCCATCGGTCGTCCCCCTGACGTGCTCACGTGACCTGGTTGACACGAGCGTAGTGACCGCGGTGTTCAGGGTGAAAACGAGCGACGATGAGCCGAGCACCGGGCGACTCGGCACACTCCAGGCTGCGGCGGCTACCCTACGGCGGTCATGTTGGTGGGTGTACGGCACGAACGACTGCCGAACGAGAAACGTGTGGCCCTCGTGCCAGCCAGCGTGGAACATCTCGTTTCACGCGGGCACGACGTGGTGGTCGAACACGACGCCGGCGCACAGGCCGGCTACGACAACGGTGCCTACGAGGCAGCCGGAGCCACAATCGGAGACGCGGCGGCAGCGGCCGCCGCCGACATCTCGGTTGGCGTACGCCCGCCATCGGACGCGCACCTGGACGCGATCCGCGAAGGCAGCTGGCAGCTCGCCCCGTTCGACCCGCTGTGGGACTCGGTCCCGGCAGCAGCGGTTGCGAACGCCGGGGCCGCCGTCTTCTCGCTCGATCTCGTGCCCCGCACCACCAAGGCCCAGACGATGGACGTGTTGTCGTCGATGGCCACCATTGCGGGCTACGAGGCCGTGTTGTTGGCGGCCAGCAATCTGCCCCGCTTGTTCCCGATGCTCACCACCGCCGCCGGAACGTTGCCGCCCGCGAGGGCGCTCGTGCTCGGGGCCGGGGTTGCCGGGCTTCAGGCGATCGCAACAGCCCGCCGTCTCGGCGCCGTGGTGTCGGGCTACGACATCCGGCCGGCAGCAGCCGAGCAGATCCGATCGGTGGGAGCCAAGTCGATCGAGCTCGAACTCGAAACCGGCACGTCGGAGGACGCAGGTGGCTACGCCACCGCCCAGTCGGCCGACACCGGCGCTCGCCAGCAGGACCTCCTGGCCCCCCATGTGGCCGACGCCGATGTGCTCATCACCACTGCTGCGATCCCCGGCCGAGCCTCACCCCTGCTCGTGACTAGCGAGATGGTGGCCGGTATGGGCCCGGGCGGCGTGGTGATCGACCTGGCCGCCGAGCGCGGCGGCAACGTGGAGCCCTCCCAGGCCGATGTGCTCGTCGACCACGGCGGGGTCACGATCCTCGGCCCGACCGATCTCCCATCGCGGGCGCCGAGCCACGCCAGCCTCATGTTCGCCAACAACGTGGTGAAATTCCTCGACCACGCCTTCGAGGTGTCGGACGGGCTCATACCCGATCGGGACGACGAGATCCTCGGCCCGATGCTGGTGGCCCTCGGTGGTTCGTTGGTCCATCCTGCGCTCGTCGACGCCGACCCTGAGAACACCCCACCGGAAGAGGAGCACTGATGGACATCGTCGCTGCGCTCACCCTGTTCGTGTTGGCCGTCTTCCTCGGGGTGGAACTGATCACCAAGGTGCCGCCAACGCTTCACACCCCGCTGATGTCGGGATCGAACGCCATCTCCGGCATCACGATCCTGGGGGCCGTCCTCGCGGTCGGCAGCGACCAGTCCACCTTGGGAGCGGTGCTTGGTTTCATCGCCCTCGTGCTGGCCACCGTCAATGTCGTTGGCGGCTTCATGGTCACCCACCGCATGCTCGGCATGTTCCGCAGCCGCGGCCGAGGCAAGGGGTGAGCCGATGAGCGAGGAATGGATCAGGGTTGGCTATCTCGTCGCAGCTGCACTCTTCATCTTCGGCCTCAAGGGCCTGGCCCGACCCCGCACCGCCGTACGGGGCAACCTGCTCGGTGCCTCCGGCATGTTGCTCGCCGTGGTGGTCACGCTGCTCGACCAGCGGATCCTCAGCTATGAGCTGATCATCGTCGGCATCGTGATCGGTGCCGCCGTCGGGGCGGCGTTGGCCACCCGGATCCCGCTCACGTCGATGCCCGAACTCGTGGCGTTGTTCAACGGCTTCGGTGGCGCTGCGTCCGTGGCCGTGGCCATCGCCACCTACTCCGATGCGGCCGACGCCGACGATCTCACGGTGCGGGCCGCGATCGCCGCGGTGGCCGCCGTGGCAATCGGTTCGGTCACCTTCACCGGCTCGATCATCGCCCTCTTCAAGCTGGCAGAGAGCCTCCGCTACAACGGCTTCGCTGGTATCCGGATCCTGAACGTCGTCCTCGGGCTCGGTGCGCTCGGCGCCGGCGTCTTGGCCGTGGTGGACGACTCGTCGCTCACCTGGGTGTGGGTGCTCGTGGCGATCGGGTTCGTGGTCGGCGCAACCGCCACGCTGCCGGTGGGCGGGGCCGACATGCCCGTGGTGATCGCCCTCCTCAATTCGCTGTCGGGCCTTGCCGCAGCGGCCGCCGGCTTCGTGCTCGACAACTCGCTGTTGATCGTGGCCGGCGCCCTCGTGGGGGCGAGCGGCCTCATCCTCACCCAGATCATGTGCGTGGCCATGAACCGGTCGCTGTTCTCTGTGCTGTTCAGCGATCCCGTGAGCAGCAGCGGTGGGCCCGACGCAGACGACGTGTACGGCAATCGGGTGCGCTCCACCTCGGCGGATGATGTGGCCCTCATGCTCGACACCGCTGAGCGAGTGGTGATCATCCCCGGTTACGGCCTCGCCGTGGCTCAGGCCCAGCATGCCGTGCGCGACCTCACCCGCCGGCTCCAGGACCGCGGGGCCGATGTGCGCTTCGCCATCCACCCCGTGGCCGGGCGCATGCCGGGCCACATGAACGTGCTGCTGGCCGAGGCCGAGATCGACTACGAGCTGCTGGTGGAGATGGATGACATCAACCCACAGTTCGATCAGACCGACGTGGCCATCGTGCTCGGGGCGAACGACGTGGTGAACCCGGCCGCCCGCACCGACCCGGAGAGCCCGATCGCCGGGATGCCGATCCTCGACGTCGACAACTCCCGCTCCGTGGTGGTGATCAAGCGCAGCCTTTCACCCGGCTTCGCCGGTATCCCCAATCCGCTGTTCGCGTTGGACAACTCGGTGATGCTCTTCGGCGACGGCCGCGAAGCCGTTGTCGAGATCACCAAGGCGCTCCAGGACCTCTAGCAACCTCGGCGCCTCACACGAGCGCGTGCGCTGCCGGCTCACGACGGCCCTCGTCGTACACGGCCCAGCCCCCACCCGACCGCTTGGCGTCGTACATCGCCATGTCGGCTCGCTGCATGACCACCGTGGGGGTGGTGCCATGGTCGGGCACCAAGGCCAGGCCGAGGCTGGTGCCGATGTAGAGCACGACGTCCTCGATCTCGTAGGGAGGCGCGAGCGCATGGAGCAAACGCTCGGCGATGCCAGCGGCATCGCCGACGGTGGCCACAGCGCCGAGTACGAGCGCGAACTCATCGCCGCCGAGGCGGGCGGCGAGGTCCCCCGGCCGCAGCGCCGCCGTGAGGCGCCGACCCACCTCGATCAGCAGGAGATCACCGTGATGGTGGCCGAGGGTGTCGTTGACCTCCTTGAACCGATCGAGATCGATCACGGCCACCGCGCAGGGAGCCGCATCACCAGCGGCGAGGCGGGTGTCCAGGTCGGCCGAGAAGTACGACCGGTTCGGTAGGCCGGTCAGCGCGTCGTGCCGAGCCTGGTGCTCGTTCTCGTCGGCCCGACGCCGCAGCTCGGCTGACGCCTCGGCCACCAGCCGGAACAGCACGGCGTAGAGCAGCACGAGTGCGCCCACCAGGGCCAGGTACAAGCGCCTCGTCTCCGCCGCGATCGTGTCCGCAACCGGGCCGTAGGGAACCGACGTGCGCAGCACGCCCGACACCTCGCCTCCCGTGACCGATCCGAACTGCACCGGCGTGTAGACCTGCACCACCGTGCCGTGCCGGGTGAGCTGGCGATCCTGGGTGTCGAGCGCCGACACGTCCACGATTCGGGCCAGTGCCTCCCCGTCGAAGGCCCGGTCGAGCTCGGGGGTGGCGGCACCTTCACCGCCGACGAGCGCAGTGTCGGTGGCGAAGGCCACCACCTGGTCGCGATTCCAGAGCACCACGTCCACCACGTCGATGCGGGCGAACTTCGCGCGGATGTCGAGCTGCACGGCCCGCACTCGCTCGGACGACAGCCCGGCGTTGAGCTCACTCGGACCGATCTCGTTCTGGAGGCTCAGGCGCGACACCACCTGGGCCTCGGCGATGGCGCGGTCGAGCGCCTGACGCTCAACTGATTCCTGCAGCATGCGGCCGAGCACGATACCGATGAGGCCCACCACCAGCAGCGACGTGAGACCGAACTTGGTGAGCAGACTGCGATTGGTGAATCGGCGAATCACCTGCATCCGGATCTGCCCTGCCCGCCGCCCATCGGACTACTCCGAACCGAGATCGGTGAGGTCGATCGTGTTGTCGGCCAGCCCGCGGCGCGCCGCCTCGAGCGCGTCGGCCACGTCAGCGCTCACCTCGGCCTCGTGGAATGGCGCATAGGTCACGCCGCCATTGGCGGCGTCGAGCTGGAAGTCCCCTCCGGCCACTGCGCCCTGGGTGAGGGCGGCGACGGTGAGGAACACCCCGAGATCCACCCGCTTCACCGCCGACGTCACGAGCCGATCGGCGTGGGGCTCGGCGCCACCGGCGAAGCTGGTGAAGTACTGGTCCTGATCGACCCCGATCACCGATGTGCCAGCCGCGGCTGCGGACATGATGGCCCCGGTTCCGGTCGGGCCAGCTGCGCCGAACAGCACATCGGCGCCGGCATCGAGCATCCGGGCCCCTTCCTCCGCCCCGAGCTGGGGATCGGCGAACGTGTCGAGATGGGTTCGCAACACGCTCACGTTGGGATCGGTCGCAGCGACAGCGGCCTCGAACCCGTCGGCGATGGCGACCACGGGCGGCACCGTGTCGGGGCCGGCGACGATGCCCACGGTGCCGGTCTCGCTCAGCGAGGCCGCCGCCACTCCGGCGAGATACCCCACCTGATCATCACGGAAGGTGATGCCGATGAGGTTCTCGATGCCGGTCGGGTTCGTCTGGTCGATGCCGATGAACGAGATACCGGGGTTGGCTTCGGCCGCCGCTGCGGTGGCCTCTGCGAACTGGAACCCGACCGTGACGATGATGTCGAGGTCACGGTCGACCATTTGGCCGATCTGCTCTTCAGCGTCGTTGCCCGCAGACTCGAGAAAGCCGGTCAACACGCCGAAGCATCGGCCGGCTGCCTCCATGCCCTCGAAGGCGTACTGGTTGAACGTGCCGTCGGTGATCGCGGCCACGTCGGCCACGAGCCCCACCGAGGCATCGGAGGCGATCGGGACGTCGGCGTAGAGCGCCGCGCACAGCTCGTCGAGCTCCATGGCGCCGGCATCGACCATCTGGTCGGTGTCGACGATCTCCGCCATGGGGAGGACGGCCGCAAGATCGGTTGGCGGCTCGTCGGTTACTGCCTGCTCGGCGTCGCCTCCGCACCCAGCAACGAGCACAACGAACGACAGCATCACACCAAGGGCGCGGAGATCCATGATGTGAACATCGGCCGGCGGGCTCGCACCTTGACCGGAGACAAGCCAAGCACGGAGGAGGGGCCTCTTCTGGGGCTCGGGCCTATCCTCGCGGCCATGGTTGAGCCCGACTTCCTGCGTTTCGACACGCTGAGCCTTCACGCCGGCCAGCGACCCGACCCCGCCACCGGGGCGCGAGCCGTTCCGATCTACTTCACCACGTCGTACACATTCCCCGACACCGACGAGGCGGCGGCGCTGTTCAACCTGGAGGTGCCGGGCCACATCTACTCCCGCATTTCCAACCCGACCGTGGCCGTGCTCGAGGAACGCATCGCCGCCCTCGAAGGCGGGGTTGGCGCCGTGTGCACCTCGTCGGGGCAGGCGGCCCTACACCTGGCCGTGGCCACCATTGCGTCGGCCGGCGACCACATCGTGGCGTCGAAGAACATCTACGGCGGCAGCCACAACATGATGAACCTGACGTTGCCCCGGTTCGGGATCACCACCACCTTCGTCGATCCCCGCGACCCGGAGGCATTCGCCGCGGCCATCCAGCCCAACACCAAGGTGGTGTTCGCCGAGACCCTCGGCAACCCTGGTGTGGAGGTGCTCGACATCGAGGCCGTGGCCGATGTGGCCCATGCCGCCGGCCTCCCCCTCATGGTCGACTCGACCTTCTCCACGCCCTACCTGATCCGACCCATCGAACACGGGGCCGACATCGTGATGCACTCGGTCACGAAGTTCCTCGGCGGCCACGGCGTGGCGCTCGGCGGCGTGATCGTCGACGGCGGCCGTTTCGACTGGGAAGCGGCCGGCAACCACCCCACCCTCACCGAGCCCTATGCCGGCTACCACGGATTGTCCTTCGCCGAGGAGTACGGCCCGGCAGCGCTCGGCATGCGGGCCCGAGCCGAGGGCCTCCGCGACTTCGGTGCCGCGATGAGCCCCGCCAATGCGTTCCAGCTCCTACAAGGGGTGGAGACGCTGCCGTTGCGTATGGCTCGCCACGTGGACAACACCGACGCCGTGGTGGCCATGCTGTCGACCCACGACGCGGTGAGCTGGATCAAGCACCCGCGCCACGATTCGCATCCCGACCACGAACTGGCCAAGACGCTGTACCCCAAGGGCTCCGGCGCGATTCTGAGCTTCGGGGTGAAGGGCGGCCGCGAAGCCGGCCGGAAGTTCATCGAGAGTGTGCAGTTGGCGTCGCACCTCGCCAACGTCGGCGATGCGAAGACGCTCGTGATCCACCCGGGTTCGACCACCCACCAGCAGCTCAGCCCCGAAGACATGGTGACGTCCGGCATCAGCGAGGACCTGATCCGACTCTCGGTCGGGCTCGAGGATCCCGACGACATCTGCGACGATCTCTCCCGGGCACTGAAGGCCAGCCAGCGCTAGACGGCTGATCGGCCGATGCGCACGCATCGACGAGCCACGAACGCCCCTAGGTGGCTCCGCCCCACACGATCGCCTGGGCGACGATCGGCCCGTCGGGGCCGACGCTGATCGCCGGCGACCCGTACAGCTCATAGCCGGCATCGAGCGCCTCGCTCACCCGAGCACAGAACTCGGCAGTGTCGGGCCCGGTGAGCAGCCGGTAGCGCAGTGGTTCGTCGGCGGTGGTCATGGGGCGAGTGCCTCCTCCAGGTCGGACAGCAGATCATCCACGTCTTCGAGCCCGACCGACAGCCGCACCATGGCATCGGTGATGCCGAGCTCGGCACGATGCTCGGGCAGGATCCGGCGATGGGTGGTGGTGGCGGGGTGTGTAGCCAAGCTCTTGGCGTCACCCAGGTTGTTCGAGATGTCGAACAGCTGGAGCCGGTCGAGCATGCGGAACGCCTCGGCCTTGCCCCCCTCGACGAGCAACGTGACCACCGTGCCTCCAGCCGAGAGCTGACGACAGGCGAGGTCGTGCTGGGGGTGGCTCGGCGCCATCGGATACAGCACCCGCTCGATAGTGGGCCGGCCTTCCAGGAAGTCGGCAATGCGCGCGGCCGATCGGCACTGGGCGTCGACCCGGAGGCGAAGGGTCTCCATACCCTTCGCCAGCACCCAGGCGTTGAACGGGCTGAGGCTCGGGCCCGTGTGGCGGAGGAACTCCCGGAGGTGGTGGTCATCGAACGTCGCACTGCAGAGCACAGCGCCGCCCACCGTGCGGCCTTGACCGTCGAGATGCTTGGTGGCCGAGTACACCACGACGTCGGCGCCGAGTTCGAGCGGCCGCTGCAGGATCGGGGTGGCGAACACATTGTCGACCACGAGGGTGGCGCCGGCAGCGTGAGCCAGCTCGGCAACGGCGGCGATGTCGATCAGTTCCAGGCCGGGGTTCGACGGCGACTCGATGAACACCGCTCGGGTCGGCTCGGCCAGCGCCTGCTCCCAGGCGCCCAGGTCGCGGCCGTCGACCACCACCGTGTCCACGCCGAACCGGGGCAGGATCTCATTGACCACCACGGCACACGAGCCGAACAGCGCCCGCGACACCACAAGGCGATCGCCGGCACCGAGGAACGACGCCAGCGCCCCGAACACCGCCGCCATGCCCGACGCCGTGGCCCGGCACACCTCGGCCCCTTCCACGAGGCGGAGCCGCTCCTCGAACAGCGCCACCGTGGGGTTGGAGAAGCGGCTGTAGATGAAGCGGTCGATGTCGCCGACGAAGGCCGCTTCGGCCTCGGCCGCGTCGCCGTACACGAACCCCGAGGTGGCGAAGATCGGCTCCGCCGTTTCGTGGAACCCTGTTCGGCGCTGGCCCCCGCGCACCAGCTTGGTGGCCTCGGCCCGGCCCGCCATGTCGTTTCTGCTGGTGGGATCAGTCATGGGTCAGGTCGCACACTCCGACGCCCCGACGGTCGGGGCGAACGGATCGTACTCGTCGAAGTCAACGTAGTGGTCGGGGGCCTCGTCGGGATCAGGGACCACGCCGAGATCGGTCAGATCGGCCGCGACCGCTGCTGCGCCGCCGCTGCGGGCGAGCCAATCGCTGAACCGCTCGGAGGCGCCACGTTCGCGAGCGAAACGGCCCATGACCCGGGCGGTGGCCTCCGGCGCGGCCTTGGCCGGGAGGCGCAGGGCGCGGGCACCGAACTCGGCCCGGGCGTCGCCGACGTGACCCCCAAGCAGCATCTGGTAGCCGGGAACCGATCGGCCGTGGGCCCGACGCTCCACCCCGTAGAAGCCGATGTCGGCCACATGGTGCTGGCCACACGAGTTGGTGCAGCCCGAGATGTTCATCCGGACCCCGCCGACCTCGGCCAGCCCATCCGATTCGAGACGCTCACCGATCGCCTTGGCCAGGCCGCGGGACTGGGTGATGGCGAGGCTGCAGGTGTCGGCGCCGGGGCAGGACACCACGTCACGGCTCAGCTCAGCGCCCGGCGTGGCCATACCCAGCGCATCGAGCCGCTCGTGCAGGGCCGGGAGCTGGTTGTCCCGCAGCCCACGGATGATCATGTTCTGCCGGTTGGTGGCTCGTAGTTCCACCCGGAAGTGGCGTTGTATGGCGGCGAGCCCCCGGAGCTGGGTCGACGTCAGATCGCCCAGCTCGCACCAGGCGTAGGCCGACACGGTGCCGTTGGCCACACCTCGCACCACGTTGGCGTGCTCCCAGCGAGCGCGTGCGTCGCCGCCGCCGAGAGCCACCGGCGTTCCCTGCCCGATCGCGGACGGAGTGGCGCCGCCCAGCCCGGCGGGTGCGTCTCCGAGCGTTCGCACCGCGTCGGGGATGCCGTGCGGCCAGGTTGCCGAGGCCAGCAGGGTGGACCGGTTGCGCAGGATTCGACGCTGGGTCTCCTCCCAGCCGAGCGTCTCGACCACCCACTTCATCCTCGCCCGCAGCTTGTTGTCGCGGTTGCCCGTCTGTTCGAACGTGCGCACCACGGCCTCGATCGTCGGGATCAGGTCTTCGCGGGCGGTGAAGGGCTCGATCGCCAGCGCGGCGTGGGGATTGGCGCCGAGGCCGCCGGCCACGAACACCCGGAAGCCGGCCTCGATCGTGCCGGCGTCGCTCTGGCGACTGGCGGCGATCACGCCCACGTCGTTGAACATGGCCTGGCCGCAGTCGGTCTCGCAGCCCGAGAAGTTGATCTTGAACTTCCGGGGCAGCCGTTGACCGAGCGGGTTGCGAAGGAAGTAGTCGTTCGTTGCCTGGGCCCAGGCGCTGATGTCGATCACCTCGTACGGGCAGGCGCCGGCCAGGTGGCAGCCCTGCACGTTGCGGATCGTGTCGCCACAGGCCTCACGGGTGGTGAGCCCAACCTCGGCGAGCAACGCCATCACGTCAGGCAGCTCGGTGAGCTCGATGAAGTGGAACTGGAGGTTCTGGCGGGTGGTGATGTGGCCCCAGCCCCTTGAGTAGTGGTCGGCCACGTAGGCGAGGCGGTCCAGTTGGTCTGCGGTGATCGTGCCGTAGGGCATCCGCACGCGGATCATCTGGTTCGTTCCGCCCTGGCGCTGGCCGTACACCCCGTTGGTCAGGCGAAACACCTTGAACTCGTCGTCCGACAGCTCACCGGCCAGGTATTGCCCCAGCAGCCGACGGAACTTGGCGATGTCGTCCGCCATCGCCGGATCGAGCTCGTCGAGGGGCGGGATCGGAAGGGGCCGATCGAGTCGTGGTGCGATGTCGATTGTCATCTGGTGGGGCCTCCTGTGAGCACGGCGGCTGGTTCGCGAAAAGTGGGTTCGCCGCCGGCGGCGCCGGCGACGGACGCACCAAGCAGCGGTCGTAGTGAGCGGGCGCGCACCACCTCGCCCACCACGATCACGGACGGATTGGCAACCGGCTCCCGGCCGAGATCGACGAGATCGCACACCTCGACGCGCTCATCGGGCCGGGTTGCGTTGGTGATCACGGCAACGGGGGTGTCGGGCGCCAAGCCGGCGCAGATCAGCTGCGCGCTGAGGGCCTTCGCCCGGGCTGCTCCCATCAGGATCACGAGCGTGGTTCCGAGCGCGGCGGCGGCTCGCCAGTCGATCGGCCGGGCCGTACCGGCCGCCTGGTGGGCGGTGAGCACGGTGAACCCGCTCGACAGCGAGCGTTCGGTCACCGGCACACCGGCCGCAGTCGGTGCCGCAAGGGCCGAGGAGATTCCCGGCACCACCTCGACGGCGATGCCGTGGCGGTCCAGTTCGTCGCGTTCCTCACTGCCGCGACCGAACACGAACGGATCGCCACCCTTCAGGCGCACCACACAGTCGGCCCGGTGGGCGCATGCCACCAACAGCCGGTTGATCTCGGCCTGATCCCAGCTTCGGCCGTCCGGATCCTTGCCGACGTCGATCCGCTCGGCCCACGGGCTGATCAGGTCGAGTACGTCGCCGCCAACGAGCCTGTCGTGCACCACGATGTCGGCTCGGGCCAGCAGCCGGCTGGCTCTGACGGTGAGAAGATCGGCCGCACCAGGCCCGGCCCCAACGAGGTGGACGGTCATCGGTCGAGTCCGATCGTCCGCCGCAGGAGCGCCCGGCCGACGTCGATCTGGCCCGATCGGACGAGATCGATCACGCCAGCATCGAGGGCCTCGTCCCAGCCGTCCACCTCCGAGCTGCCCCAGCGGTGCCGGGCATCCACCCGGGCCTCAGCGAGCACGTCGAGAACGTCGAGCCACGATGGGGTGAGCTCAGCTTCCCAGTGTCGGCGGAACCAGCGGGCGAGGGCGGGGCTCGCTCCCCCAGTGGCGGCCGTGAGCACCAGCGGCCCCTGCCGAGCCACCGCTGGCAGGGTGAACGCGCAATTGGCGGGGTCATCGGCGGCGTTGACCCAGACGCGCTGCTGCTCGGCTGGGGCTGCCACCGTGGCGTTCACTGCTGTGGAGTCGGTGCAGGTCACCACCAGCCATGAGCCATCGATGTCGTCGCTGCGGAACCGCCGATGGTGAACGGTGATCCGCGCCGGCGCGAGCTCCCAGAGCTCAGCCACCACCCTCGGGGCGACCACGGTGACGACGGCGCCGGCCGCGAGCAGGCCCTGGACCTTGCGGAGTGCCACCCGGCCGCCACCAACAACGAGCACCGCCCGACCCCGCACGTCGAGCTGCACCGGATAGGACGCACCCGCGTCCACCGTCGACGACTCACACCGGGGCACGGATGGCGGGATGGACTGCGGCACAGACGACGGTGCGGGTACCGCCACGGACGACTCAGCGAGGGCCATGGTCGGCGATCGTAGGGGGCTCCGAACCCTATTTCCGACTTTTCTGATCGGGTTTTAAGAAAATCTGTTCGAGTGGCCCTGCTGCGCCACTACGATCCCGCCTGACCGGTATAGCCGACTATCTGGGTCAGGATTATCACATTTCATGCCGACACGCGCCGTGCACCTCCATTCCTCAGCCCGACGGGGGCCCCGTTTGACCCTCGACGAGGTCCGTTCAGCCGCTGGCCAGCTCGAGCAGGCCGACGCTGCCGACGTGGTGGCCTGGGCCCGATCCACGTTCGGCGATCGGCTCTGCGTCGCCACGTCGTTCACCGACACGGTGCTCGTCCACCTCGCCACGCGGGTCGACCCAGACCTGCGCGTGGTGTTTCTCGACACGGGCTTCCACTTCGCCGAGACGCTCGCAACGATGAAGCAGGCCCAGGCCCGGTACCAGCTGAACCTCGAGGTCGTCCGACCGGAGCCATCCGCGCTGGACGTGTGGCAGGCCGGCTCCGAAGCGTGCTGCCGGGCCCGGAAGATCGACGGTCTGGATCGAGCTCTTGGCGGGCGGACGGCGGCGTGGCTCAGTGGGCTCCGACGAGCCGACGGCCCGAGCCGGGCGGACACCCCCGTGGTGGATCTCGACGGACGCGGCCTGGTGAAGATCAACCCGTTGGCCCGCTGGTCCGACGCTGAAGTTGCCGACTACGAACGAGCCAACGACCTCGTGACCAACCCACTCGTTGCACAGGGCTACCCCTCGGTTGGATGCTGGCCCTGCACCGAGCCGGCCTCGGCCGACAATCCCAGGGCCGGCCGGTGGTCGGGAACGGCCAAGACCGAGTGCGGGCTGCACCAGTGAGCGTCCCACCCTTCGAGGTGCATCTCGATCTCAGCGACCGCCCGGCGCTGGTGGTCGGTGGTGGCCCCGCGGCCGCCGACACCGTCACGCAGCTGGCCGAGCGCGGCGCTGCGGTGACTGTGGTCGCCCCCACGGCCAGTGCCGAGATCGCCTCCGCCGCTCGCCACGAGGCGGTGCGACTGGTGCTGCGGGACTACCAGCGGGGCGAAGTGGCTTCGTACCGCCTGGCACTGTGTCACGCGGATGACCTTGCGGTGGCGGCCCAGGTGTTCCGCGATGCGGAGGCCGCAGGGGTGTGGCTGTGTTGCCCGGACGATCCGGCGTTGTGCTCGTTCAGGGTTCACGCCGAGCACGGGCCCTGAGCGGGACCAGACCACGCCGGGCCACACCCCCTATCCTGTCGCCATGGTGCGAGACGGACGGCCGAGCGGCCCATGATCATCGACCTCGACGGCCAGACCGTCCACGCAGCAACGGGTGGCGTGGCCCCCGACGGCGACGATCCGATCGTGCTCCTCGTGCACGGAGCGGGGATGGACGGAACGGTCTGGCAGCTGCAGACCCGCTACCTGGCTCACCATGGGTACCGCCCCATGGCGATAGACCTTCCTGGCCATGGGCGCAGCAGCGGCGATCCCATCGCCTCAGTGCCCGAGCTGGCCGACTGGCTCGGCACCGTGGTCGACGCGCTCGACGAGGGGCCGGTTGCCGTGGTCGGCCACTCGATGGGCAGCTTCATCGGCCTCGAACTGGCGGCCCGCCGGCCCGAGGCGGTGACGAGTCTCGTGCTGATGGGCACCGCTGCCGCCATGCCGGTGCACCCCGATCTGCTCGACGCCGCCGAGAACGATCTTCCGGCTGCGGCGGCGCTGATGGCGTCGTGGGGCCACGCCAAGCCAGCCCACATCGGCCTCAACCCCACCCCCGGCCTCTGGATGATCGGTGGCGCCCGCGCCCTCGTGGAGGTGAGTGCCTCCGGTGCCCTCGCGGTCGACTTCCGGGCCTGCGCTGCCTACGACGGCGCCGAGGCGGCCGCGGCCGAGGTGGCGTGCCCGGTCACGATCCTGGTTGGAGCCGAAGACAAGATGACGCCGCCTCGGGCCGCCGCCGCTCTCGCAGCGCATGTGCCACAGGCATCAGTGATCACCGTGCCCGACACCGGCCACATGATGATGATCGAGGACCCGCGACTCGTTCGCGTCGCCCTCCTCGATGCGCTCACGGCGGTGACCCCCGCACCCGAGGGCCAGCCCGCTTGACCTGGCTGGCGGCCCAGACAACCCGGGCGGCGTCGAGCATCGCCGAATCGGGCGTGGTCCCCGATGTGGTCAGCCGCTACGGAATCCGACGCCTGCTCGGGCGTCGACTTCTCCAGGAGGGCATCCGCCTCCCGGCCGAGCACCAGCTGGCCCAGCAGGCCCAGCTTCTGGGCCAGCTGCAGGGGGGAGCCATCGCCGAGGCCACCGACGCTGCCAACGAGCAGCACTACGAACTGCCCGCTGAGTTCTTCGAGCAGGTTCTGGGGCCCCGCAAGAAGTACTCGTGCTGCTGGTTCGGCCCCGACGACGCCGAACCGTGGGCGCCATTCACCGGCCGCCGCCCCACCCCGGATGCCGATGCGCTCGCCGACGCCGAGGACGCGATGCTCGCGCGCACGTGTGAAACTGCGCAGCTCCTCGATGGCATGCGGGTACTCGACCTCGGCTGTGGGTGGGGCTCGATGACACTGTGGATCGCGCAGCACTATCCGAACTGCCAGATCACCTCGGTGTCGAACTCAGCCAGCCAACGCGCCTTCATCGAAGGCCAAGCCGCCGCCCGCGGACACGACAACGTGTCGGTCATCACGGCCGATGTGAACGAACTCGAACTCGACCAGTCGTTCGACCGGATCATCTCCATCGAGATGTTCGAACACACCCGCAACTGGGGCGAGCTCTTCGGCCGGCTACGCCGCTGGATCAGCGACGAGGGCCGCGTGCTGATCCACGTGTTCTGCCACCGGCAGCTGGCCTACCTGTTCGACGCCCGCCATTCCCACGACTGGATGTCGAGCCACTTCTTCACCGGCGGCCTGATGCCGAGCGACGACCTCGTGGCCCGGGCCACCGACGCCTTCTCGGTTGAGGAGCAGGTTCGCTACAACGGCCATCACTACGAGGCCACGGCCAATGCCTGGTTGGCCAACCTCGACCGGCGCCGCGACTACGTGCTGGACATCTTCGATGACGTGTACGGGGCCGACGCGCCGATGTGGCTCCACCGGTGGCGCCTGTTCTTCATGGCCTGCGCCGAGCTGTTCGCCTACGACAACGGCACCGAGTGGTACGTGAGCCACTACCGGCTCGCTCCCCGCTGAGGGTCGACGGCGGGCTGTTGCAGCCCGACGGCACGCTCAGCGGCCGGTGAAGTTCGGGGGACGCCGCTCGGCGAGGGCGGCCAGCGCCTCGGCGTGATCGTCTGACCGCAGTGACGCCCGATGGCTGGCCTCCGCCTCGTCCACCGTCATCGTGCCCTGCGCAAGGCCGTTGATCGCCGCTTTGGTCGAGGCGACCGCCAGCGGTCCGAGGGCCGCGACGGCGGCTGCCATCTCGTCGACGCGGGCGTCGAGATCGGCGGCCGGCACCACCTCCTGGACATAGCCCATGGCCAGCAACGCCTCGGCGTCGACGGGGAGCGCCGTGAGGAACAGACGCTTGGTGGCGGCCGGGCCGATCTGCTCAACGAACCGGCGCAGGCCCGTGGCGTAGTACTGGATGCCGAGCTTTGTCGCCGGCATGGCCAGCGCGATGCCGGCTCGGGCCACGCGGATGTCGCACGCAATGGCCAGGTCGGTGCCCCCACCGTGGATGTCGCCATCGATGCGGGCGATGACGGGGACGTGCACCGCCTCGATCCGGTCGCACAGGTCACCGAAGCTGGCCTCGACGGTCGCGCCCTCGCTCAGCGCGCCGAGGTGGTAGCCCGCGCAGAACGAGGGGCCGTCGGCAGTGAGCACCACAACGCGCACGTCGGGGTCGGCGTCGATCACGTCGCAGTGCTCGATGATCGCCACGATGTCGGGCGGTTCGATGCGGTTCCGCTTCTGGGCGCGACGGAGCCTGATGGTTGCCAAGGCTCCGTCGATCTCGAGGCTCGGGGTGGTCGGCTCGTCGGCCATCAACTGTTGTCCGCGGCGCCCGGCGATACGCCGTAGATCTCGGCGGCTCGCTCGGCCGAGATCAGTTCGTCCTTCAGGTCGCTGCGCACCAGGTTGCGGTCACGATCACCGGGATCACCGTGCCCACCGCCGTTGCCGGTGACGATGCGGATGAGGTCGCCCTCCTTGGTGTCGAGCCCCGACACCGACGAGTAGCGCCGGGTCGATCCGTCGCTGGCGCTCACCACCTCGCAGTAGTTCGGCGATCCGTCGTTCCCGCCTTCGGTTCCCCACGCCGGGAACTTCGATCGGGTGTAGTCCATCGTGAGATACCCGTCGTTGCTGCGCACCCGGTACTCCATCACGATGCCCCGGCCACCCGTCGAGCGGCCCTCACCCCCAGGCTCGGTGTTGAGCTCCATCCGCTCGACGAACAGACCGTTGCGTATCTCGTTGATCTCCGCCGGGCAGTTGTAGGTCTCGCCGTGGAAGCCCGAGAACATGGCGGAGTTGCCATCGCGGCCGCGCGTGCCGCCCCAGCCACCGAGCTGGGGTTCGATGATCGTGTAGTTCCGACCGGTGTCGGGGTGGGTGCCGCCGATGAACGTGCCGCACACCGAGGCGAAGTGCCCGGCCCCGAACACGTCGGGCACCACGGGGGCGAGGCAGCGCCAGATCAGGTCGTATGCCCGCAGCTCCAACTCGTAGTAGAAGCCCATCGCCGCCGGCGCGGTGGCGTCGAACACGGTGCCCGGCTCTGTCAGGAGCTCGATCGGACGGAAGGAGCCGCTGCTGGCCGGCGTGTCGGGCGCCGTGAGCGACTTGAAGATCATCTGGGCCACGACCATGACGGCATCGCGCGAGCAGTTGTTCGGGTCGTCGTTCTGCGTCGGGTTGTTACGGAGGTCGACCACGAACGAGTCCGCCGAGATGGTGACGGCGGCGTGGAGCACCGAACCGTTGTCCTGCTCCTCGCTGATCTCGTAGGTGCCGGCCGGCAGCGCCGCCAGCGCCTTGCGAGCTACCGCCTCGCCGTGATCCATGTGCCGGCGCATCGCCTCGAGGAACACGTCAGAGCCGTACTTGTCGGCCACCTCGGCGAGGCGCCGAGCCCCGATGCGTACTGCCGCGATTGCCGCCCACACATCGCCCTCGATCGTCTCGGGCATTCGCGAGTTGGCGAGGATGATGTCCATCACCGCCGGGATCACCTCGCCACCGCTGATCGCCTTCACGGCGGGGATCCGCAGACCCTCCTGGAAGATCTCGGTGGCATCGCCGGTCAGCGAACCGGGCGCCATGCCGCCCACGTCGCTGTTGTGGGCGATGTTGGCCGTCCACGCGATCAGTTGATCGTCGGCGAACACCGGCATCAGTACCACGATGTCGTTCAGGTGGGTCACACCGCCCTGGTACGGGTCGTTGGTGATGAACACATCTCCGGGCGCGATTGCCCCCGGGGCCGAGAACTTGTCGATGATCACCTTGGCCGCCTTGTCGAGCACGCCGACGAAGGCGGGGATGCCGGCCCCCGACGACGCGATCTCGCCGTGGGCGTCGGTGACGCCGGTGCCCATGTCGAGCACCTCGTAGATGATCGAACTCATCGCCGTTTTGCGCATCGCGGCAAACATCTCGTCGGCTGTGGCCTGGAGCGCGTTCTGGATGATCTCGATCGTGATCGGGTCGTAGCTGGTGGTCGTCATGGGGTGACCTCCGGGTCAGGGCGAAGGGGCAGCGTCGAGCGTGATGATCGTGTTGCCGAGGCCGTCGATCTCGACCTCGCAGTTCGGGTGCACCACCACCGAGGTTCCGGCTCCCTCGATCACGGCCGGCCCGGCGAACCGCATGCCGGGTTGAAGCCGGGCGGCGTCGATGAGGGTGGCACGGTGGACGCCGTCGGTGGCGTAGTCCACCTGGCGTTCGCCGGCGACGGCACTGGTGGCGTCGGCGTCGCCCAACGGGGCCGGGTGCAGCATGGGCTTGCCGACATCGGCTGAACCGACGAGATGGAGCCCGACGAACTCAACCGCAGCATCGAGCCGGTAGGTGTACTCGGCCTCGTACTGCGTGTGGAACCGCTCCACGAGCCCGTCGATGCCCGCGTCCGTCAGATCGTCGGCACCGATGGCGACCTCAGAGGTGTGCTCCTGGTTCTGGTAGCGGAGCTGGGCGAATCGTTCGATCACAACATCATCGGCCGCCACACCATCGCTGGCGAACTGTGCGACGAGATCGGTCACTGCGCCGTCGTATGCCGCCACGATCGATGCCAGGTGATCGGTGTCGAGGGTGGTGACGAGCGTGCGGAACAGGTCGCGCCGCAGGTCCGACATGATCATGCCCCAGGCCGAGAACACCGACGCCGCCCGGGGGATCACCACCCGGCGTACCCCGAGTTCCTGAGCCAGGGCCACGGCGTGCATCGGCCCGCCCCCGCCGAAGGCCACGAGCACGAAGTCGCGAGGGTCGAACCCGCGGTTCACCGAGATCAGCTTCAGTGCGTTCACCATGTTGTCGTTGGCGATACGCACGATGCCTCGGGCGGTCTGCTCGGCGTCGAGCCCGAGGCGGGCGGCGAGGGTGTCGAGTGCGGTCTTCACGGCGTCGATGTCCGGGGCGCCGCTGCCGCCGCGGAAGTGGTCGGCGCCGATACGGCCGAGCCACAGATTGGCGTCGGTGGTGGTGGCGCCGGTGCCGCCCTGGCCGTAGGCGGCCGGGCCGGGGTCGGCTCCAGCCGACTGGGGGCCGACGTGGAGCTTGCCGAAGTCGTCCACCCAGGCGATCGACCCGCCGCCATTGCCGATCTCTACCAGGTCGACGACCGGCACCATGAGCGGGTAGCCGGCGTTGGTATGCGTTCGCTCGATCCAGTAGTCGGTCACGATGCGCACCTGCCCGTCCTGGATCAGGGAGCACTTGGCGGTGGTGCCACCGATGTCGAGGGCGAGCACGTTGGGCTCTCCGATGAGGCGGCCAAGCTCTGCCGCGCCCTTGAACCCCGACGCGGGGCCCGATTCCACCATCGTGATCGGCACGTCGGCTGCGGTGGCCAGCGACGACACGCCGCAGTTCGACTGCATGACCAGCGTCTCGGCCCCGATCCCCTGCTCGGCCAGACCGGCCTGCAAGCGATCGAGGTAGCGCTCTGCCGGCGGCTGCACGTAGGCCGACAGCACTGCGGTACTGGTGCGCTCGTACTCACGCCACTGTCGGCTGATCTGGTGCGAGGCCACGATCGACACCTCGGGCCAGGCCGCTCGTACGGCATCGATCACTGCGAGTTCATGGCTCGGATCGGCGTAGGAGTGGAGCAGCGACACGGCCACGGCCTCCACCCCTTCCGCCCGGAAGTCATCGACGATGGCCCCGACACCCGACACGTCGAGGGGATGGCGTTCCTCACCGTGGTAGGTGAGCCGGCCCGGCACCTCGCGGCGCAGATGCCGGGGAACGAACGCGGGCGGCTTCACGTAGTCGAGATTGAACAGGTCGGGCCGATTCCCGCGGGCGATCTCGAGGGTGTCGCGGAATCCCTCGGTGGTGATGAGCCCCACCGTGACTCCCTTGCGTTCGGTGAGCGCGTTGATCACCACGGTGGTGCCGTGGATGTGCCCGGTGATCTCGGCCACCTCGAGCCCGCTGTTGGCCACCACGTCGAAGATGCCACGCTCGAAGTTCGGCGGTGTGGTGTCGCTCTTGGCCGTGACCTCCGACGTCGACCCGTCGGCTCCGATCCGGAAGCCAACCAGGTCGGTGAACGTGCCGCCGACGTCGGTGGCGATCCGGAGCGACTCGGCACTGGTCACGGTTGCTCCGATCGGGTGACGGTGATGGCGGTGGCCGGAGCCACGGCAATCAGCTTGCACGAGCCGAGGCGTTCGCTGTCGAGGGTGTCGCCGGTGCCGAGCGTGACCGACTGGCCCGCCGTGTCCACCCTGATCTCACCGGCGAGCACGTGCACGAGCAGATCGTCGAGGGTGGGATTCTCGACGAGGACCACCGAGTCGGGCTCCATTTCGTGGTAGTCGATCGTCAGTTCCAGCTCGGGATGGGAGATCCGGTGGTCGCCCGGACCGAGGCTGTGGGTGGATCCGGTTCGGGTGCGGCGGCCGCCGATCCGGGGCAGCAACTCGCTGATCGTGAGGTCGAGCGCCCGGACGACGCGGAGCAACACCGGCAGCGACACCTGGCTCCGTCCGTTCTCGATCTCGCTGAGGTGGCTCGCCGATACCTCGGCGGTGGCGGCGATGTCTCGCAGCGTGGCGCCGAGTTCCTGGCGACGCTCTGAGAGCCTGGCCCCGACCTCCTCACTGAGTCCGCTGTAGTTGTCCATGCCTTCGACGTGTTCCTTGTCGTTTCGAATGATCAGAAGATGGCGGGGCTGACGACCCAGAGAACCAGGGCCTCGGTCGCGCTTGTCACTTCGATCGAATGCTGGTGGTGCGATGCGTAGTGGAGCCAATCGCCGGCCGCGAGGGGATGGGCGTCACCCTCGATCGTGATCTCCACCGAACCGCTGAGCACGAGCGCGAACCGCTCGCCGAAGTGCCGGAAGTGGAGTGGCGGCTCCCCGGGGGGAAGCTCGTGGACGAGGGCGGTGTAGGCGCCCTCGTTGCCGTGGGCACCGAGCACCGAGTAACGGTGAGAGGGCTCGTCGTCCTCGGTCACGGCGGTGCGCAGTTGCAGCGGCTCGTTCGCCCGCGACACGTGGATCCTCGGCCCGGCGGCCTGTTCGAACAGGCTCGCCATCTCGACCCCCAGGGCGGCCGCCATCGTGGCGAGGCCCGAGAGCGACGGCACGGAATCGCCGCGCTCCACCTGTGACAGGTACGAGCTGGTGTACCCCGTCAGCTCTCCCAGCTCCCGCAGGCTCAGCCCCCGAGACGCCCGGAGTTCGCCGAGATTTCGTCCCACTGCCTCGAGTTCGACTTCCACCGATGTGCTGCCTCCCGATGTCGACTGCCCAGTGTGCACCACCGAAGGTGCCGGGGTCAGGCTAGATGTTACGTCAGCATGTCCGGTATCAATTCACGCTTGCAAACCTATCGGCAACTAGTTACTGTCCGTGAACCAATAGCGAACTGCTGAAGGGGGCGGGCTTGATCCGCTCGGTACTGAAGATGAAACCCCGGCCGGGGTGCGCAGAAGCCGTCGTCGACCTGTTCCGACGGGAGCAGATCTTCGAGCGGGCCCTCAGGGTCGACGGCTGCCAAGACGTCTCGTTGCTGCTGCGAAGCGACGAGATCCTCGTCACCGCGTCGTGGGTGGACTCCGAGGCCTACCAGGCCTGGATCGACAACCCGGATCGGAACGCAACGGGCGACGAGCTCAACGAACTGCTCGTCGAACCAATCACGGCAGAGAGCGTCGGCGGGTTGTACCGGGTGGCGCTCACCGCATCGAGCGAAGGAACGATGGAATGAGTCGATACAGGGTGTCGATGGACATCGGTGGAACCTTCACCGATGCGGTGGGCTACGACGAGGAGACGGGCCAGTACACGGCTGGCAAGGCGTCGACCACGCCCGGCGAGCTCACCACCGGTGTGCGCAACGCGATGGGCAACGTGGTTGGCGACCTCGCTGAGCTGTCATTCGTGGTGCACGGCACCACCCAGGGTCTGAACGCCTTCCTGCAGCGCCGGGGCGAGAAGGTGCTCCTGCTCGCCAGCGCTGGGGCCGGCGACGTCTACCAGATCGCACGCGGAAACCGCACTGAGCTGTACGAGATCCAGTACCGCAAGCCCGAGCCCCTCGTGACCCGGGCCGACACCCACGAGATCGGCGGCAGGCTCACGCCGACGGGCGACGAGGTCGATGCGCTCTCCGAAACCGACCTGGCGAGCGCGGCCGAGATGTTCCGCCGCAACGGCTACACCTCCATCGCCATCGCCTTCTTGTTCAGCTACGAGAACCCGGCCCACGAGCTGGCCGCCGAGCAGATCCTGCGCCGTGAGCTCGGAGAGCAGGTTCCGGTCAGCCTCTCCCACCGGCTCGCCCGAGAATGGCGGGAGTACGAGCGCACCTCGACGACGGTGCTCGACGCCTACACCGCACCGATCGTGCGCACCTACCTCGAAGACCTCGCCACCGGGCTCGCTCGTGACGGCATGACCGTGCCGCTGCACATCATGCAGTCGTCCGGCGGCATCATCACCGCCGCCGCGGCCCACGACCACACGGTACAGACCCTGCTGTCAGGCCCCGTTGGCGGCGCCATGGGCGGCGTGTCACTGGCTCGACTCACGGGCCGCAAGAACCTGATCTGCGTTGACATGGGCGGCACGTCGTTCGACGTGAGCCTCATCGTGGACGGTGAGGCCGACGTGGCCACCGAGGCGACGCTCGAGGGGTTCCCGCTGCTCATGCCGGTGGTGAACATCTACACCGTTGGCGCTGGCGGAGGCTCGGTGGCCTACACCGAGGCCGGTGGTCTCCGGGTTGGTCCCCGCAGCGCTGGCGCCACCCCTGGCCCAGCCTGCTACGGGCGGGGCGGAACCGAGCCCACCGTCACCGACGCCAACGTGGCCCTCGGCCGGGTTGATCCCACGGTGTTCGCCGGTGGGGAGTTCGAGCTCGACCCCGCCCGATCGATCGCTGCGCTCAAGACCGTTGGCGAAGAGCTCGGGCTCGATCCAACAGCCATGGCTCAGGGTGTTCTCGACGTGGTCAACGCCAAGATGGCCCAGGCCATCCGCACACTCACGGTCGAGAGGGGCATTGAGCCCTCCGACTTCGCCCTTGTTGCCTTCGGTGGTGCCGGCCCCATGCACGCTGCCTTCCTCGCCGAGGAACTCGGCATCGACACGATGCTCGTACCTCGCTTCCCTGGCGCCTTCTCGGCCTGGGGCATGTTGGAGACCAAGCTGCGGCGCGACGCCGCCCGCGGCTTTCCCCACACGTTGGACGGGGTCGACACCGCAGCGCTGGCGGCGATCTTCGACGAGCTGGCCACCGAGGTCGGCGACCAGGTGGCCTCCGAAGGGGTCGACGCCGATGCCGTTGACGTGCGGTGCGCCATCGACGCCCGCTACGTCGGACAGGAGTACACACTCACCGTGCCGGTGGGCACCGCGGCGAACGTGCTCGACGCCGACTGGTCGGTCTCGGTGAAGGCCGCGTTCGACGCCCTGCACCACGGCCGCTTCGGCCACTCGAATGCCGACGCACCGATCGAGTTCGTGATCGCCCGGGCCACCGCACTCGGCGATCTCGGCCGGGCCGAACCGACACCGCTCGACGGCGACAGCGCCGAGGTGACGCTCACCCCACGCCCGGTGTGGTTCGACGGCGATGAGCACGACACCCCGCTCGTCAGCCGCGACGACCTCTCGCCCGGGGCATCGATCACGGGCCCCGTCGTGGTGGCCGAACCCACCGCCACCACCGTGATCCCGCCCGGCTGGACGCTCGACGTCGACGCCTACGGCGTGATCACCGCCCACCGTTCTCCCGCATCTGCCGACTGAAGGACCTGATCCGATGACCACCATCAATCCAGTCACCGTCGAGATCATCCGCAACGCGCTCACCTCGGTGGCCGACGAGATGAACGCCACGCTGATCCGCTCGGCCTACACCCCGATCATCTACGAGATGAAGGACTGCTCGGTGGCGCTGCTCGACGCCGACCACGCCGTGCTCGGACAGTCGGCCGGCCTGCCGATCTTCCTCGGCAACCTCGAAGCCTGCACCCTCGCCATCGAGGCCGAGTACGGCCGTGACGTGTGGCAGCCCGGCGACGTGTGGATCATGAACGACCCATACATCACCGGCACCCACCTCCACGACATGACGGTGATGGAGCCGATCTTCGACGACAACACCGAGTTGCTCGGGTTCGCCACATCGCGAGCCCACTGGCTCGACGTCGGCTCGAAGGATCCGGGCGGCACGATCGACTCGATCGACGTGTTCCAGGAGGGCCTCCGGCTCGCCCCGGTGAAGATCGTGGAGGGCGGCGTCCAGTCCAAGTCGCTCACTCAGGCCATCGGTCGCAACAGCCGGTTCTTCCACGGCGCCGTCGGCGACCTCGGCGCCCAGATCGCCTGCTGTCACACGGGCGCTCGCCGCCTGCCTGAGCTCTTCCGTCGCTACGGGGCCGACACGGTGATCGCCGCCCGAGATGAGATCTTCCGCCAGGCCGAGCGCAAGGAGCGGGAGTTCATCAGTGCGATCTCCGACGGCGAGTACCACGCCGAAGGCAGCATCGACAGCGACGGCATCGGTGACGAGCCGGTGGATGTGAGGGTGAAGGTGGTGATCGACGGCGACACGATGCACGTCGACCTCACCCAGACCGACGATGCCTGCACCGGCCCCGTGAACTGCGGCGCCACTCAGGCGGTTGCCGCGGCCCGGGTGGCCTACAAGCTGCTCATCGATCCCGACAGCCCGCCCAACGGAGGCTCGTTCCGCGCCCTCACCGTTGACGTGCGAGAGGGCTCGCTGGTCGGCGCCGTGGAACCGTTCCCAGTGGAGTGGTACTTCACCCCCCTCGGGCTGCTGATCGATCTCGTGGTGAAGGCCCTCGCCGACGCCGTGCCGGAGCGAGCGGCCGCCGCCAGCTACGGCGACTCGATGGTGATCTTCCTCAGTGGCGTCGATCCCGACACCAAGGCCCCGTGGCTCCACGTGGAGCCCACCGTCGGCGGCTGGGGTGCATGGAACGGCTCCGACGGCCAGGACGCCCTCATCAACAACGTGAACGGCTCGCTCAAAGACATGCCGATCGAGGTACTGGAGACCAAGTACCCGCTCCGCGTTCGCCACTACGGCTACCGCACCGATTCGTCGGGCCACGGCAAGTACCGCGGCGGCGTCGGCGTCAGCCGGGAGTTCGAACTCCTGGGCGACACCACGATCTCCACCTGGTTCGAGCGGAGCAAGACCCCGGCCTGGGGCCTCGCCGGAGGCCAGGAGGCCACTGGCCCCGACGTGGTGATCAACCCCGGCACGCCCGAGGAACAGCACGCACTCAAGAGCGCCAACGTGTCGCTCAAGAAGGGTGACGTCATCCGCACCATGACCGGCGGCGGAGGGGGCTTCGGCGACCCGCAGGAGCGGGCGCCCGAACTCGTGGCCAACGATGTCGCCGTCGGCGTCATCTCGGACGAGATTGCTCGGTCGGTGTACGGCCTGAGCGACGACTGATCGCGCCGCCCAACGTTGGGCGGAGAGGAAAGGGAAGAGGAATCATGTCCAAGAGACTCCTGCAGCTTCTTGCTGCCCTGCTGGCGTTGGCGATGCTCGCCGCGGCCTGCGGTTCGGACGACGACGAGGCGACCGACGACGAGGCGGAGGACACAACGGCGGAAGCCGAGACCGACGACTCCGACTCTGATGACGACGCCGAGGCCGAGACCGATGACGAGGCCATGGAAGACGACGAGGCCATGGAAGACGACGCCGCCTCCGGTGAGGGGCTGCGCGCCGCCTTCTTCGGCTACGCCAACGTGAACGGCTTCACCCAGGGCATCTGGACCGGCGTCCAGGACGCCGGTGAGGCGGCCGGCGTCGAGGTCGAGCTGTTCGACGGCCAGTTCGACGGTGAGATCCAGGCCCAGCAGATCCAGAACGCCACCACGTCGGGCGAGTACGACATCTACATCATCACCGCCAACAACGGCGCCGCAATCACCCCGGCCGTCGAGGAGGCAATCGCCGAGGGCATCGCCGTCACGGCCGTGTACTCAGCCGTTGGCCCGGACTTCCTGACCCTCGATCCCCAGATCGACGGCATGTTGTTCGCCGGCACCCCGATCGCCGCCAACGGCACTGGCCTCGGTGAGATGGCTATCGACGCCTGCGGCGACACCGATCCCTGCTACGTGTCCTACCTGATCGGCTTCGCCAACTTCCCACTCGACGACGCCAGGACCGCGGCGTTCGAGGAGGCCGTTGCTACCGCCCCGAACGTGGTGCTGGTGGACAACGCCGTCGGCGGCTACGACCAGGCCACCGGCCAGGCTGCGGCCGACGGTGTGTTCCTCGCCAACGACCAGATCGACGTGATGGTCGGCTCGTCGCAGGCCATCCTCGGCGCCGAGCAGTCGGCGATCTCCAACGGCATCGAAGGCGTGCAGTTCATCGGCAACGGCTCGCCCACCCAGGCCGTCGAGGCAGTGAACGAGGGCCGCTGGTACGGCGTGTGGGTCGACGTCGTGCAGGACGCCGGCCGTCTCGGCATCGATCTCGGCGTGGCCCAGCTGAATGGCGAGAACCCTCCCGCATCCACCAACCTGGACGACTTCGCTCCGGTGCTCAAGGGCACCGCCGACACCCTCGGTGACTTCGAAGGTCAGTGGACGAACTAGTCGAGACATCCTCCTCGGGAGATCCGGCCGGCGGCGCTGCGGCGTCGCCGGCCGTTCTCTCCGCCGTCGGCCTCACGAAGGTCTTTTCCGGCGTGACCGTGGTCGACGGGGTGAACGTCACGTTCCGGGCCGGCGAGATCCATGGCTTGGTCGGCCAGAACGGCGCCGGGAAGTCGTCACTGGTGAAGATGGTGTGCGGCGTGTACCGGGCCGACGGTGGCCACGTGGCCATCGACGGCGACGAGGTGGTGTTCACCTCCCCCCGTCAGGCCCGCGACCGCAAGGTGACACTCGTGGCCCAGGAGCTGTCGTTGGTGCCCGCCCTGAGCGTGGCCGACAACATCCTGCTCGGGCGTCAACCGAACCGGGGTGGCCTCATCAACGGCCGCGAGCTACGACGCCAGGCCCTCGAACTGATCGAGTCATACGGGTTCGACCTCGACCCCGACGCCGTGGTGTCCGCGCTGTCACCGTCGCAGCAGCAGAAGGTGGAGATCCTGCGGGCGCTCGCCCACGACGCCCGCCTCATCGTGCTCGACGAGCCAACGTCGTCGATGTCGATCGACGACTCCACCAGGCTCTACGAGATCGTGCGCCTCCTCGCCGAGCGGGGCACGGCCGTGGTGCTCGTGTCCCACTTCCTCGACGAGGTGCTCGACGTGTGCGACGTGGTAACGGTGATGCGCGACGGCAACGTGGTGCTGAACGCCTCCCCCACCGACTCGCTCACCACCCACGAGATCGTGCATCACATGGTGGGCGACGTCGAGACCGACGTTGGCCCCGTGCAGCACGACGTCGACCGCTCCGGAACCCCGAGGCTCCGGGTCCAGGGCCTGAGCGGCCCCCGCTACGACGACGTGTCGCTCGACGTCCACCCCGGTGAGATCGTTGCCCTCGTCGGGCTCGTCGGTTCGGGTCGCACCGAGGTGCTGCGTGGGATCTTCGGGGCCGACAAGACGAGCGGAGGTTCGGTCGAGCTGAACGGCGCACCCGTCTCGTTCCGTCGACCCGCCGACGCGGTGGCCGCCGGCGTGGCCATGGTGACCGAGTCACGCAAGCACGACGGGATCTTCCCGGTGCTGAGCACGGCCGTCAACATCGCAACGGCCCAACCAGCCGCCACCAGCACCAGCGGGGTGGTGCGCCCCGGACGCCTGCGGCGACGCGCCAGCGAGGTGGCCGACCAGGTGAAGGTGCAGGCCGCCTCACTCGACAACCCGATCGTGTCGCTGTCCGGTGGCAATCAGCAGAAGTCGCTGCTGGCCCGGTGGCTGCTCACGCCACCACAGCTGTTCCTGGTCGACGAGCCGACGCGGGGCGTCGACGTGGTGTCGATCCAGCAGATCCACGCCGTACTGCGCCAACTGGCGGCCGACGGCATGAGCGTGCTCATGGTCACCTCCGAGTTCGAGGAGGCCCTCGCCGTGGCCCACCGCATCTACGTGGTGCGCAACGGCGCCGTGGTGCGCGAGTTCGAGACGGACGAGACCAACAAACCCTCGCTGCTGGCGGCAGCGTTCGGAACCGACAACGGAGAAACGACACCAACCCAATGACGGCGATCTCGAACTCTGTGAGCGGGTTGTCGCTCGACCTGCGCTCGCTCCTTGCTCGCTACGGCATCCTCGTGGCCTTTCTCGTGCTGATCATCGGTGTCGGCATCGGAAACGAGCGGTTCCTCACGGCCCGCAACTGGTCCAATCTCCTCGATCAGGCGGTGCCCCTCGCCCTGATCGCCTGTGGCGTGACCGTTTGCATCATCACCGGCATCTTCGACCTGTCCACCGGATCCATGCTGGCGGTGTCGTCGATCGTCGCCGCCGAGGTGGCCCAGGCGAACCCCACGCTTGGCATGGTTCTGGGCGTCGTCACGGGGTGCGTGCTGGGCCTGGTGAACGCCGGGATCATGGCCACCACCGGGGTGAACTCGTTCATCGGCACCTTGTCCACTGCGTTCGTGTTCCGCGGCGTTGCCTTCATGGTCACCTCCGGCGCGCTCGTGCAGGTGTCGAGCGAGAGCTTCCGCACACTCGGCGTCGAGAAGTTCCTCGGCCTCAAGTGGGCGGTCTGGCTGTTCTTCCTCGTGGCCGTGCTGTTGGGCCTCATGATGGCCCGCACCACGCTCGGGCGTTCGTTCTACGCCGTTGGCGGCAACGTGGAGGCGGCCCGCCTCGTCGGCATTCGGGTGACCCGGGTGCAGACCATCGCCTACGTGATCTCGGGGTTCTGCGCCGGTCTTGCCGGCGTGGTCACGGCGAGCAAGATCGGCAGCGCCTCGACCGAACTCGGGATCGGGATTGAGCTTCGGGCGATCACGGCTGCCATCGTTGGAGGCACGTCGATCTTCGGCGGTGAAGGTGCCGTGTGGCGCGCAGTGGTGGGCGTGATGTTCATCCTGTGCATCGGGAACGCCTTCATCCTGTTGGGGATCGACTCGCAGTACGAGACCCTGGCCCAGGGCCTGTTGATCCTGGCCGCCGTGTCACTCGATCAGATCGTGAGGAGAAGCCGATGAACAGACCCGATTTCGCCGACCGCTGGCGTCGCCTGACCGACCGCCTCAGCGCCGCGGGGGCTGACGCGCTGCTCCTGGGCGGCGGTGCCGACCTGGAGTACCTCACCGGCTACCACGCCATGCCGCTTGAACGGCTGACGGCTCTGGTGGGCCGGACCGACGACGAGCGGCCAACCCTGCTCGTGCCGGAGCTGGAACGTGCTCGGGTCACGCCGAACGACGCCTTCACCACGATCACCTGGTCGGAACTGGAGAACCCGGTCACCCGGGCGCTCGAGGTGCTCGGCGGCTGCTCGTCGGTGGTGATCTCCGACGACCTGTGGGCCACCCACGTGCTCAGCCTCACCCGCCAACGCCCCGAGCTGGAGGTCCGCACCGTGGCCGAGAGCATCGTCGGCATCCGGGCGGTGAAGGCACCGGCCGAGATGGAGGCCCTGCAGGCCGTCGGCGCCCTGGCCGACAAGGTGATGGCACAGGTACAGGACGGAACCATCCCCCTCGTCGGCCGGACCGAGGCCGAGATCGCAACCTCGATCTCCGAGCAGCTCCTCGCCGTCGGCCACGAGTCGGTGCAGTTCGTGATCGTGGCTTCGGGCCCGAACTCGGCCAGCCCGCACCACCATCCCGGAGACCGGGTGGTGGAGCGCAACGAGATGGTGCTGTTCGACTTCGGCGGCACCCACGCGGGTTACAACAGCGACACCACCCGCTGCGTGCACACCGGCCCGATCCCCGACGACGTGCGCGCTGCGTACGACGCCCTCATGGAGGCCCAGCAGCGCGCGGTCGAAGCCGCCACGACAGGCAACCGGCTGTGCGACGTTGACATCGCGGCCCGTTCAGTGCTGTCCGACGCTGGCCACGGCGAGGCGTTCGTGCACCGCACGGGGCACGGGATCGGCACCGAGGTGCACGAGCAGCCCTACGTCACCGGGGCCAACACGGCTCCGATCGAGGTCGGTCATGCCTTCAGCATCGAACCCGGCGTGTACTACGAGGGCCGCTGGGGCATGCGTCTCGAAGACATCGTGGTGATCGGGCGAGACGGCGACGCCATCCGCTGCAACCACAGCATCCGGGAACTCATCGAACTCGACTGACCGCTGCGGGCAGCGGTCTTCACCGAGTTGACCGGAACTGCCCAGGAAATTCCGCGACTTTCCCGGCTCACCTTACGTCGTACAGTCGGACCGCAATGGCAGCGGGGCACTCCCTCCGCCTCGCTGACCTGGTCCACCGTTCCCGGAGGCCGAGAACCCCCTCACCCTCGGCTCCGGGAACCCTCTCGTTACTCGGCCGGAACGGGCTGGAAGGTTCCGTCGCGGCCGAGGTACTCCTCCCCATCGGCGCCGCTGCGATAGAACGTGGCGGCGCCGCTGTCGCGTAGCACGGCGAGCATCGCAGGCACCGTGGCGCCCTCCGCCTCGATCTTGGCGATCACCCGATCCGGGCCGAGCGTGTCGAGCAACTCGAAGGGGCCCTGGGTCCAGTTGAAGCCCCAACGGATCGCCCGGTCGATGTTCACGATGTCATCGGCGATCTCGGGCACGAGGCCTGCGGCGTAGCGCAGCGTGCCGCCGAAGATCTCCCACGCCAGCCGCCCGTGCTGGGTGTCGTCGAACAAGACCTCGCCGAGGTCGCCGGGTACACCGGACAGGTCAGGCTCGACGGCGTCGCGCCACTCTTCGGCCACCAGGTCGAAGGTGAGGCGGCGCTTGGCTCCGTCGTCGAGCTTCTCCACCTTGCCGAAGCCGCCGAGCGCCCGGGCCTTGCGGCCGAGCTGGCCCCGTTCGAGCATCGCCTGCTCGGCCGACGGGAACGCGGTGTAGGCCAAACCGGCGTCACCCTCGGGCAGGTTGACGGCCAGGTTCTTGCCAACCAGATCCATGACGTCGAGCCCGATGAGATCGATCAGTCCGTAGAGCCCCGTCGGCGGCAGACCGACCGGCTTGCCGAGAACGGCGTCCACCGTCTCCTGGGTCATGCCGTCGGCCAGGTACGGCTTGGCCAGATGCAGGCCGGAGAGCATGAAGAAGCAGCCGATCCGGTTGCCGATGAAGTTCACGGTGTCCTTGGCGTTTACCACGCCCTTGCCGAGCTTCGATGCGCCGAAGGTGGCGAAGGCGTCGATCACCTCGGCCGAGGTCTTCTCACCGGGCACCAGCTCGAACAGCTTCATCACCCGAACGGGATTGAAGAAGTGGGTGATGGCAACGTCGCCGAGGAGCCGGTCGTCGAAGCCTTCGGTGATGTCGCGCAACGGAATCCCCGACGTGTTGGAGCTGATCACCGAGCCGTCGCGACGGAGCGGCTCCACCTCGGTGAACAGCTCCCGCTTGATCTCGAGATCCTCGACGATCGCCTCACAGATCCAGTCGTAATCGGCGATCCTGGCCAGGTTGGCCTCGAACGTGCCGGTCTCCACCAGATGGCGGTGCTCCTCGTCGACGGCGGCGAGCGCCCGCTCCACCGCCTCGACCGACACGTCGAGCATCAACACTCGACATCCCGCCGCCGCTGACGCGGCCGCAATTCCCGAACCCATCGTGCCGCAACCCAGCACGGCCACCGAGTTGATCTCTCGACTCATCGACACACCTCGTTTCGAATCGTGGCGCAGTCTAACGATGCGGCGACCGCACGGAGCCGAACGCCTTGGGACTCCCCCACCGACCTGCACTACCGTCGATCCGACCGCAAGAGCACCCAAGAAGGATCCGGCACGTGGCTGAACCCCAAGATCGAACCGAGCAGTCGAACGTGGTGTGGATCGACGAACAGCTCGACCTGGAGTGGGAGGCCACCGTCCAGACGCTCGGGGGCAAGGGGGCCAATCTGGCCGAGATGGTGCGCCTCGATCTCCCGGTGCCGCCAGCATTCGTGATCACCACCGACGCCTGTCGCTCGGTGTTGGCCGGCGCCCGGCCCGAGGGCCTCGACCAGCAGATCCGCAGCGCCCTCGCAGGCTTCGCCCCCCGGGCCGGCCGAGCGTTCGGGTCGGCCGACCGACCGCTCCTGGTATCGGTCCGCAGCGGAGCGCCCGTGTCGATGCCGGGGATGATGGACACGGTGCTCAACGTTGGCATCAACGCCGCGGTCGTCGATGCCCTGGCCGCCGAGAGTGGCGATGCCGGCTTTGCCGCCCGCACCTGGCTCCGGTTCTGCCGGATGTACGCCGAGATCGTGCTCGGGATCGAGCGAGCCGAGGTGGAGGCCGTGGTCGACGAAGTGGCGGCCGCAGGAGCCGTCGACGGCACCGGCCGGCCCGACGCAGCAACGGCCCGGGCCGCGGTGGCCCGTCTCCAGGAGCGGGCGGCTCCGGCTGGGGGAATCCCGGACAATCCAGAGGCCCAGGTGCTCGGCGCCGTGGAGGCCGTGTTCGGTTCGTGGCACTCGCCCCGGGCCCGGGCGTTCCGGGCAGCGGAGGGCATCGACGACACGCTCGGCACCGCCGTCACGGTCCAGGCAATGGTGTTCGGCAATCTGGACGACCGATCCGGCACCGGGGTGCTGTTCACCCGCGATCCCGCCACCGGCGAGAGCGAGCCCCACGGCGACTACCTCGTGCGGGCCCAGGGTGAGGACGTGGTGGCCGGTACCCATGAGGTGGAGGGGCTCGATGCCCTGGCCCGCCACGAGCCCGAGGTACACGCCGAACTGCTCGCCATCGCCGGCCGGCTGGAACACCACTACCGCGACATGTGCGACATCGAGTTCACGTTGTCGGCGGGCACGCTGCACATCCTCCAGACCAGAGTGGGCCGGCGGAGCCCTCAAGCCGCCGTTCGACTGGCGATCGCGATGGCCGAGGATCCCGCCTTCCCCTTGACCCGAGCTGAAGCGGTGGCCCGGATCGAGCCGGCCACCCTCGAAGCAGCGGCCTCGGTCGCAACGGTCGAAACATCAGAGGTGGCGCTCGCCAGCGGCATCGCTGCCTCTCCCGGCGTCGGCGTCGGCGTGGTGTGCTGCGACCCCGATCGGGCCGCTGAGCGAGTGGCGGCCGGCGACTCCGTGGTGCTGATCCGCACCGAGACCTCCCCGGCCGACGTGCAGGGCATGGTGGTCTCGTCCGCGCTGGTCACCAGCCTCGGCGGCGCCGTGAGCCACGCAGCTGTGGTCGCCAGGAGCTGGGGCATCCCAGCCGCCACCGGCCTCTCCGCCATGCAGGTGTTCGACGACCACGTGACGATCGGTGATCTCACGCTGGCCGAAGGTGAGATCGTGACCGTTGACGGGTCGACGGGCTCGCTCTATCGGGGCAACGTCCGGGCGGGCGGTTCGGGCTCGGTACCCGAGGTGGATGTGATCCGCCGATGGGCGGCCGAACTCGGCATCGAGCCGGGCCAGGCCCTGGTGGCCCCTGATGAGCAGACGGCCAACGGAGCCGGTGGCGGCGCCATCACACCGCTCGCCGTACTCCGGGCCGTGCAGTTGAAGGGGTTGTGCGCCCTCGACGTCGCCGCGGCCGTGCTCGGCACGTCGACCGATGTGATCGAGGGCGCGCTCGCCGATCTCGGCGAGCGGGTGGCCGACAAGGGCCGAGGGTGGGCGATCACGCCCGACGGTCGCCAGTGGCTCACCGAGCAGCTGGCCGCCGAGCTGGCGAGCACCGACACCGCGGCGGTCGATGCCGTGTACCAACAGTTCCTCCCGCTCAACTCCACGTTCAAACACCTCGTCACCGACTGGCAGGCGTCCGCCCAGGACGATGCAGCCATTGCGGTGATGACGGCGGGCCTGCAGGCCCTCCACCGGGATCTGTCCCCGCTGGTCGAGGCGTCGGCCCAGATCACCGACCGGCTCGGCCCCTACCGCCAGCGCTTCGAGCACGCCTTGGGCGCCGTTGTGAGTGGCGACGTGACCATGCTCGCCTCGCCGCTGAAGGACAGCTACCACACGGTGTGGTTCGAGTACCACGAGGAACTGATCCACCTCGCAGGCCGCGACCGCCTCACCGAGGAACAGAACGAGGCCAACAAGGAGGCCAACCGCCGATGACGCTCACGAACAAGACGGTGGTGATCACCGGGGGCTCGCAGGGCATCGGCGCGGCGATGGCCGACGAGTTCGCCGCGGCCGGAGCGTCGGTGCTGCTGGTGGCCCGCTCCGAAGACAAGCTCGCCGCGGTGGCCGAACGCACCGGGGGCCGATACCTGGTGGCCGACCTCCTCGACGCCGACAGCGTCGACTCCCTGGTGGCGCGCTGTCTGGCCGAACTCGACCACATCGACATCTGGGTGAACAACGCGGGCATCGAGACGATCGACGCCTTCGCCGAGGTGGATCCCGCCACGATTCGCAACGTGGCCCGGCTCAACTTCGAGGCCCCTCTGCTGCTCACCCGGGCGGTGCTCGACCACATGCTGCCCCGCGGGTCGGGCCAGATCGTCAACATGAGTTCGGTGGCGGGCACGCTGTCGTGGCCGGGGTTGGCGGCCTACTGCGGCACGAAGGCGGGGCTGACGAACTTCACCGAAACGCTGCGCATCGAACTCGACGGCACCGGCGTCGGCCTCACCGTGGTGGCCCCCGGCCCAGTCGACACCGACATGTGGGGTCGCCTCCAATCCGAGGACGCGAGCTACGTGGCTCCCGCCATGCGCCGGTTCAAGACGCTCGGGTATCTCCCGAAGCTCTCGCCGGAGAAGGTGGCCCGGAAGGTGGTGCGGGCGGTCGATGCCAGGCAGCCCTACGTTCGGCCGGCCAAGCGGTACCTCCCGTACCACGTGCTGAACAACGCTCCCCGGCGCATGATCCGGCTCGCCCTCACGGGCACCAGATTCGATCCGCCGAACGCTGCAGCCGGCTAGCGAGAAGAGGTCATCCAGCCGGTGGCCGAATGGAGCACCCGGCTCCGTCGCAGGAAACGACGATAGATCTGCTCGGAGACCTTCGACGCCTCCCGAGCCTCGTAGGCGTCGACCAGTGACTGGCCGAACGTCTCGCGGATCGTGGCCAGGGCCTGCAGTTCCTCCCCGGTCGGCTCCGGGTCGGGGAGATCCTCCGGGAAGGCCTCCAACTCGCCCTGTTCGAACCACAGCACCTGGCACGGCTCACACACGTCGAGCTCGACCGACCCTTCGGCCGGGCCGTCACCGGCCTCTCCGGCCAGCGCTTCGTCGCTGTCGTACTCGGCGTCGACGAGGCGCATCGCTCTCCGACACATCGGACACGCGCGGTTCGCCTCGGTGGCCGCCGGATGCCGCACCAGCTGCCACAGCTCGCGGATCTCGTCCTCCTGGAGCTGCTCGTACGATTCGGTGAGCGTCAGACCGAGGCCGTGGCCCGTCGGGCACACCCAGCTGTCGAGGGTGCCGGTGTGGGTGAGAACCAGAGGGGCAGGACAGTCCGGACAGATCGGTTCGGCGAAGCTCATGCCTGGAGCTATCGGCGCGCGGGCACCTCCAGATCAAATCGGATTTGTGACCTCGGGCGGCCTGCTGATCAGGCGGCCACCACGGTCACGGTGCCAGCGGTGCCGTCGACCTCGATCTCCATCCCGGTCTCGATGCGCTCGGTGGCGCCGTCGACGGCAACCACACAGGGGATGCCCAGCTCTCGGGCCACGATCACCGCATGGCTCATGAGCGCCCCGACATTCACCACCACGGCCGAGGCTGGCAGGAACAGAGGCGTCCACGACGGGTCGGTGAGAGGGGCCACCAGGATCTCGCCCGGTTCGAGGTCAGATCCATCGGCCGGGTCGAGCACCACGCGGGCGGTGCCCCGCGCCACGCCTTGGCAACCCGCACTGCCGGTGAGCACCGCCCCGACCTCAGCGGCCCCCGCCGCCTCGGCCTTCGTGGCCTCCATCTCCTCGAGCGTCGGCACGTCGGCCTGCTCGGTGACGAAGAAGGGTGGCTCGATGGCCGAGTACCGGTCGAACAGCGCACCCCGCTCCGCGATCACATCCATCATCGAGGCAGGATCGGCCACGTAGGCCGGCAGCTCGTCGACTGGATCGAGCAGCGCGACCTTCACCGGGTCGGGTTCGCCGCCTCGCTCGGCGGCCCGTCGCACCAGCTCGCGGAACACCTGCTTCATCGGCATCGTGAACCGGACCGCCCGGTCGCGGGTGGCTTCGCGGCCTTGGCTCCACGCACCGACCGATTCGATGGCCTTGTCGAAGTTGCGCTTGTCCATGAACCCCAGGTGGGGGCGCACCTTGGCGATCGCGTCGGCCCGGCGCTGTGCGTCGTCGGCCAGGCGCTGACCGGGTGAGAGGTCGTGGTCGGCCCGGCGCATCGAGTCGATCGCGGCCAGCGCCAGTTCGGGTGTGTTGTCCCACGTTCGGGCCGACAACTCCCAGTCGTTCGGGCCACGCTGGCCGTGCTCGGCGATGAAGGCGTCGAACTCGCCGAGGAACTGCTCGGCTTCGGGCATGGGCCGCAACCGATGGAGCAGCCCGTTCACCCCGCCGTCGAAGGCAGCAACCAGCGCATCGTTGTCGGCCACCGTGCGGGAAATGGCGTAGAGGGCATTGGCGTACTGGGCAGAGTGGACCTCACCGGCCGAACCGATCAGGTGGGTGACCAATCCAGGTTCCCCTGCCGCCGTGGCGGCGTCGGCCAACACACCCGACACGATGGCGGCGAGCGCCGTGGTCTCCATGTGGTTGCCGAACACGCCCTCGAACTCCGACCGGAACTGATCCATGAAGGCGAACAGCTCCTCGTCCGACGCGTCCAGCGACGGACGCGCCGCCTCCTGAGCCGCCGCCCGACCGAAGCTGTCCTTGGCCGCGTCGGGCAGGCCCTTCTGGTCGAGGGCCTTCATCACGGTACGGAGGATCTTGATACTGGACCGGATGCTCTTGTCGCCCTTGCGGGGTACGTAGGGGGGCGGATCGCCCTCACCGAAGAACGTCGTGTCGATCGCCTCGGCCGACGACCCGGGGGCGCGCACGCCCATCATCCGAAGATACGAAAGGTTCAGGTACGTGTAGCCCGCGAACAGGCCGAGGATCACCGGGTCGTCGCCGGAGAAGTCGTCGGGGGTGGCGATGCCGAGCTTGGTGTAGGTGTCGCGCCAGGCCCGCTCGGCCGGCACCACACCATGGAAGTAGCTGAACGGGGTGACCACCTCGGGGAACACCTCGCCGACGTTGCCCCGGGTGTAGATCGGCCACCGCTCATCGACCTCACCCTCGATGATCCAGTTCGTGCCCATGGCGACATCTCCCCTGCTCGCGTCGGGGAGCGACTGTAGTCCCTGGTCACTGGCCGGTCACATGGCGCCGGCGTCTGGCACCCCTACCCAGCGCCGGCACCGACGGCGAAGTACTGGCAGCGCCCGTCGCGATACACCACGCCGTCGGCACAGGTGGTTTCGATCTCGCCGCCGCCGAACTGTTCACGGTAGAGATCGGCGTAGGCGCCGCCTGCCGCCAGCAGCTCGTCGTGCGTGCCGGACTCGACAATGCGGCCCCGCCCGAACACGTGGATCACATCGGCGGCCTGGATCGTGGACAGGCGGTGGGCCACGGCCAAGGTGGTACGGCCACTCACCAGCTCTCCCAGCGCCGACTGGATCCGCCGTTCCGATGCGGTGTCGAGGGCTGAGGTCGCCTCGTCGAGGATCAGGATGCGGGGCTCGTGCAGCAGCACACGTGCGATGGCGATCCGCTGCCGCTCACCGCCCGACAACCGGAAGCCGCGCTCACCCACCAAGGTGTCGTAGCCATCCTCGAGCTCGACGATTCGGTCGTGAATGGCCGCCGCCCGAGCCGCCTTCTCGATCTCGGCGTCGGTGGCGCCGGGCCGGGCATAGCTGATGTTGTCGCGCAACGAACCAGCGAACAGGTAGCTCTCCTGGGTCACGAACCCCATGAGGTCGGCGACCGACGGGAACGACAGATCCCGCAGGTCCACCCCGTCCACGGTGACCCGACCGCTGGCGGGGTCGTACAGCCGAGCTGCCAGGTTCAGCACCGTGGACTTCCCCGACCCTGACGGGCCGACGAAGGCCACCAGTTGGCCGGGTCGAGCCTCGAAGTCGACGCCGGCCAGCACCTCGGCCTCGGCGGCCTCGTAGGCGAAGTGCACGTCGTCGAAGCCAACCACCCCCTGGGCCCGATCCCGGGTGAGTTCCACCGGATCATCGGCTTCGGTGATGTCGGGCTCGGTGTCGATGTACTCGAAGATCCGCCGGAAGAGCGCCCGGCTGGACTGCAGTTCCACGGTGGTCTCCAGCAGCCGGGCCACCGGGAAGAACAACTGACCCTGGAGGGTGGTGAACGCCACGATCGTGCCCGCGGTGAGCCCGCTCCCTCGGTCGAGCAGCCAACCGGCCACGAGGTAGATCAGCACCGGCGTGGCCCCCATGAAGGCCTGGATCACGGTGAAGAACGCCTGACCGATCACCTGCTGCGCCGTTGCCGCCTCAGCCAGGCGCCGGTTCGCCGCCTGGAACCGCTCCACCTCGCGGTCCTGACGCCCGAACAACCGCGCGAGCGTGATGCCCGACACCGACAGCGTCTCCTGGGTGACGACGGTCATCTCGGCTGTGGCGGCCTGGGTCTGTGCCGTGTACCGCTCCCGCCTCGACCCCACCCAGCGCGTGGCCACCACGAACAGCGGCACGGTGAGAAGGGCGAGACCGGTGAGTGGCACCGAGAGAAACAGCATCGCAACGAGCGCGCTTGCGAAGGTGACCGCATTCGACAAGATGTTCGACACGGTGCTGGTCACTGCGTTCTGGATCCCGCCGACGTCGCTGGTGATGCGCGACTGGAGGTCGCCGGTGCGCGCCCCGGCGTAGAACGAGAGCGACAGCTTCTGCAGGTGGCCGTAGAGCCGGTCGCGCAGATCACGCAGCACGTCTTGGCCGAGACGGTTCGTGGCAATGGTGCGCCACACCCCGAGCGCGCCGCTGGCGAAGGTGACGCCGAGCATCACAGCGGCGAGCGTGACCACCAAGCCGAAGTCGGTGGCCCCACCATCGGAGGGGAACAGCCCCTGATCGAACACAACGCGGATCAGGAGCGGGTTGACCACCCCGACGGCGGCCACCGCGAGCACGAGCGCAATGACGAGGGTGAGTCGCGCCCGATGGGGCGTGAAGAGACGAACGACGCGGCCCCAGCTGAACGAGTCCACCGCCGCCTCGGCGTCTGGGCTGGCAACAGTCATCGGCCGAGCATGCCAGATCCCAGCTCGGGTGCCTCGATCAACTCGTGGCCGCGCCCGGTGCGCGCGCTGCCGTCAGCCGTCGGTGACGCAGCCGTGGCTCGCGTCTTCGACCACCTTGATGTACTTCCACAGCGTGCCGGCGGTGGCTTTGTAGGGGGGCTTGGTCCAGGCCGACTGGCGCCGGGCCAACTCCTCGTCTGAGACGGCCATGGAGATCACGTGGGTCTCGTCGTCGATCGTGATCACGTCGCCGTTCTCGACCAGGGCGATCGGGCCTCCCTCCTGTGCCTCAGGCACGACGTGGCCGATGATGAAACCGTGGCTGCCGCCGGAGAAGCGGCCGTCGGTGATGAGCGCCACGTCGTCGAGGAAGCCAGCGCCGGCCAGGGCCGAGGTCGGGGTGAGCATCTCCGGCATGCCGGGACCACCGGTGGGGCCCTCGTAGCGGATCACGATCACGTCGCCCGAGGTGATCTGGCCCTGCTCGAGACCGGCGAGCATGTCCTCCTCGGAGTCGAACACGCGGGCCGGGCCCTCGAAGCGGAGGCCCTGCTTACCGGTGATCTTGCCGACGGCGCCGCCGGGGGCGAGGTTGCCGCGCAGGATCGAGATGTGGCCACGCGCCTTGACCGAGTTGTCGATCGTGGCCACCACCGGCTGGCCCTCGTGGAGGCTCGGGGCGGCATCGAGGTTCTGGGCGATCGTGCGACCGGTCACGGTCATCTGATCACCGTCGAGGAACTCCTGATCCAGGAGGTACTTCATCACGCCGGGCACGCCGCCCACCTCGTGCAACTCCTCCATCACGTACTGGCCGGAGGGCTTCAGATCCGCGAGCAACGGCACACGGTTCGCCACTGCGAGCCAGTCGTCGATCGTGAGATCGAGCTCGAAGCTGCGGGCGATGGCGATGAGGTGAAGCACGGCGTTGGTGGAACCGCCGAGAGCCATCGTCACGACCATCGCGTTCTCGAGCGACTGGCGGGTGACGATCTTGCGCGGGGTGAGCTCGTTCTCCAGGAGCTGACGGATCGCCGTGCCAACGTCGATGCACTCGTCGACCTTGGCCTTGTCGAGCGCTGGGGTTGACGACGAGTACGGCAGTGACAGGCCCATCACCTCGATGGCGGCCGCCATCGTGTTGGCGGTGTACATGCCGCCGCAGGCCCCGGCGCCGGGAATGGCGTGGTCGACGATGGCCTGGCGATCCTCTTCGGTGATCGTGCCGGCCAGGGCTTGGCCGTAGCTCTGGAAGGCGGAGACGACGTCGAGCTTCTCCTCCTTGCCGCTCACCATGGCCCGGCCAGGAGCGATCGTGCCGCCGTAGACCATGATCGCCGGGCGATCGAGGCGGCCCATGGCCATGGCGCAGCCGGGCATGTTCTTGTCGCATCCCGGGATGGTCACCACTGCGTCGTACCACTGGGCTCCGACCACAGTCTCGATCGAGTCGGCGATGAGGTCGCGGCTCTGGAGCGAGAAGCTCATGCCGTCGGTCCCCATCGACATGCCGTCGGACACCCCGACCGTATGGAAGCGCATGCCAACCATGCCGGCATCGGTCACGCCACGCTTCACGTGATTGCCGAGCTCGTCGAGGTGCATGTTGCACGTGTTGCCCTCGTACCACATCGCGGCAATGCCCACCTGCGCCTTGGACATGTCGTCCTTGGTGAGGCCGGCGCCGTACAGCATCGCCTGGGATGCGCCCTGGCTCGGAGGCTGCGTGATCCGCGACGACCACTTGTTGATCTGGACGGCCGTTCCGTTGCTGTGCTCGGACATGGGCACAGAACCTAGCGGCGATGGGCATGCCGTACGCCCCAATAGGGTTGCTGGCGAGACGACGTCACGACATCCGAGGAGGCCACCACCGTGGACATGAACGAGTTCAACAAACAGGTGATCGAGGAGTTCCGCGCCAACGGCGGCAAGGTCGGCGGCAACTTCGAGGGTGCGCCCATGATCCTCGTGCACCACACCGGAGCCAAGAGCGGCACCGAGCGGGTGACGCCGCTCGTCTACCTCGGCGACGGCGACGACTGGGTGATCTTCGCCTCCAAGGCCGGCGCCCCCGACAATCCCGCCTGGTACCACAACCTCAAGGCGAACCCCGCGACCACGATCGAGGTGGGAGCCGACACGATCGACGTGACGGCCATCGAGGCCGAGGGGGCCGAGCGCGACCGGCTCTACGACACACAGGCCGCAGTCATGCCCCAGTTCACCGAGTACGCGGCCAAGACCGATCGCACGATCCCGGTGCTCGTCATGCGTCGTCGATAGCGATCACCGGTTCGGTGCCGGGCCAGCGCGCCCCTTCGAGGGCGGGCCGGATCCAGATCAGGATCGCCGAGAACACCACCACCCCCGTGCCGAGGATCACGGTGCGGGCCGTGAAGGCCCCGAGCAGAGGCGCCGCCGACAGCGATCCGATCGCCATCCCGAGCGAGTTGGCGAGGCCGAGGCCGGCAAAGGCCCGGCCTCGCTCCGCTTCAGTGATGCGGCTGATGAAGAACGTTTCGCTCGCCACGGCCTCAGGGCCGAGCAGCAAGCCCCAGATGAACCAGCTGATGGCAAGCACAGCCGGCCACTCCACGGCCCCACCGATGGCACACGCCACGGCGTAGAGCGGCGTGGCCACCACGATGATGCGGGGCAGCGGCCACCGCAGATTGCGGGAGCCGGCGATGCCGAGCCCGAGTGCGCTTCCCACCCCGAATGCGGCGATGGCGAGGCCGTACCAGTAGTCGGCGGCGTCGAGCTCGCTCTCGTAGTACACCACTGCTGATGCCATCAGGAGGCCAACGGTGGCCATCACGAGCGTGAGGTAGGCCACGAGCCGGCGCACGCCCGGCGTCCGCAGCGTCACCCCCATGCCGCCGACGAGCTCGCTGATCGTGGCACCCCAGGACGACCCCTCCCGTGCCAGGCGACGTTCGGCGTAGGTTGCGTCGAGGCGGCGCACGCTGACGAGGATGATGAAGGCGATCAGGAACGTGATCGCGTTGAGCAACAGCGACGGTCGCGGCCCGATGAGCCACACGGCCAAGGCACCGACGCCGGGCCCGATCGTGATCGAGACCGCCTGGATGAGCCTGCGGAGCGCCACCACCTGCTGTAGGTCGCCATCGGCCTGGCCGGGGATCAGGGCATCGAACGATGGGTTGTCGACCATGGCCAGGGCCCGGGCCGACACGCCCAGGGTGACCGCAGCGAGCAGCGGATCGACGGCGAAGGCGCCGACCAACAGCGTGCCTCGAACGACATAGGACACAAGCAGTACGCGCTGGCGGTCGAAGGCGTCGGCCAGCACACCGCCGACGATGGAGAACACGACGCCGAGGCTCAGCTCGATTCCGAACGTCAGCGCCGTCCAGACCTCGGAGCCGGTGCGGGCCCATACGTACAGGGGAAGCGCGACGAGCGAGATGCCGTCACCGAGTTCGGCCAGGAACTGGGCGAACACCATTCGCCGCAACCGAGGGCGGCGGAGTGGTGCCAGCACCGACCCCGCGTTGTCGGCCTTGGGTTGGGTGGCATCAGTCATGGGTCACCCACCAGGCCTGACCACGAACAGGGCCTTGGCCTCCACCAGATGGCCGGTGTCGGGGCCGAGGATTGCGCCGACCACCCGCACCATTCGGCTTCGGGGGCGGTTGGCGGCGGCCTCGGCGCGCACGGTGTAGGGGCCATCCGCGATCGCCACAGGACGTCGGTAGCGCAGATCGAGCGTGGCCGTGACCACGCGTGCGTCGAGCGCAGCGGCAGCCGCCCGGGCGCACACGTGGTCGAGTACGGCCGCTGCCAGTCCTCCCTGGAGCCAGCCTGGGTTGCCCCGGTGCTCGGGTTGGGGCTCGAACCGTGCCGTTGCGGTGACGCCGTCGATCTCCGCGGTGGGATAGAGCGACAACAGCACCCGATCGAGCGCCTCCCGGCCCGTCTCGTCGGTCACGTTCGGATCATGGTGGGGACGTGAAGACTGGTCACTGGTGCGCCTCGGGAAGCGGCGCTGGTTCGCGCCTCATGCGGATGAGGCGTACCAGCATCCGCCACACACCGACGAGGAACAAAGCGAAGGCCACCCAGATCGCCTGCTGGAGGATGCCGATGTCGAGCAACACGTTTCCCAGGGCCGCCAGCACGTAGTAGCGACCGCCCCGGGCGATGAAGGTGGCCAGGGCGTAGCGCCATGGGGAGTAGTCGCGCATCACGGCGATGAGCCGGAAGGGCTCGAACGGGATGAACGAGGCAGCACCGACCAACAAGGCGACGAACATGTTGCGGCTGGTCCATCCCACCACCCGGCTCGTGTCGAAGAACGCCGAGAACCGGGCGAACGCAGGATGGTCGACGAGGGTCCGGATCCACGATCGCTCCACGAGCACGGCTGCGGTGTTGGCGAGCCCGCCCACCACCCCCACCGTCACGGGATGCAGGTTCGGCGACACCGCCAGCACGAAGGTGTCGGCCGGAAGCGGGAGGAACGTTCCGGCACCAAGCATGAGGCCGGCGAACCGGAGCACGAGAAGATCGGTCCACCATCCGATCACCCAGATCACGCCGCACACGGCGGCAAGGGCGCCGGCAATGCCGATCAGGCGACGGATCCGGGGGGAGGCGAGCGTCATGGTCGACCTCCGACCACCGTGTCGAAGTCGGCCAGCGGCGGCACGCGCGGCACCACCACCCGGGCGTAGGCCCGGAGGCCGATGTCCATCGCAACCGCAGCCACCGCCCCGACTGCCCGCTGCTGCCAGCGGGCCTCGGGCTCACGTTCCACGAGGTCGTCGAGCATCGTGGCCACGAAGTGGGCGACGAAGGCCGGATCGTCGATGATCAGCCCGATCTCCTGGTTGCACCAGAAGCTGTGACGACCGAAGTTGGACGAGCCGACCAGCAGCCGGTCGTCGGCCAGCAGGAACTTGGCGTGGGAGAACCGGCGGTAGGTGACAGTGCGCACCCCGAGTTCGTCGAGCTGCTTCACGATCGCCGGGGTGATCAGCTCGAGGTACGGATAGTTCTGATCGGGAGCAAGGACGAGCGTTCGCTCGGGCGCACCGCTGGCGGCGAGCACGCCTGGGAGCCGGCGGTCCACTGCATAGGGCGATGCGACCACCACTCGGCGCTCGGCTGTCGTCACCATCTCGTCGAACGTGGCCTCGATGGCACCGTTGGTGAGAATCGGTCCGGTGCGCTCGACGACACGGCCCTCCTGGGTCGTGAGCACGTCGGCAACCACGGCCTCGACGAGCACCGGATCCGTGAGGCGAACCATGAAGTCGTGCCAGGACGCGTTGTGATCCGACACGTTCACGCCACCGAGGTAGGCGGTGTCGTCGATCACCACGATCTTCTTGTGGTTCCGGGCCATGTAGTAGAGCCAGCCGGTTGGTCCGTACGGGTTGGTGAACTGCACCGTCACCCCGCCGTCACGCAACGCCCGGAACATGCGCTGCGTGCGAGCCACCTCGTTGGCAACGGCAGGAGCTGTCGCGGACTGGTCACTCACGAACCGGAGGGCGAAGCAGTCGACAACCAGGTCGACCACGACCCCACGGCCGGCCGCGGCAATCAGCGCGTCGGCCACGGGGAGCCCGGCGGCGTCTCCATCGAACGTCATGAGCTGCACCAGCACCCGCTGCTGGGCGGTTGCGATGCGGTTCAGGAGTTCGGCGAAGAAGGCGTCAGTGTCGAGGAGCGCACCGGGCGAGAGCGTCCCCCGCTCGTCGGGATCGAGCGCAGGCTCGGGGGTTCCTGCCACGGGGTCAGGGTAGACGGCCGCAGCCGGCGCTCCCGCCCCTCCCGGTGACACCTTCGTGGCCCGACGGTGGCCGGAACACGAACGGCTGGCATCCTGATCCAATGCCTCGCACCGGCGTCTATCCGGGCTCGTTCAATCCGCCGACCACGGCCCACGTGGCGATTGCGGCCGCAGCCCGAGATCAGTTCGAGCTGGACCAGGTGGTGCTCGCCACCAGCGCCGAGGTGCTTGGCAAGCACCGGGTGCAGCGGCCGATCTTCGCTCACCGCTGGCAGGTGCTCGAGGCCGTTGCAGCCGAGCACGACTGGCTCGATGCCGCCGTGACCGACAAGCGGCTGGTCGCCGAGATCGCCGAGGGGTACGACGTGGTGATCATGGGCGCCGACAAGTGGCTCCAGATCCACGAGCTCCAGTGGTACGACGACGATCCTGCGGTGCGCGATGCCACCCTGGCGCAGCTCCCCGAGGTCGCCGTCGCCCCCCGGCCACCACTGGAGGTGGAGCCAGAGGTGTTGCTCCGGCTCCCCGACGAGGTGGTGGACGGCGTGTCGTCGACCGCAGCGCGGGCCGGCCAGACCGATCTGATGGCGGCGCCGGCCCGGGTGTTCGCCGAGGCGACCGGGGCCTGGATCGACCCCAGCCGCTATGAGCAGTTCCTCGTCACCGAGGGCCTCATCTCCCCCACCACCTGAGCGGGAGTTAGTTCGGGCCTTCGGAGCGGATGCGCTCCACCTCGGTCATGGCGTCGCGGAGGCGGTCGATCCATTCGCTCTGGTGCTCGTCCACCTGCTCCACGCACCAGGCCAAGGCCTCAGAGCGGCTCGATGCCACGCCAGCATCGATGAGGGTGTCGAGCAGCGCTCGCTGTTCGAGCTTGAGGCGGGTCATCACCGGCACCGACGCGTGGGTGAATGTGGCCTCGACATCACCGCACTCTGCGCCCCACGACACCACGCGGTGCCATCGGGCCTGGGCCTCGTCGGCCACACGCATGCGGTACTGGCGGGTGTCCTCCCGGAATCCGCTGATGCGGGCAGTGGCGGCCACACGGGCCGAATCCTCGCCTTCGGGCGCGTCGGGGTCGGCGAGACGCCCGATCACGAGGATCTCGTCCCGGTCATGAATGACTCGGGGCGGCCCGACGAACCAGTCGTCGGGTATCCGACCGGCGAACCAGGCCGCGGCTTCTTCTGGCGTGAGGGGTGGGGTGGGGCGCTTGGGCATCGGGAACTTCTTTCGTGGGGGAGTCGTTCTCTGCCCCGGAGACGCCCAAACCCGATTCAGTCGATCGGGAATAGCCGTCGGGGGGTCTCGGTTCCTTACCGAGCAACTATCATTACATGTAATCTTGTAATCTAAGACGGCAGACGTCAACCCACCCTGGTCTCCGGGGAGCGGGAGAAGCGTCGTCGGATCATCCGGAAGGAGGCCTCAATGGCCAGCACCGCAGTCGAGACACTTCCCGTTCTTCCCCTCCCCGATGGCGTGGTTCTGCCTGAGATGGTCGTCACCGTCGCCATCCAGTCCAAAGAAGCAGCCGAGGTGGTCAGCGCCGCCGCCGATGGCCGCCTCCTCCTCGTACCCCGCATCGATGGCCGGTTCGCCTCCACCGGCGTGATCGCCTCCATCGTCGACCGCGACACCCGCAACCGACAGCTTCCCACCGTCACCGTCCGAGCCGAGGGCCGGGCCCGGGTGGGCACCGGCGTGGTCGGTTCGACTCCCGTGCTGTGGGTGCAGGCCGAGCCGGTGGTCGACCCTGAGCCCGACGCCGAGATCGACACCCTCGCCGCCAACTACCGCGCCGCCGCGAGCACGCTGCTCGACAAGGTGGGCGGCCGACAGTTCGCCGGCGCCCTCCGCGAGATCGACACCGCCAGCGCCCTCGCCGACACCGTGGGCTATTGGCCCGACCTGAGCCTCGAGCGGCGCGTCGAGCTCCTCGAGACCATCGACGTCGGAGACCGACTTCGCGTGGCCACCAGCTGGGTGAAGGAGGCGCTGGCGGGCATCGAGGTCCAGGAGCGCATCCAACAAGAGGTCACCGACGATCTCGAAAAGGGTCAGCGCGAGGCCATCCTCCGCCGCCAGCTCGCGGCCATCCGATCCGAGCTGGGCGAGGGCGATGCCGACGTGATCGGCGACTACCGGACCAAGCTCGACGCGCTCACCGAACTGGGCACCGAGAACCCCGATGCGGCCCTCCCCGAGGCCACGCTCGAAGCAATCGAGCGCGAGATCGACCGCCTGGAGCGCACGGGCAACGAGTCGATGGAGGCCAACTGGATCCGCACCTGGCTCGACACGGTGTTCGAGCTGCCCTTCGGTGACCGCGCCACCGAGCGCCTCGACCTCACCGAGGCCCGCGAGATTCTCGACGCCGACCACACCGGCCTCGACGATGTGAAGGACCGCCTTGTCGAGCATCTCGCCGTCCGCAAGCTGCGGGCAGACCGGGGAGTGGAGAACGAACCCGGCGACCGTCGTCGCGGCGTGATCCTGGCCCTCGTCGGACCCCCGGGCGTCGGCAAGACCTCGCTCGGCGAGTCGGTGGCCCGCTCGCTCAACCGCTCATTCGTCCGGCTCGCCCTCGGCGGCATCCGCGACGAGGCCGAGATCCGCGGCCACCGCCGCACCTACGTCGGCGCTCGTCCCGGACGCCTCGTTCGAGCCCTCACCGAGGCCGGCTCGATGAACCCGGTGATCCTGCTCGACGAGGTGGACAAGGTGAGCGGCGGCTGGCAGGGCGATCCGTCTGCTGCGTTGCTGGAGGTGCTCGACCCGGCCCAGAACCATTCGTTCCGGGACCACTACCTCGAGTTCGAGCTCGACCTGTCCGACATCGTGTTCATCGCCACGGCCAACGTGCTCGACACCATTCCCGGCCCGCTCCTCGACCGCATGGAGCTGATCACCATCGACGGCTACACCGAGTCGGAGAAGGCGGCCATCGCCACCGATCACCTGCTGCCGCGACTGATCCGCCGCAACGGCCTGACCGAGGACGAGGTCACCTTCACCCCGGAGGCGATCACGTCGATCGCCGCCACCTACACCCGTGAGGCCGGTGTTCGACGGCTTGAGCGCCTACTCGACAAGGCGATCCGCAAGTCGGCCACCACCATTGCCTCCCGCCCCGCCGACCAGGCCGACGAGCCGATCACGATCGGGCCCGACGACCTGCGCGACCTGCTCGGCCGACCGATCCCGTCCGAAGAGGTGGAGAACCGCATCGACCGGCCTGGCATCGCCACCGGCTTGGCGGTGACGGGCGCTGGCGGCGACGTCCTGTTCGTCGAGACGGCACTCGTCGACGGCGAGGGTGATCCGATCCTCACTGGTCAGCTGGGTGACGTGATGAAGGAGTCGGCATCGATCGTCCGCTCGATCGTGGCCTCGCAGGCCGAACGGCTCGACGTGTCGGTACCCGCATCGAAGCGCCTCCACGTGCACTTCCCCGCTGGCGCCGTACCCAAGGACGGGCCCTCGGCTGGCGTCACCATGACCACGGCGCTCGTGAGCCTGCTGTCGGATCGCCCGGTGCGAGCCGACGTGGCCATGACCGGCGAGGTCACCCTCCAGGGCCGAGTGCTGCCCATCGGTGGTGTGAAGCAGAAGGTACTGGCCGCCCATCGGGCCGGCATCACCACCGTGATCCTGCCCGAGGCGAACGGGGCCGACCTGGAGGACGTGCCGGCCGAAGTACGAGAGACGGTCACCGTGCATCTCGCCTCCCACATCGACCAGGTGCTCGACTGGGCCCTGGAGCCGGCACCGCAGTCGCCTACCACAACAGAGGGGGCATCGCTGGCGGCGTGACGCACATCACAGGGGTTGCACATGCGACCCTTGGAATATCCCCGCTCCTGGGCTGTTCTTTTGTAGTGAGCACCCAGGAATCGAGTCCACCCTTGATTCGGGGACCGCTCTACGGCGGCCGGACCTGTCGCCCTACCCATCCCTCCGTTTGGTCCGGTCGCCGTATCCCTTCCGCCCCGGGTTTGCCCACCCGGGGCGGGTCCTGTTTTCGGCGCCGACTACGGTGACACAGCACCTCAGGCGCACGTCGCGACCTGTTCGGCTCGTGCCTTGAGGGCAGCGTTCATCGCCTCGAACCCCTCTCTGGTCTGCGTGTCGAGCGATGACCGCAGAACCCTCACGAGCACGCCACTGAACGACTCGCTGTGGTCGAGGTGGGTGCCACCTCCGGCGATCGGCGTCAGCTCGAAGCGGTGCCGCCCATCGAACAGACCGTTGACCCAGAGCCTCCCGAGCCACTCGAACACCCGGCCGTGATCGACCGCGGTGACGGTCGGCTTGAAGGTGATCGCTCGGCCGCCCGGGGGGTGCATCCGGTTGGTGAGCCGCTCACCAACCGCCACGGTGCCCGACGACTCGGTCATGAACGGGTTCCACTCCGCATAGCCGTCGAGATCGGTGAGCACCGACCAGACCACCTCGGGGGCGGCGTCGATGTCGATCTCGGTGTGGATTGCGTGGCGCATGGCAGGCTCCTCGGCTGGCTCTGTTGTCGCAACTCATGTTGCGTTACCCACTATGAACCAGGTGGACTACAAACGCAACTGAAGATGCGATAGTGTGACGGGTGTGACAGAGTCTGCGCCCCGAGTTGGCGATCAACGCCCCGGCGGTCGGGCCGCCCGGGTGAGGTCCGCCATCCTCCACGCCACCGAGGAACTCCTTGTCGAGGCGGGCTTCGATGCCCTGACCATCGAGGCCGTCGCCGCCCGAGCCGGCGTGCACAAGACCACCGTCTACCGGCGCTGGCCAACGAAGTCAGAACTGATCGCCGACTCGGCCCGGGAGGCCTCCGAGGAGAACATCCCGATCCCCGACTCCGGCTCGTTCTCGGCCGATCTGCAGGCCTTGGCCCGCGCCGTGGCGGGGAACATGACGCCCGAGGCGCGGGGACGACGGTCGCGATCGTTGGTGGCGGCGGCGATCACATCGGATGAACTGGCGGCCGGCATGGGCGGGTTCTGGGCCGAGCGTCTGGCCTTGTCCGGGGCCATCGTCGAGCGGGCGATCGAGCGGGGCGAACTCCCACCCGGCACCGATGCCACGCTCGTCATCGAGACGCTGATCGGTCCACTGTGGGTACGGCTCCTCCTCACCGGCGAACCCGTCACGATGGAGCTGGCCGATGAGGTGGCCGCCCTCGTGGCTGCGGGAGCTGGAGCTGAGGCCACCACGCACACCGCTGGCGTCAACGACACCGCCTCCAACCCGATGCCCTGACGTCTCGACTCCTCGACGCCTCGACGTCTCCACGCCGGCTCGGATTGCCCGGCACGACCCGAGTTCGTACCCTCGCAGCAGTGCCCGGCCCTTCGTCGCCCGAACGACTCCTCGGCGCCGAGTTCGTGGCCCTGATGCTCACCTCGTCGCTGTTCTTCGCGGGTACCGGCGTGCTCAACGCACTGATGCCGACGTTCGTGGTCGACGTGATCGGCGGCACCGAGGCCACCGCCGGCACCGTGATGGGCTCCATCGCCGTGTCGGCGCTGCTGACGAGACCCTTCATCGGCCGAGTGGCCGACGGGCGAGGCGCCCGCCACATCGTGTTCTGGGGCGCCCTGGTTTCTGCGACATCGATGGCCGTGCTCCTGGTGGCCCCCGCGTCGGTTCCCGTCGCCATCGTGTCGAGGCTGATCCTCGGCGCCGGCGGGGCTGGGGTGTTCATCGGTGTCACCATGCGAGCGCTGGAACTGGCCCCCGACAATCGGCGGAGCCAGGCCGCCAGCCTCGCCCTGGTGGCGATCCACGCCGGGCTGGGGCTCGGCCCTGTGGTCGGCGTTCGCCTCCTCGACCGTTTCGGCTACGACGAGGTGTGGATGCTCGTCGGCGGGTTGGCACTCGCCGCCGGTGCCGTCGGGCTCCTGCTCACCCCCCCAACGCCCGGTGACCCCGAGCGTGTGCCAGCTCCCCTCGTGTACCGGGCGTCGCTCCTGCCTGGCGTGGTCACGTTGTTCGGTGTGTTCGCCTTCAACGGGTTCCTGGCCTTCGCCTCGTTGTACGGCCGCGAGGTCGGCGTGCGCGACGTGTCGATCATCTTCACCGTGCTGTCGGGGGCGGTGATCCTCGTCCGCCTGTTCGGGGGCGGCATCCCCGACGTGATCGGGCCGATCAGGGCGGGCTCGGGCGCACTCGTGGTCACCGTCATCGCGGCTCTGGTGGTGGCCTTCTGGACTGCGCCCGCTGGTGTGTTCGTGGGGGCGGTGCTGCTGGCGGCAGGACTCTCACTGCAATCGCCGTCGTTCATCCCCCTTGCGATCGCGGGCGTTCCCGACCACGAACGAGGGGCGGCGATGGCCACGTTTACCGGCTTCTACGACATCGCCAACGCCCTCGTCGGCCCCCTTCTCGGGTTGATCGTGGTGGGCTACGGCTACACCGCAGCCTTCGGGTTCACCGCCGCCACCGCCCTCGTTGCACTGGTGGTGCTCAACACCGTGATCGCCCGTCGATGGCGGGCCCTGAACCCAACGGCCGGCTGACTGTCCGCCCAATTCGGCGCGAGACGTGACTGACGACCACAATCAGAGGCACAATTCTCATCCGACTGCACGTACCCCGCACTGGTAAGGAGCGTCCATGACTGCTGTTCAGGGCTCGATTCTCGGTAACTCCGTTCTCCGTCGAGAGGACCCGACGCTCCTCAAGGGCGTCGACAAGTACTACGACGACATGGAGATCGAGGGCCTGGGCTACGTGCACTTCGTCCGCTCACCGTGGGCCCACGCCACGATCGACAGCATCGACACCAGCGAGGCCGAGGGCATGCCAGGCGTCGCTGGCGTGTGGACCTCGGAGAACATCGGCATCCCGGACTTCCAGGGCTTCCCGATGTTCGACGCTGCGTTCAACCGCCCGGTGCTCGCCAAGGGCAAGGTGCGCTTCGTCGGCGACATCGTGGCCGCCGTGGTGGCCGACAGCCGTGAGATCGCCGCCGACGCCGCGGAGGCCGTGTTCGTCGACTACACCGAGCTGCAAGCCGTGACCGACATGGAGGCCGCCCTGGCCGACGGTGCTCCGATCCTGTTCGAGGAGAAGGGCACCAACAAGGTGTTCGAGACCGGTATCGGCCTCGGCGAGGACGACGGCGATCCGCTCGAAGGCGCCGACACCGTGGTGGAGATCAAGATGGTGTCCCAGCGGCTGGCTGGCGTCCCGATGGAGCCGAACGGCTGCATCTCGATCCCCGAGGGTGACGAGATGACCGTGTGGATCCCCTCGCAGAATCCGATCGCGGTGAAAGACGCGATCGTGGGCATGGTCGGGCTCGACCCCGAGAAGACCCGGGTGGCTGCCCCGTTCGTCGGTGGTGGCTTCGGCCCCAAGGCCGGCCCCTACGTGGAGCACTTCCTCACCACGAAGATCGCCCAGGACCTGAACCGCCCGGTCAAGTGGACCGAGGAGCGCAGCGAGAACATGGTGTCGCTGGCCCATGGCCGCGGCATGACCATGACAGCCAAGATGGGCCTCACCAGCGACGGCACCATCGTGGGCCTCGACGCCAAGGTGGTGTGCGACTCCGGCGCCTACCCGGCCATCGGTGGCTTCCTCACGATCTTCACCCAGACGATGATCCAGGGCGTCTACCAGATCCCGAAGATCCGCTACTACGCCGAAACCGCCGCCACCAACACCACGACCACTGCCGCCTACCGCGGTGCCGGTCGCCCCGAGGCCACCCAGCTGTTGGAGCGCACCCTCGACCGGGCCGCCGACGAGCTCGGCATCGACCCGGTCGAGATCCGGCGCAAGAACTTCCTGCAGCCCGATCAGTTCCCGCTCACCACCCACGGCGGCGCCAACTATGACTCGGGCGAGTACGAGAAGTCGCTCGACGCCGTGGTCGAGGCCGCCGGGTACAGCCAGCTTCTGGCCGACCAGGCCGCTCGCCGGGCCTCCGGTGACTCGAAGCAGATCGGTATCGGCGTGTCGTCCTACGTCGAGGTGACCGCCCCCGCCGGGCTCCACGTGGAGTACGGCGCCGTTGAGATCACCGAGGACGGCAAGGTCAACGCCCGAGTGGGCACCAGCGCCCACGGCCAGGGTCACGAGACGGCGTTCTCGATGATCGCCTCCGACATCCTCGGCGTGCCGATGGAAGACGTGACCTTGATCCAGTCCGACACCGCCGAGGTGCCGCGTGGTCAGGGCACGATGGGCTCCCGCTCGCTCCAGACCGCGGGCTCGGCCGTGCACATCGCCTCCGGTGAGGTGCTGGCCAAGGCCAAGAAGCTGGCGGCGCACCTCCTCGAGGCCAGCGAAGACGACATCGTGGTCGGCGAGGGTGGCCTGCAGGTCGCCGGCGTGCCAACGTCGAACAAGAGCTGGGCCGAGCTGGTGGCGGCGTCGAACGACGATGCGCAGCGCCCCGGCGACATGGAGCCCGGGCTCGCCCACGAACTGGACTTCGACGGCACCGACTCCACCTTCCCGTTCGGGTCGCACATCTCGGTGGTCGAAGTCGACACCGAGACCGGCGAGGTCGAGATGGTGCGCCACATCGCCGTCGACGACTGCGGCCAGATCCTCAACCCGATGCTGGTCATGGGTCAGCAGCACGGTGGCATCGCCCAGGGCGCGGCGCAGGCCCTCTACGAGGTGGTGGAGTACGACGACGGCGGCAACCCCATCACGTCGAACCTGATGGACTACGCCATGCCGTCGGCCGCCGAGCTGTGCAGCTTCGAGACGAGCAACACCGAGACACCGAGCCCCCGCAACCCCCTCGGGGCCAAGGGCATCGGTGAGTCAGGAACGATCGGTTCGACGCCGGCCATCCACAACGCCGTGGTCGATGCAGTGTCGCACCTCGGGGTGACCCACATCGACATGCCGCTCACCGCCCAGCGCGTGTGGGGCGCCATCCAGGACGCCCGCTGAATCCCAGCCGCATCACGCGCTGAAACACCCCGCGGGGTCACAGCCGAATCAGAGGCAGCCTTCCACCAGGAGGGCTGCCTCTGTGTATCCCACGACGAGGGCCACGACTTGGCCGTCGTCGGTGAGGAACACCAGCCGACGATCGGCAAAGGTCTCGTCGAGCGGCTGGTGGATGAGGCGGAAGTCGTTCTCCAGGTCGCCGTACTTCGACAGTTCGCTTGTGAGCTGGGCGCCGTAGGTGGTGAGTACCTCCTGTTCGGCTGTTCCGACTCCGATGCCCGTGTCGGTGGAGGTGCGTGCGCCTCCGTCGATGCGAACGACCACCGCGGTACCAGGGTCGGTGCTGCCGGGCGCGTACTCGATCATGAACAGCGGGCCGTCCACCAGATTGGGTATCGCCATTGCGCCGCAGGTGGAGCCGGCGGGCCGCCGATCATCGATGGCGAAGGGCGTGCCGAGAGCCTCGGCTGCCTCCTCAACGGTCATGCCCAACTCGACTGGGCCGTAGCCACTGATCGTCATCTCATGCGCAGCCAGTGAATCGTCGGCGTCGGGCACCACGTGGAACGTCCACGACTCGCCCGACGCCGCCGTCGCCGTGATCGTGCCCGTGCCGTCGACGACGGGAACCCGATCACCGACCGTGCCCGGCATGTCGGCCTCGAACGCCTCGGCCGGGATCGTCCACTCTGCGCTGCCGTCGCCGAACTCGATCGTCACCGCATCGCTCAGCGGATTGGAGAATCTCAGCGGCTGGGATGCGGGCACCCGCACACATTGCGGCGCATCCTCGGGTGCGATGCGGCCGAATGCGAACGGGCCCGTGGTCCACGGCCAGCAGTCGGCCGGTACGCCGGGCTCACCGGCGTACCGGTAGGTCGCGGCCTCAGCCTCGTCTGTGTCTGCATCGGTGGGGCGTTGTTCGTCGAGCACCGAGGTCGGGGGAACGGTCGGCTCCACCTCGCCGGAGTCGGCCGGGGTGTCGATCCGGGTCGACGATCGGAACGAGCCGATCGCAACGCCGACACCAACGGCCACCACGATCGCAGCGGCCAAACCGACCAGGTACACCGATCGGCCACGGGTTCGGGTGGGCAGCACGGCGACCTCGGATGCGTATGCCCGGTGGGGTGCGGCCACGTCGATCTGGCGCCCCACTGCATCCAACGTGGCTCGGAGCTGCTCCTCCACGTCGTCGATCGGGTCGGTCTGGCGCCCGTTCATCGTGTGACCTCCTGGCGCAGCTGGGCGAGAGCCCGATTGATCCGGGACTTGGTGGTGCCCGGCCGACATGCCATCAGGTGCGAGATCTCATCGACGGTCAGATCCTCGTAGTAGCGGAGGATCAACACGGTGCGGTGCTCCGGCGACAGGTGCTGGAGCCGGTCCCACATCTCGTCGAGGTCGGGCGGCAAGGCGTACGTTTCGGTGACCGTCGACCGGTGGCGGGCGGCAACGGTTTCCCGGCGGCCGTGGTCGGTGCACTGCCTCACCACCACTGTGCGCAGGAAGGCTGCCGGCGTGCGCAGATCCTGCCAGCGCTGGAGCACCTTGATGAACGCGTCCTGTACCAGCTCTTCGGCCACGGCCTGGCGGCCCGTGATCATGGTGGCCGTGCGCACGAGCCGGGCGTACTCCTCGCGGTAGAGCCGATCGACCTCGGCGGTGGCCGCAGCCTGGCCCCTCCGCCGTCCGCCGGCCACGGCGGCGCCCACTCCTCGCATACCTGTATGACGGGCGACGGCCCCGAAACGTTCCACCGGATCACCGACACCGTGGCCCCAACGCGCAGAGGCCCGAGGCGCAGTGCCTCGGGCCTCTGGGGTTTGGGGAGGAGGTTCGGAGCTAGGGGCGCACCACCCGGATCTCGCCGAAGTCGATGTCGAGATCCATCTCGATGTCGGGATTGTCGGCACGAACGACGATGTCGTTGTCGATTCCCGACGACTGCCGGTCGAACACCTGGATGTCGCCGAAGCTCGTCGAGCCCTCGATCGCCACGTCGAGATCGTCGGGAACGATCACCTCGATCGACCCGAAGTCGCTCTGGATGTCGACCTGAGCCGGGCTGTCCAGCTCGGCGAAGTCCGCCGGCGTCATCTCCGACAGATCGAGTGTGAGGTCGGCCCCGTCGTAGCTGAGGTCGACCGGGAAGTCCTCGATCTCGTTCGGGGTGATCTCGACGTCGGCCGCATCGAAGTTGGCCTCGATGTTGCCGGTGGCGGCGGCGATGATCAGACCGACGATCGCCAGGATCGGCAGGATGATGAACAGCGCAAGTACCCCGAACACGAACCCGAGCACCCACCGCCGCCGCTTGGGCGGAGGCACCGGGGTGGGCGTGGGGTAGGGACCGGCGGCGTACGCACTCGCCGTCACCGGATCGCCCGCCGGCATGGGCCCGGTCACGTCGCCCTCACCCGTGGGGGGTGAGTAGGCGGCCGTGGCGAACGCCGGTTCCGTGGCGGAGGCGGGCTGCAGCAGGAGCCACACGCCACCACCCACCAGGATGAGCGGAACGAGGAAACTGCCGGTGATGCCACCGCCGAACGCAAGGGCGATGAGCAGACCGACGATTGCCATCCCGAGGCCCAGATCGCGCCTCGTCAGTGATCGAAACGGACGGGGCGTTCCGGGCGCCGGGGGCCAGTAGTCGGCTCGGGGGATGATGATCCACGCAAGCAGGTAGGCGAAGAATCCGAAGCCGGTGCCGAAGGCAACGAGCAGGAAGAGGATTCGCATGATGGACACGTCGATGCCCACGTAGTGGGCCAGGCCGGAGGCAACACCGCCGAGGCGGCTGTAGGGGTCACGCACGAGGCGGCGACCACCGGGAGCCCAGCCGGGGGCAGCGCCGGCGGGTGGCGGAGGGGCACCACCCGCGCCGGCGCCCGGCCCCGGGTCGGGGGCGGTCCAGGCTGCCGCACCCTCTCCAGCGTCACCGGCCGCACCGGCGCCGTCGGGGGGCGGATCCATCGGGCGGTCGGTAGCCGAGGCTGCTGCCTCGTCGAAGGTGGGATCAGCGTCGACGTCGAGATCGACAGGCTCGTAGAGCCCGGCGTCGTCGGCAGCCGGGTCGCCGGTGACGGTGTCGTCGGCCAGCACGTCGTCGATCGAGGGCGTGGACGGAGACGGATCGGTCGGAGGTTCGGGGCCGACCGACGGATCCAGCTGCGGATCCGGTTCGTTCCCCGGTCGGGGGGTGGGGGGTTCGTTGGTCATGCCATCATCGTGAGCGAGCGATCGGTCGTTGAGAATCGGTGCTCGCCCGGAGTGTTCCCTGATCACGGCCCCCGATCTCAGGGGTGTCTCGGGGTTCGGCCCTGATGCACACCAGCGTCATCCGATGAGAATATGGCAGGAGTGAGCTCCACACGTCCTCTGGCCGAGCGGCCTCGATGGCAACTGCCGCGGCTTTCGGCCGACAACGCCTGGTTGGGCGGTGTGGCCGCAGGCATCGCGAACGAGATCGGCGTGCAGCCGCTCGTGATCCGCGTGTCGTTCGTGGTGCTGGCCCTCGCCGGCGGATGGGGCCTCGTGCTCTACGCCGGAGCCTGGCTCGCGTTGGTGGTGTTGTCGACGGGCCCGACTGCCCCCTACGCCCCCATTCCCAAGGGCGCGTCCGCCCTCCACCGACACGTGGCAGTGGCCATGATCGTGCTCGGGCTGTTGCTGTTCCTGCGCACGCAGGCGGCCGGATTCATCGACCAGATCGTGTTCCCGGGTGCCTTCGTGCTCACCGGCTTCCTCGTGGCGTGGACTCGGGCCCAAGGCGAGCGCGGGCTCTGGTCGGTGGCCCGGATCGGGGCCGGGGTGGTGGTGGGGGTCGGCGGCATGATCGCCTTCCTCGCCCTGTCGAGCAACATCATCAGCACCCTGCTCGTGCTGATCGTGGCGCTGGCTGTGGTGTCGGGCATCACCCTCGTGGTGGCTCCCTCCCTCGCCCGGATCGGCCGCGACCTCGACCAGGAACGCCAGCAGCGCGTGCGGGCCGATGAACGGGCTCGGATGGCCGCTCACCTCCACGACTCCGTACTCCAGACGCTCGCGCTCATCCAGCGTCACGCCGACGACGCCGATCGCACGGCACGCCTGGCCCGCCAGCAAGAGCGCGAGCTGCGACTGTGGCTCTACCAGGAGCCGGGCGATCAACCCGAGGCCGGGCGTGTCCGGCTCACCACGGCGCTCGAGAAGATGGCGGCCGAACTCGACGCTCGCTACGGCACCCCGATCAAGGTGATCGTGGTGAACGACTCGGCCGACTTCGAACCGACGACGATCGAACCGCTGTTGGCCGCAGCCGGTGAGGCATGTGTGAATGCGGCGACCCACAGCGATACCCGCCAGATCGACGTGTTCGCCGAGTGTGGGTCGGATCGCATCGAGCTGTTCGTGCGCGATACCGGCCAGGGGTTCGACATGGACGCCGCTGCCCAGTCGAACCGCCGTGGGATCAGCGAGTCGATCGTTGGTCGCATGACCCGGGCTGGCGGCAGTGCGAGCGTGCATTCCGAGCCGGGCGCCGGCACCGAGGTGGAGCTGGTGCTCCCCTTGGCGCCGGCCACCGACGAGACTGAACCTACACCCGAGCCCGAACCCGAACCCGAGTCCCAATCGAGCGGAGGACGCTGATGATCCGAGTGGTGCTGGTCGACGATCACGCCGTGGTGCGTGCCGGCGTGCGCGCCGAGTTGGAAGGCGACAGGGTGACGGTGGTGGCCGAGGCGGCCGACGTCGGCGAAGCGATCGACGCCATCGCCGCCCACAAGCCCGACGTGGTGGTGTGCGACGTGCACCTTCCCGGAGGCAACGCCCCGGCCGTGATCCGGGGCGTGGTCGACCGCGGGGTGAACACCAAGTTCCTCGCCCTGTCGGTGTCGGACGCGGCCGAGGACGTAATCGAGGTGATCCGTACCGGCGCCCGCGGCTACGTGACCAAGACGATCGACGGCGATGAACTGCTCGACGCCGTCCAACGCATCCACGACGGCGACGCCGTGTTCTCGCCCCGCCTTGCCGGCTTCGTGCTCGACGCCTTCTCTGCCGACCTCGACGGCCCGGTCGACCCGGAGCTCGACCAGCTCACGGCCCGCGAGCAGGAGGTGATGCGCCTGCTCGCCCGCGGGTACGCCTACAAAGAGATCGCCCGCCGGCTGAGCATCTCGATCAAGACCGTCGAGACCCACGCCTCGTCAGTGTTACGCAAACTCCAGCTGTCGAACAGGAACGAGCTCGCCCGCTGGGCCGCCGACCGCCGCATCGTCTGATCGCCCACAGCTGACGACGCCGTCGAGCCAGCGGTTGATCTGGACGTGACCCGTCGACCTCCGATAAACCGCTGAGGAGCACCGACGAATCTCGCAGCAACAGGGGACCAGGATGACCAGCGATGCGCAGCCCGAAGGACAGCTGGCCGGACACGGCACGATCATCACGGGAGGGGCGAGCGGCATCGGAGCTGGCACCGCCCGGCGGTTCGTGGCCGAAGGGGCCCGCGTGCTGATCGCCGATCTCGACACCGATCGGGGTGACGCCCTCGCCGCCGAACTGGGCGACAGCGCCGCCTTTCTGCGCACCGATGTGAGCAAGGAGGAAGACGTCGCCGCCATGGTGGCCGAGGCCACCGACCGCTGGGGCCGCCTCGACTGTGTGTTCAACAATGCCGGTTTCGGCGGCGCGCTCGGACCGATCGCGTCCACCACCGTCGAAGACTACGACTTGACGATGGACGTGCTGGTCAAGAGTGTGTTCCTCGGCATCAAGCACGCCGCCCCGGTGATGACGGCCGCCGGTGGTGGCTCGATCATCAACACCGCCAGCGTGGCCGGACTCCGGGCCGGGTACGCCCCGCACCTCTACAGCGTTGCGAAGTGCGCGGTGCTGCATCTCACGCGATCGGTCGCGCTCGAACTGGGTGAGTCGAACGTGAGGGTCAACGCGATCTGCCCCGGGTTCATCGCCACTCCCCTTGCGGCCGGTCATCCCGACGCCGACGATCAGCGGATCCAGAAGATGCGCGACATCAGCGCCGGAGCCCAGGCCCTCGGCCGGGTCGGTGAGGCCGACGACATCGCCAACATGGCGCTGTTCCTGGCCAGTGCCGAGTCGGAGTGGATGACCGGCCAGGAGTTCGTTGTCGACGGTGGGTTCATGGCCGGACCGCCGTGGTCACAGTGGCCGGAGTTCACTCGGACAGAACGTCCGATCCGCCACCATCGTCCGCCGGGGCGCTGATCACTGATCACCCAGCCGGAAGCGACCGGGGAGCGCACGGCTCCCCTGTCGCAGACCGATCTCGCTGAGGCGACGCTGACTCAGCGAGATCGATCGGCGAACCAGTCGGCCGGGGGCGTTGCAGCGACGCTGTCGCCGGTCGCCTCCCAACCGCGATTTGTCCCAGCGGGGTGAAGGGGGAGGAAAGCCCCGCTGGGATGCACCAGCATTGATGCCTGCCGGGACTGCTCACGCAGCCGGTTGCACCATGATCCGGCGACTCGGGCGAGCGCAGCGGCTCGCTGTCGTTCCTTGGCCCGCAGCGGCGACTCCGCCCGGCCGAGCACGAGGGTGAGGGGGCCGCAGGCGACCGGGAGTGGCATCCACTCCGCTTCGCCTGACCAGCCGTCGGTCACTTCCTCGGCTCGCCCCGCCACGAACGCAACCAACCAACCCTCGTGGGGGGACGAACCGGAGGAGGCAATGACGGTGCCCGCCCCGTCGAGCACGCATGCCCAGTCGCTCCGGATCACCCGGCGCGTGTGGGCACACAAACTCCAGAGCAGGTCGTCGACCGTGGCGGCGCCAACGATCACGTCGGCGATCTCCAGGGCCGTCAGCTGCGGGTCGATCCCCGCAGCGTCAAGCTCGCCAATGCTCTCGATCTCGAGCTGATCGACCTCGGCCAGCTCCGAGCACATCACGTCGAGCAACCCCACATCGGGGAGCTGCACGATCAGCTCGTCGATCACCTCACCGTTTGTCCGTTCGAGGATCTCGATGCCGACCAGGTCGCCTCGCACCGCCGCGATCCGGGCTGCGGCCTCGGCCAGTGCTCCTGGCCGATCGGCCATCTTGAGCCGCATCACGTAGGTGGTGGTCGCCCGACCTGCTGTCATGAAGGTCACCGTAATCAGGCACTGTTACGCGCAGATTTCGGCGATGAGAAGGGCGCGTTCCCAGCACCTCAACCACGGTCGGTGACGCTGCGCACCACCGAGTGGACGTCACGGGAGAGGTCGGGCCCGAAGCCCTGACGAATGTCGAAGTCCTCGTGTTCGACATCACTGGCCCCCAGTCGGCGGGCCGTGCGATCGACGGTGGCCACCAGCCCGGCCGGCCCACAGACCGCCACCTGGGCGCCCCGCAGATCGGATCCGACGACCTGCTCCATCAACTCCGGCGTGAAGCGTCGCCCGTCGGCGGAGCTGCAGATCACGAGGTTGAGGCGCAGCTCGTACTCGGCCCGACGCAGTACCTCGATGGCCATGGCATCGTCGGCCGACCGTACGGCGTAGAACAGCGTGGGTCGATGGACGGGATCCTCCATCGGATCCAGATCGATCATGGCCGACAGGAACGGCGTGATGCCAACGCCGCCAGCCACCCACACGGTGCGGGTGGCATTGTGACCGAGCGGTTCGAAACGCCCGTAGGGCCCCTCCACGATCACGGTCGAGCCGAGGAGATCCTCGCCTCGGGCGAGCATCTCGCCCGTCCAGTCACCGAGGTCACGGATGAAGAACCGGAGTTCGCCATCTGAGGGTGACGAGGCGATGGTGAACACGTGCGGCTCCCGCAGCCCCGGCTCCTGCACCTTGAGCACGGCGAACTGTCCGGCGCGGTAGTCGAGCGCCTTGCGGGTGGGTTCCATGGCGATCTCGAGCGTCGACCCCCGCACGGTGGACTCGGTCACCTTGTAGCGCAGGCCGGGAGTGACCATGTCTCGCTTGAACACACGCCACACGTAGGTCACGAGACCGATCACCATGATGGCGCCGAACCAGATGCCCCAGGCCGAATCGTTGGCGTAGGTCTTCTCGGCAGTGAAGAAATGGAAGCAGGCGAAGGCGAACGGGATGCCGAACAGCTTGTGGGTCAGGCGCCACCAGCGGTACGGGAACCAGCGGAGCAGTGAGAGGGCGATGAGGCCGTAGATCATCACCTCGCCGGTGCCGGCGAGTTCCTCGGCGGTGTCGGCCAACGATTCGCTGGCGCCCCGGATACCACCGTCGATCTCCGGTTCGATGGAGGTGTGGAGGAACATCGTGATGGCGGCGAAGGTGCCCGCCCAGCGGTGCACCTGATACATCCGATCGAGGCCACCGAAGAACGGTTCGAGGAACGGGATCCGCACGGCGAGCAGGAAGCTCCACGCCATGAGGATGATCGACACCGCCCCGATGTAGAGGCCGAAGGCCACGTTGCCCCCGTCACCGGTGGCACCGGCAAAGGCCGGCCACGACACCGCGAGGCTGGCCAGGAGGGCGAGCGGGCCCAACGTGTGGAGGCCAGGATTGAATCGGGGCAGACGAGGCATGCGGAGGTGCCAGTCCGAGGGCCGGCCGAGCAGGCGCCGAAGCACCGACTGGGACGACCGGGGATCGAGCGCAGTACGAGTCGTGGTCACGAGGCGAACCGTACGAATCGGAAGCTGAAGCGGGGCTGAACCGAACGAGCCACCGCCGCATCCGCCGGCATCGCCCGCGCCGTAGGGTTGGCGAATGCGTCTACTGGTCGTGGAGGACGAGACCGCGCTCGCCGCGTCGCTGCGGTCTGGCCTCGAAGCCGAGGGCTTCGCCGTCGACGTGGCCACCGACGGCGAAGAGGCGCTCTGGCTTGCCGGCGAGGTGCCCTACGACGCCATCGTGCTCGACCTCATGCTCCCGAAGATCAACGGATTCGTCGTGTGCCGTACCTTGCGCGAGCGCGACAACTGGACGCCGGTGTTGATGCTGACTGCCAAGGATGGCGAGCTCGACGAGGCCGAGGGCCTCGACACCGGGGCCGACGACTACCTCACCAAGCCCTTCGCCTTCGTGGTGCTCCTCGCTCGGCTGCGAGCGCTCCTGCGGCGTCGGGGACAGGAGCGACCGGTCGTGCTCGCCGCCGGCGATCTCCAGCTCGACCCCGCCACCCACGAGGTGCGACGGGGCGACGGGGCCATCGAGCTCACCGCCCGTGAGTTCGCAATCTTGGAGGTACTCATGCGGCACGTGGGGCAGGTGGTGTCGAAGCCCGACATCATCAACCACGTGTGGGATTTCTCGTTCGAGGGCGACCCCAACATCGTGGAGGTGTACATCCGGTCACTCCGCAAGAAGATCGACCTCCCGTTCGATCGCGCTGCCATCACCACGGTGCGCGGCGCCGGCTACCGGCTCGAGTCCGATGGCGGCTGATCCCAACGGCGGCTCGCATCTGTGGCGGCTCGGCGCCAGGCTTCGCCGCGCACTCCGGACCGTGCGGATCCGAGCGGCGGTGCTGTCGGCCGTGGTGGTGGCCGTGGCCCTGACGATCGGCGAGCTCGGGTTGGTCTACCTCTTGCAGTCGAGCCTGTCGGCCAACCTCGATGACACGTTGAAGGCTCAGGCTCGCGACCGCGCCGCCCTCATCGATCAGGGCACGGCGCCCGAGGCATTGGTGGAGCCGCTGCAGGAGGAGGCGTTCGTGTGGATCGCCACCCCCGACGGCGAGCTCGTGTCGTCGAGTGGATCTCTTCTCCCCCGAGGCAACCCGCTCCCGCCGGATCTCAACGGCCTGTCCAACCTCACCTTGGTGGTCGAGGAGCGCAAGCCCAACGAGTTCGAGGTCGAGGAGAAGAAGCTGCGGATGGCGGCGGCCACCACAGCTGACGGCCAACTCGTGGTGGTGACCGGCGCCGACACCGAGGTGATCACCGAGACGATGCGGGCCGTTGCCACCTCGTCGGCTGTGGTGGTGCCCGTGGTCGTGCTGATCTCAGGGCTGCTCGGCTGGTGGGTCACCGGCCGAGCACTGGCACCGGTCGAGCGGATCCGCCGCGAGACCGACGCCATCACGGGCGCCCACCTCGGCACCCGGGTGGAGGTGCCGGGCACCGGCGACGAAATCGAGCAGCTGGCCGTGACGATGAACGGGATGCTCGACCGGCTCGACGCCCATGCCAGCGCCCAGCGCCAGTTCACCGCCGACGCCTCGCATGAGCTCAAGAGCCCCGTGGCCAACGTGCGGGCCATGCTGGAGACAGCGAACCTCGACGACGAGCAGTGGCCGGTGCTGCAGCGGCGACTCACCGGTGAGACTGACCGGTTGCGGGAGCTGATCGACAACCTGTTGTTCCTCGCCACCCATGCCGACGGCCAGGGGGCGCGGCCCGAGGTGCGCACCGTGCACCTCGACGACATCGTGTTCGACGAGGCGGAGATGGTCACCGCCACCGACCGCGCCACCGTTCGCTTCGATGCCATCGAGCCGGCGAGCATGCCGGGCCGCGCCCACGATCTGCGCCGGATGGTGCGCAACCTGCTCGACAACGCCGCCCGCTACGGCGACACCGTGAGCATTCGTTGCCGCCCCCTCGGCTCCGAGGTGGTGCTCGAGGTCGGCGACGACGGGCCCGGCATCCCGGAGGCAGAGCGCGAGCGGGTGTTCGAACGATTTTCGCGGCTCGACGAGGCCCGCGACCGGGAGGCAGGCGGATCCGGCCTCGGCCTGGCGATCGTGCGTCAGATCGCAACTGATCACGATGGCACCGTGGTGATCGGCGACAGCGCGTTGGGTGGGGCGTTGGTCACGGTTCGACTCCCGATGGTCTGATCCCGACGGCCTCGGCAGCCCCGTTCGTTTCCGGGACAGTCTGTGTCAGACTCCCGCGGTGCTTGCCTTTGCTCGTCGGCGCGCCGTCAAGATCACCTTCGACGTGATCATCTTCATCACCTTCATCGCCCTCTTCATCACGAGGGAAGGTGACTTCGGGAACCCGGAGCGGTACCTCCAGCACTCGTGGATCGGCATCGTGGCGATTCCGATCATCGCCGTACACATGACCGGCAACTGGGGCTGGATCATGCGGCTGATCAAGCGGGGCCGACAAGACCGGCAGTTCGGGCTCGGCGTACTCAACGCAGTATTCTTCGCGCTCGTGGCGATCTGCACGATCACTGGGTTCCCCGCGTGGTGGGACGTCGCCGGGTTCGCAACGCCGCACCAGATCACCGGCCTGCTCGCCGTCCTCGTGATGTTCATCCACATCGGCTGGAACATCCGACCATTCCGGCAGCTGTTCTCGACATGACGAAGAGTCGGGCGTCGTCCTCGGTGTTGGACGAGGCCGACGTGTGGCGGTTCTGCACCGATGGCTACCTGGTCATCTCGCCCTCGTCGCTGACCGTCGAAGATCACGACGCGCTGTACCACCACGCCGAGGGGCTCTATGCCGAGGCAGCGGCGACGAAGAGCCCCACCGCACATCTCGACATCCTCGGCGACAACTTGCGGGCCCGGATCCCATTGCTCGACCGGATGCTCACCGATGCTGCGGTGGCCGGCGCGCTCGATGCGATCGTTGGGCCGGGGCACATGGTGCACCCTCACAGCTTCTGTCATCAGTCGAGCCCCGCCGACCAGTTGTTTCATCAGGACGGCAACCTGCCCTGGAACGAACGTGGCCACATCAGGAGCCACCGACCGGAGTGCGTGCTGCTCTTCTACTACCCGCAGGCAGTCACGCTCACCAACGGCCCGACGCAGGTGGTGCCCGCCAGCCAGTACTGGTCCATCGACCACGAACGAGCCGACGGCTCCTGGCATCCGGGCGATCGGATCGACCGCACCGTTCGGGGCGGTGCGCTCGACGACGATGACCTGGCGGCTCGAGATCAGGTGCTCACCGCCGCCGTTCAACGGGCCTTCGGCTCGGCTGCGGCCGAGCCCCGGTTCGTGACCGTGCCGGCCGGATCGGTGGTGCTCGCGCACTACGACCTCGTCCACCGTGGGTCGCGCACGACGGGAGCCGAAGCCCCGCGCTACCTCTACAAGTTCCACGTTGGTCGCGTGGTCGACCCCACGCCATCGGTCGGGCCCACGCCAGCGTCGCCGGCAGCAGCCACCTGGTCGTGGCTCACCGGCGGCAAACCCCGCCCAGGCGGGACCGATCTCGGCGACCGGGACCACACGGTGCACGGAACCGACGCCCTCGACGCCGACCACGAACCTGCCCGGATCGACGCCGCCTACTCGCTTGCCGCAGCAGCAACGAGCGATCCCGACCCAACGGCCAGCCTTGCCGAACTCGGAGCCGGGCTCCGTCACGATGAAGAGCGCGTGCGACGGGCCGCGGCGAACGGTCTGCGGGCCGCCGGTGCCGCCGGGGTGGCCACTGCCGCCGCTGCACTCACCGACGAGCGGGCACCGGTTCGACGGGCAGCGGTCGGCGCGCTCGGCCACTCCGCCACCGGCACCGACGCCGCGGCCGTGGCGGGGCTGATCGATGCGGTGGGCAATGACGATGACGACCTCGTGCGCTCCAACGCCGCATGCAGCCTCGGCTACGCCGTGCGACACTCCGACGCGGACGGCCCGGCCATCGTGGCTGCGCTGGTCGCCCGGCTCGATCCCGCGGCCGAACCCGACAACAGCAACGGCGCCGGCGGCTCCCGATCCACGGTGCGGGAGGAGGCGGCGCAGGCCCTCGTACAGGCGGCGGCCAACAACGCCGTGGACGCACCGCTGGCGACGGCGGTCATCGACGCCATCGAGGCGGCTCCCGACGGCGACCGCTACGTCGTCGGCCTCCTCGTCGAGGCGCTCGCCCGCACCCCTGAGATCGCGGCGGCCGACTCGGCGCGCCTCCTCCGGCTGCTCAACGCACGACGCTGGAGCCTTCCGGGTTGATGCGCCGGCCGGTCCGACCAGCCTGAGCGCTCAGGCGGCCGACCAGACCAGCGGGAAGCGGGCGTCGTCGGCCGGGTAGGCGCCGGGGGCCACGGACACCGTCGCCGGATCCACGGTGGGGTCGCATCCGGGATGGGGTTGCCACACGGTGTCGTCGCCCAACCAGCGAGTGGAGAACGCCACCCGTCGTGAGTCCTCCGCGTTACCGGGTGATCCATGTACGGTCCAGGCCGAGAACACGAGCGCGTCGCCCGGCTCGACTTCGAAGCCAACGATGTCGTAGTCGTCGCGGGCCGCCTCGATGTCGGGGCACGGCTCACCGCCCGCGAAGTCGTCGAGCCAGTCCGACTGACCGGCGAAGGCCGTTGGAATGAACACCTTGTTCCAGTCGTGGCTGGCCCGCACGAACTCGAGCGAGCTGCCCGTCACCGTGGCCGAGGTGAGGGCCACCCACACGGAGCCGATCTGGCGACCGAGGAACGGCCAGTAGGGAAGATCCTGATGCCATGGCGTCGGCGCCGTGGTCTGGGGTTCCTTCACCAGCAGATGGTCGAAGTAGAACCGCGCGGAATCGCTGCCCATCAGCCGGGCCGCCAGCTCGGCCACCCCGCTGGTATGGATGAAGGAGTCGATCACGGGCTCGTGCTGCCACCGGTAGCGACTGGTGAAGAGTCGATCCACCGTGGCCCCCGGGTTGGTGTCGCTCAGCCACTCCCCCGGCGCCGCGAGCTCCCGTTCGGCGTCGGCGGTGAGGGCGTCGATCCAGTGCTCATCGACGGCGCGCTCCACCTTCACCACACCGTCGCGTCGGAAGGTCTCGATCTGGGCCTCGGTGGGGATCACGGTCAGCTCCTCGGAACGTCCACCCAGGGCACGTCCTTGTCCACCCTGGGCTCACCGGGCAATCCCAGCACCTGCTCGCCGAGGATGTTGCGCATGATCTCGCTGGTGCCACCCTCGATCGAGTTGGCCCGCACTCGAAGGAAGGCGTGGCCGACCCCGTTCTCGCTGCCGGTGGCCGACAGCTCCTCGGGGCGCCGGAAGGTGTAGTCGTAGCCGATCAAACCCGTCGGGCCCTGGAACGCGACGGCGGCTTCGAAGATCGACTTGTTGAGGTTCGAGTAGGCGAGCTTCGCCACCGATCCCTCGGGTCCGGGATTGCCGGCCCGACGGTTCTCGCTGGCGCGCATGTTGGTGAGGCGCAGGGTTTCCGCCTCGATCCACAGCTGCATCAACTCGTCGCGTCGAACCGCCGTCTTCTCATCGTCGGGCAGCTTCTCCCACACCCCGACCAACGCCGCGATCGCCCCCGAGCCACGCTTGGGGGCACCACCGCCACCGATGGCCGATCGCTCGTTCATGAGCGTGGTGAGCGACACCCGCCAGCCCTCACCGACGTCGCCGATGCGATTGGCATCGGGGATTCGGGCGTCGGTCATGTAGACCTCGTTGAACTCGGCTTCGCCCGTGATCTGGCGCAGTGGCCGCACCTCAACGCCGGGCGACTGCATGTCGACCGCGAAGTAGGTCATGCCCTTGTGCTTGGGCAGGTCTGGGTTGGAGCGGGTGACGAGCATGCCCCAGTCGGCCAGGTGGGCGATGGTGTTCCACACCTTCTGCCCGTTCACGATCCACTCCTCACCGTCTTGCACGGCCTTGGTGGCGAGGCCGGCGAAGTCAGATCCGGCACCGGGCTCGCTGAAGAGCTGGCACCAGCGTTCCTCGCCGGTGAACATCGGCCGCAGGAACCGGGCCTTCTGCTCCTCGTTGCCGTGGGTGTGGATCGTGGGCCCGGCGAGGTTCAGGAAGAAGCTGGCCGGATCGGCGCCGGGCGCCTTCTCGGCCCGGAGCCGTTCCTCCACCCGTTTCTGGAGCTGTGGGCTCACGCCCAGCCCGCCGTGGCCTTTGTCGAAGTGCACCCAGGCGAGGCCGTGATCGAACTGGTGACCGCGGAACTCCTTGCCTCCCATGGTGGGCGAGGCGGCGGCGAAGAGCGCGTCGAGGGCATCGTCGACGAGGGTAGTGTCGGCAGCAGTGACGTCAGACATGCTGCTCATTGTCCCGGATGGGCGCTATTCGAGCCAGCCGAGCATCAGGCTGCGCAGACGGTCGATCCCCGTGCCGTTCTGGGAACTCACCCACACGATGTCGCCGGGTTCGAGCTGGCAGCCTTCGGCCAGGGCCCGTTTGCGCTTGGTGCGGATCGATGCCTTCACCTTGTCGTGCTTGGTGGCCACCACGGTGTGGGGGATGTCGTGGGCCCGGAGCCAGTCGAGCATCTCCTGATCGAGGTCGGTGGGGCCCACCAACCCATCAACGAGCACCACCACCATCGCCAGGCCGTCGCGCTCGAGGAGGTAGCGGTCGATCATGCGCTGCCACCCGGCCCGCAGCTCCTTGGACGCCTTGGCGTAGCCGTAGCCGGGAAGATCGACGATGCTGCCACCGCCTTCGATGGCGAAGAGGTTGAGGAGGCGGGTGCGGCCCGGCGTGTTGGACACCTTCGCCAGCTTCTTCGAGTGCCCGAGAGCATTGATCAACGACGACTTCCCGACGTTCGAGCGCCCGACGACGGCCACCTCGGCCTCGGAATCGGGCAACCCCTCCACCCGGTCGGCCGAGGTGACGAATCGCATCACGAACGGTCGGCTCATCGATCTGCTCGGCCACGACGACTGCTGATCATCGGGTCATGCTAGGCCCTGTGACAACGCCGCCGAGTCGGCGACAACGACGGGGCCGTCTGGTAGACAGTGGCGGTGAGCGGTGACCATCCTGACGACCCTGCAGTGCCCGACCACGGTGGCTGGGCACCCCCGGAGCCACCCCCCGACGCCGACGCGGATCTCAGCGGGTTCGATCCTCCGGAGTTCGACGCGAGCGCCACCCAGCTGGCACCCGGGGCGCCACCGCCGCTCGGCCAGGAACCGCCGAGTTACGCCCCACCGTCGTTCGAGAACCCGTCGGCCTACACCCCGCCGTCGGGCCCTCCGGGAGCGCCGCCTCCAGGAGCACCACCTCCCGCGGCCCCTCCTAGTTACACCCCGCCACCGCCACCCGATGCCACCCCTCCGGGGGGAGTCGGTGCACCGCCGCCCGCCCCGGGTTACGCACCTCCGGGAGCCCCACCGCCCGCTCCCGGGTACGAGCCTCCCGTGTCGGCGCCGGGCTACGCGCCCCCAGGGGAGGCACCGCCCCCCGCCCAGGCCCCTCCGAACGCGCCGGCCACCCCGAGCTACGACCCGCCGGCTGTTCCCCCGGCGGTGCCTGATTACGCGCCTCCCAGCGCACCGGCCGCCGACTACGCCCCTCCGAGCGCACCGCCGGCCTCGCCGGGCTACGCGCCGCCCGACGCTCCACCGGCGAGCCCGGGCTACGCCCCGCCGGGATCAGCGGCAGCACCTCCCGGGTACGACGCTGGTGGCGCCGCCACCACCCCGACCTACGATCCGACCGCTGCGGCTCCCACGCCGGGCTACAGCGCAGGCGCACCGGGCTACACACCTCCCGGTGAGCCGCCGTCGGCGCTGTCGGGCTACAACCCTCCGCCCGGCCCGGGCGGGCCCGGGTATGGCGCGCCGGCTGGCCCCCCGCCGGGCCTCGGAGGTACCGGCGCCCCTGGCTACGCCCCACCACCCGGCGGTGGCGGAGGATCGAGCAACGGCCGAGCCATCGCCATCGGGATCGCAGTACTGCTCGGCGTGCTGATTCTGGGCATCGTCGGCTTCGCGCTGCTCCGCGGCGGCGACGGCGGCGGCACCGGTACGGCCACCGAGGGTGAGACGCCGGACGAAGGCCGGCGCGAGGAGGCCATCGCGGAGGGCGAGATCGACTTCTCCGAGGTGGTGCCCGCCACCGGCACCGTCGCCTGTGAGGTCACCGGCCTCGACGAGTTCGGCCGCTACCTGGTGTTCGTGACGCTCAGCAACAACTCAGCCGAGCGGTCGGCGTTCGTGGTCGACTACGAGCTGTATGGCCCCGACGGCACCTACATCGGCGCCGACTTCGGCGTCATCGGCGATCTGGCGCCCGGCGAGTCCGAGCGGGACGACACCTACGGCGAACTCGAGGGCACGTTCGACTACCAGGACGTGACATGTGAGGTCATTGCAGCCCAGCGATCGGCGCTGAACTGAGCGCAGCCTAAGATCCGAGCCATGTCCGACCTCGAACACGGCAATCTCGAAGCCAATGGCATCAACATCCACTACGTGAGCATCGGCGAGGGGCCCCTCGTCGTGTTCTGCCACGGCTGGCCCGAGTCGTGGTACTCGTGGCGGCATCAGCTGCCCGCGGTGGCCGAGGCCGGGTTCCGCGCCGTTGCTCTCTCGATGCGTGGCTACGGGCTCACCGACGCCCCACAGAACATCAACGCCTACAGCATCACGCATCTCATCGGCGACGTGGTGGGTGTGGTGAATGGCCTCGACGCCGACGAGGCCGTGATCGTGGGCCACGACTGGGGTGCTCCAGTGGCCTGGTATGCCGGGCTCGTACGGCCCGACATGTTCCGCGCCGTGGCCGGCATGAGCGTGCCCTATGGCGGGCCGACTGGCGGGCTGCCCGACGGGGTGACCGTCAACGACCTGATGCGAATGGGAGCCGGTGAAGGTCGGGACTACTACCGGCTCTACTTCCAGGAGCCGGGCGTGGCCGAGGCCGAGCTCGAAGCCGACGCTCGCCGGTCGATGCTCGGCGTGCTCTATTCGATCTCAGGCGACGCCGTCGCCAACGGCGACATCGCCGAGCCATTCGACGGGCACTTTCCCGCCGGCGAACGCTTCGTGGACCAGCTCGTTGTCCCGGCGGAACTTCCGTCGTGGCTCAGCGACGCCGATCTCGGTTTCTACGCCGAGGAGATCTCCCGAACCGGCTTCCGGGGTGGCCTCAACTGGTACCGCAACATCAATCGCATCCCCGGCGCCCTGGCTCCCTGGGTCGGCACCACGCTCAATCAGCCCACCATGTACGTTGGCGGGTCCACCGACCTGATCGCGGGCAATACGCCCGAGGCCATCGGCGCGATGCAGGCCACCCTCGGCGATCTCCGGTCGTGCACCGTGATCGAGGGAGCCGGGCATTGGATCCAGCAGGAGCGGTCGGCCGAGGTCAACGAGCTCCTCGTGGCCTTCCTCCGCGGTCTGGACTGACGCCTGCGCCGTCGCCGTGTGGCAGGCGCCGCCGAGTCACCGATGACGATCGGCGCGGGGATCAGACCCCGGGCCGCGATTCGGGAGCCAGTACCGGCCGAACTCCCGCGAGGGCCGGGCCTTGTGCTTCGGGATCGAGAGCCCCATGAGCTCGTCGCACAGGTTGAGTAGCCGGTCCGCGTCGTATCGCTGACCGGCCACCGTGCCGTGGAGGGGCTCGATCCATCGATCGGGAATGCCGTCCATCCCCCAGATGGCGCCGGCCAGACCTCCAGCCACCGCAGCCACCGTGTCGACGTCGCTCCCTACATCGCATGCCCGCCGCATCGCCTCCTCGAAGCTGTCGGCTGCTCGCACTGCGGCCACCGCATCGCGCAGGCAACCCCACACCGAGCCGTTGCCGAGGCTGTGATCGGCGTTGGGCCCGATGGCATCCTCGAACACCGCCCGCTCGCCATCTTTGAGGAAGGCGAGGCAGCGGTCGACCGCCAGGAACGGGTCGCGATAGAGGATCGCGTTGTGCACGATCATGTGGAAGAGCGCCCGCCCCTCCCCGGCCGCGGGATCCCCGTGGGTGATACGTGACAGCCGGCGGGCGATCTCGGCTGTGCCGGTGGTGTTGCCCCATGACCAACGAGCCGCGGCGAACGACGCTCGCATGAGGCTGCCGTTACCGGCGGCGCTGTCGGGATTTGCGGCGTAGTACACCTCGGCCGCCGCCGGATACCCGATCGGATGGGTGAGCACCTCCTGGGTCTGGATGCCGATGTCCTTCGGGCCGGAGCGGCGCCACAGCTGGAACCGCTCCCAGATGTCCCACTCGTCGATCCAGCCCACGGCCACGATCGACTCGGCCTCCATCACGGCCATCTGGGTGTCGTCGGTGAACTCGCCGGGCTCCCAGAGGCCGTTGCCGATCATCTCGTTCTCGGTGGAGCCAGAAGCGAACCGGGCCGAGAACGCGCCGGCCGGCCCGAACTCGAACGGCGCCCCGAGCGCATCGCCCACGGCTGAGCCGATCACCACGGCCCGGCAGCAGTCCATGCGCTGCTCGAACTGCTCGTTGCGGGTGAACCCGGCAGCGCCTGCCGTTCGCACAGGCCCGGGGAACGGTGGGGCGAGCATGTCATCCAGTGCGATCCGCTCGTTCAGGTTCAGACGCCGACCTCGATACTCGGGCGGCACCAGGCTCTCGAACTCGTCGCGACTCATGCTCATGTCTCCTCCTCGTACTCGTTCAACACGATGTGGACTTGGTCGTCCACGTGCTCGACCGACTGCACCTCGAACATCGTTCCGGGCGGGAACAGCACCTCGGCCTCATGTGCGTGCGTGGAGAGATGTTCGATCATGCGACCAGACGTCGACGATTGGATTGTGTATTGATAGCGGCCTTCGAACGGTCGGTTCTCGTCTCTGGTCGTACTCCAGAAGGCGCCGTCTTCGAGGATGACCCCGGGAGCGAGCTGCGACTCGGGAACGCTGGGCAGATTTGGGGAGCCCCGGAACACAGGGCCGTCGGTCCATGGCGGCATCTTGTCGAGGGCGAGTTCGAGGTGCAGCGTGATGTGGGCCGTGCCGACAGATGGCGGGATGCGGCCTCGCAGGGCCTGATTCACCGCGTAGTACAGGCCTCCAGTGTATTCCTCGATGGCGTGCAGCTCGTCTGCGCTCAGCGGCTCGCTGTCGCGCTGTGACGGCGACAACTCGTAGCCGTCGTAGAAGCTGCCATCGTCGTCGTAGACGATGGTGCCGTTCGGGTCGGCGTGGGTGCCAGGAGGCGGAAGGAGCACCGGTGTGGCGGCCCAGTCCGGGTTTGGTGGTCGCGCCGCCTCCACCGTGCCGGCCGGCGGCGTGCCGTGGGCTTCGAGGTGCGCCACCCAGGCCTTGCGCTGGCTCGGCGTGAGCTCGCTGAGCGCGTCGAGCTCGTAGCGGGTGGCCTCGCCCGTGCGGGGGTCGAGATGCACCACCGCCGGATCGCCGTTCACGGTGGCCTTCAGCCGCGAGCCACGGTCCCACCCGAACGTGACCGCCTCGACGAACAGGCCAGCGACGATCGCAGGGCCAGCGCCACCGGCCGGCCCGGTGGGAGCGCGACCCGCCGGAGCGCGCATCCCACTGGGCGGACCGACCGGCACCCACGCCGATCCCGGGGCACCGGTCGAACGGGCATCGAGCGCCGTTCGGGGGTGGGCCCCGTCGACGAAGGCGTACTCCCCTTCGAGAGACTCCCGGATGTCGAGCGAAAGGTCGAACTCCTCCGCATAGGTGTCGAACACCACGAGCCGGGCGTGCACCGGGATGTCCGGATCGTTCACGAACGCTTCGACTGCGCCCGGCCCGATCAGTGAATCGGCAGTGGAGAGGTCGTACCCGCGATCGGCGGTGTCGAGCAGTGGGCCCCACACGGCCAGTACCCGAGCCTGGTGGTCGAGGCGGGCGAACTCCTCGAGGTCGGCCAGGGCCACCACCCCATCCGCGTGATGGCGATCGAACCCACCGGGCGACCCTCCGCCGAGGTCGCTGCGAATGGCCACATCGAGGTCGGCTCGAAGGGTGGCGTCGGCGGCCAGACGGTACGCGGCGTCTCGAACGGCGGCCGGCAGCGTGGGATCGGCCGCGGCCGAATGGAGATCGTCGACCGTGAGCTGATCGGCGGCGCCCGAACGGCCGGCCACGCCGGGGAAGTGCGCAGCCAACAGCGACGCCGTCTCCGCCCGGCCGAGGGCGAAGGCCCGAGCCCGCTGCGCCTGCTCCGGAATCGACAGCTCGCCACGATCCGCAGCTCGGGCCGCGACGGCAGCGTCGACCAGGCGGGGGAACGACGCGACGATGCCCGGCCCGTAGCCGAGGTCGATCTGTTGCACGGCATGGGCGACGTCGGCCACGAACCGATCGGTTTCGGTCAGCGCGACGAGCAAGGCCTGGAGCTGACTGCCGAGGCCGGCCGGCACCTGAGCGGCGGCCACCACAGCACCCGTTGGCGGCGCGGAGAGCACACCACCATGCCGACCGATCGACTGCGCCACCGTGGCGCCGCGGTCGACGAAGGCTCGAAGGTCGTCGAGATCGACCGATACCGCCTCACCCACGCTCGCTCCTCGGCGCTGCAGCCGTGCTCGACTGCAGCCATTGCGTTCAGCGGCGCCGTGGGCGCAATCCCCGGGCCAGAACGCCATCCGGCCCGACAAGATGAAGATGAGCGTATACGAACGTAATCAACAGTGCAATGTCGCCACCTACGCGCTGGGGAGAGGTCGAGTAGGGTCGGACCATGGTCGACGGCTCGCCATTCACCAACCGCCGCGCCGGGGAGGCCTTCCTGGTCGACCCTCCGGGAGGCGAGAGCGGGCCGGGTGTTCTGGTGCTCCACTCCTGGTGGGGCCTGAACGGCTGGGTTCGTGACTTCTGCCGCCGCCTTGCGGGCGAGGGCTACACGGTGCTTGCCCCCGACATGTTCGACGGCGTGCAGCCCGTTACCGAGGCCGAGGGTGAGGCGGTACTCGGCGGTGTCGACCCCGACGAGGTGTCTGGCCTCATCATGTCGTCGGCCCACACCCTACGGGCGATGTCGATCGAGCCGAACCGGCCGATCGGGGTCATCGGGTTCTCGATGGGCGCCTCACTGGCGCTGTGGGTGAGTGCCCGCATGGGTCAGGCGGTCGGTGCTGCGGTTGCGTTCTACGGCGCCCAGTCGATCGACTTCGACGAGGCCCACGCCACGTTCCAGGGCCACTACGCCGACGACGATCACATCGTGAGCGAGGAGGATCGGGTGACCACCGAGGCCTTCATCCGCCTCGGTGGTTCCGAAACCGAGTTCCACCTCTATCCCGGCACGAGGCACTGGTTCTTCGAAGAGGGTGACACCTTCGACGAGGCCGCCGCCGAACTGGCATGGGATCGAACGAAGGCATTCCTGGCCGGTCACCTCATCACGGTGTGACGTGTTGCAGGTCGCGAGCGGCGTGAGGCCACCCGCCGGTGGCTACGACCAGCGCTGATCGCGGGTCACCACGAACGCAGCACCGCCGAGCACGATCACGATCACGCCGAGGGCGGCGAGAAGCCCGGCTGGGTTCACGCTGTCGTCGTCGACCGCTTCACTGCCGAGCACGGTGACCGGTTCGCCCAATGCGACGTCGGACTCCATCGGGGCCTCCCCCGGGGCGAGCTCGTCGATCGGCGGCAAGCCGAAGAGTGAGCCCGACCGGTCGAAGAAGGGGAGCGCCGCTGCATCGGCGCCAGCCTGGCGCTGCGCTTCAAGCCAGGCGGCAGCAACGAAGGACTCCGACGCGCCTGTTGCGGCGGCCCCAGCCGACCCCGCCGATGCGCCGGTGTAGCCGGGGAGCTCAGACGAGAGCGACGGGGTGGCGATCACCGGGGTGCGCGCCTGCTCGGTGCTGGTGGTCGGGGCTTCCGCCACCACGGGTGCGGCGGTCACCGCTGCGGCCGGTGTGACGGCCTGCCCGTCAGCAGTGGGCGACACCGCAGCGGCGGATGCCTCAGCCACGACGACAACGCCGGCCACCTCGATTCGCGGCGCCTCGGACTCGTCGCCCTCAGGTGCAGGGATGGACGCAGTGGTGGAAGCGGCCTGGATGCTCGCGTCGGTCGAGTCGGGTCCGTCGAACAGCACCCACAGGGTGCCGTCGGCTCCGAGCACTGCATCGTGGACGGTGCCGGTCACCTGGGCGATCGCCACCGGCGAACCGTCGGGTTGGCCGGATCCCGGGTCGCCGGGGACGCCAAGGCGATAGGCCTGCCGCTGTGATGCGCTGCCACCGATCACGGCGGTCATTGATGAGAATGTTGCGTTGGGCACGAGCGCCACGATGCCGGAGACGCCGAGCTGGCTGGCCACGGCGAGGGGATCGACACTGGCCAGGTCGTACGGCTGGCCCAGGCGGTAGGACCGGATGGTGCCGGTGGCGGCGTCGAGGGTGTGCACGGCCGACCCGTCGGGCGCGAATATCAGCTCGTCGATGGCAACACCGGCGCCGAGCACCACGGTGCGCACGAACGTCAGCGAGCCGATCGACCCGGCCCGCCTGAACTCGTGGACCTCGCCAGCGCTGGTGGCCACCAGCAGCGTCGTGCCATCGGCCCCGGCCGCCATCGCTCGTACGTCACCGGCGCGATCCGCCACGTCGAAGGTGCCGCCGTCGGCCACCACGGTGGCGGTGGAGAGGTCGCCAGGCGTTCCCAGTCGAAACTCGACCAGCGTGCGATTCGTGGCCGAGGCCACCACGAGCGTGGCACCGCCGTCGACCAACAGAGCAGCTCGGGGCGACGGTGCGCCGTTCAGCGCCGTGGCGGTGGTGGCACTGCCGCCATCACCAACCGAGGCAACGGCGGCCACGTCGGATCCGGCCTCGGTCGCGTCGTCGACGGTGGTCGTTGCACTCGCCGCCGAGGGCAGCGCGAGCATCAGGGCGATCAGTGCCACCATCACCCCGGCAAGGCGGCGCGCCTTCGGGCCGGCGAGGTGGCCTCGTTCCGGAGCGAGGCGCAGAGATGGGTGCATGGCAAGTCCTCCTTGACGGAGGCCTCGGGTACCGACGAGTCGGGCCCGGGCCGTGATCGATGCCTCTCGCATCGGCCCAGCGGCCTACGGGTTGAGCGTTCGGGTGGTCCGCGAGGACCACGAGGACATGGGCCATTCGACCCACCCCCGGTCCTCCCCGAGATCGATATTGCCGACGCTGCCATTGGGCCTGCATCCAGCTATGCCATAGTGACGGCGTGGCAGGCGACGAGGTGCTTGTACAGGCACGTGGCGTACGGAAGGGCTATGGACGAGTCCAGGTCCTTCATGGTGTCGACTTCGACATCACCCCCGGCATCACCGGGCTGCTCGGGGCCAACGGCGCCGGCAAAACCACGCTGCTGGGCATGATCCTCGGGCTCCACCCGATCGACGGGGGCACCCTCCAGGTGTATGGCCAGGATCCCTGGTCGGCCGGCGCCGACGTTCGGGGCCTCACCGGCTACGCCCCCGAGCACCACACCCTCCCGCCCGATCTCCGGGCCGACGAGTTCGTGCGCCACATCGCCGAACTACACGGCCTCCCCCGCGACGAGGCCAACACCCGGGCCAGCGATGCGCTCTGGCTCGTCGGCCTCGGCGAGGAGCGGTTCCGACCCATGGGCACGATGAGTACCGGTCAGCGTCAGCGGGTGAAGCTGGCCCAGGCCATCGCCCATGACCCCAAGCTGATCCTGCTCGACGAGCCCACCGACGGGCTCGACCCGATGCAGCGGGACGCGATGCTCGAATTGATCTCCACGATCGCCGCCAACTTCGGGATCCACGTGCTGTTGTCGTCGCACCTCCTCGACGAGGTGGAGCAGATCTGCGACAGCGCCGTGATCGTCGGCGACGGACGCACGCTGGCCGCAGGCTCGCTCGACGAACTGCGAGGCTCGGGCGACACCGGCGTGCTGGTCGAGCTCGACACCGATGCCACCACGGTCGAGCACATCGCCTCCGGCATGCGCCGCCAGGGATATGAGGCCGTGGCTGACGGGCGCCGAATCAACGTGGCCGGAGACGACGATCTCGTGTTCGACATCGCCCGCGACGCCTGCGCCGACGCTGACGTGGGCATCGTCCGGCTCCACCGCCGTCGCCTCAGCCTTGAAGACGTATTCCTGGAGCGCATGGGATGAGTAGTACGCCGATGCAATCCGAAGCCCAGATCTACGACCGGGGCTATCGCCGGTACGAGGGTGAGCGCACCGGGCTCGGGGGCGCCGTTCGTTCCCTGGTACGCCACAGCGTGCGCCACGCGCTCGGGCTGGGCCGAGCGGGCCGCTACAAGATCATCCCCGTGGTGGTGGTGTTCCTCGCCTACGTCCCAGCGATCGCGTTCATCGGCTTCGCCGCCATCGTGCCGATCGGCACCGAGGAGTTCCTGCCGAGCTTCGCCGAGTACTACGGCTCGATCGTGGCCCCGATCTACCTGTTCGCCGGGTTCGTGGCCCCCGAGTTGCTGTGCACTGATCGCCGCACCGGTCTGCTCGGGGTGTACCTGGCCTCACCGCTGAACCGCCCCTTCTACTTGCTCGGCAAGGCGATCAGCGTGTTCCTCCTGTTGTTGTTGGTCACGCTCGGGCCGCCGCTGCTGATGCTGATCGCCTTCTCGCTGCAGAACATGGGCCCCGACGGGTTCGTGGAGTGGATGCGAACCTTCGGGCGGATCCTCGTGTCCTCGGCGGTGATCGGCACGCTGTACACGGCCATCGCCCTCGGCATCAGCGCCACCACCGACCGGGCCACCGTGGCCATCGCCGCCGTGCTGGCCGCGATCCCCGGGGCCGGGATCATCACCTCGATCCTCGACGAGTCCACCGACGTGAGCCCCGTGGTGCGCCTCGCCAACGTGCTGTCGCTTCCCCAGGAGCTGATCTTCCGGGTGCAGGACGAGGCCGGCAATGGGAACTGGTCAACGCTCGACAACCCGACCTGGACGCTGTGGGCCGCCTGGTTCTTCTGGGTCGGCATCTCGCTCGGCTGGGTGTGGGTCCGCTACCGACGACTGCTGGTGCGCCGATGACCTCCGTGCCTCCCCCTCCGTCCTCGCCGGCGCCTCCCGGACGGCCTACCCCTCCGGGCCCGCCCGGGCCGCCCGCCCCTCCCGGGCCTCCAGCCCAGCCTGGCCAGCCAGCGCCCCCCGGCGCCCCGACGGCGGCTGCACCCCCTGCCCCAGCGGCACCGTCGCCGAGTGGTCTGCCCCCGGCTCCGGCGGCCGGCGCCTGGCCTCCGGACGACGCCACGGTGGTGGCCCAGCGCCTGTCGAAGTCGTTCGGCCCGCTCGTGGCCGTTTCCGACGTGACGTTTGCGATCCGCCCCGGTGTCACGGCGCTGCTCGGGCCAAACGGCGCCGGCAAGTCGACGCTGATCCGTCTGCTGTGCGGGCTCACCCCGCCGTCCACCGGTGAGATCTGGGTGGCCGGTGGCAATCCCCGCACCGACGCCGAGGCCCGGGGCCGCATCGGCCTCGTGCCCCAGCAGGACGGGGTGTTCGATCGGGAGCGCTGCCTCGACGTGGTCACCCTCGCCGCTGTGTTGTCGAACATGCCCGACCCCCAGGCCCGGGCTCGTGCCGCGCTCGAAACCGTCGAACTCGACCCCGACTTGAAGCGCCCTCTCGGGGCCTACTCCAAGGGCATGCGCCAGCGAGTCAAGATCGCGTCGGCAATCGTGCACGACCCCACCGTGATCGTGCTCGACGAACCACTCAACGGCCTCGACCCCCGGCAGCGGCGGCAGATGGTGGAGCTGTTCCAGCAGCTCGGCGACCAGGGCCGCACAGTGATCGTGTCCAGCCACGTGCTCGACGAGGTGGAGCGGTTCGGCTCCCACGTGCTCGTGGTGGCCAAGGGGCGCCTCGCCGCCCAGGGCAACTTCCACGCCATTCGCAGCCTGATGGATGATCAGCCGCTGCGCATCCGGGTGCGCTGTTCCAACGCCCGCACGGTGGGCGCCACCCTGCTGAACGACGGCTCGATCCAGGGCTGCTCGCTCACCAGCGACACGGAGTTCGACGTGACCACCCACGATGTCCGCACGTTCCGGAAGCGCCTCGCCGTGGTGGCCCGCCACCACCAGAGCCGTCTCGACGAGGTGACCCCGCTCGACGACGACCTCGAGAGCGTGTTCCGCTACTTGGTGGGGTTCGGCTGATGGACGCATTCATCGGCCTCTACCGGCTGCTGCTGCGCCAGCAGCTCAGCGCCGCCCGCCTGGCGCTGGCCGGCGCCCTGGGGGCCCTCGCCATCCTCGTGGCGTTCCTCATCGCCCGCGACGACAGCCCCGGCGTGGTGCAGGACATGGTCGGTTTCCTGTCGGTGTACGGGCTCGGCCTCACGGTGCCGATCCTGTGCCTTGTGATGGCCAGCTCCACCTTCGGCCACCTCGTCGACGACGAGACGCTCGTGTACATCTGGATCCGCCCGGTCTCGCGCTGGATCGTGGCGCTCGCCGGATGGCTGGCGTCGGCCACGGTGGCTGTACCGGCCACCGTGATCCCGCTCACTATCGCCGCCGCGCTGGGCACGGCCAACTCCGAGTTCAACATGCGAACGATCGGAGCCACGGCCCTGGCCATGGCCCTCGGCGCCGTGGCCTACACCGGGCTGTTCACTTTCTTCGGCCTGCTCGTGCGTCGGGCCCTGATCTGGGGCCTGCTGTACGTGTTCGTGTGGGAGGTGACGGTGTCCCGCCTGTTCGCAGGCGCCGCCCGAGTGTCGATCAACACCTACCCGGCCTCGGTGCTCTCCGACATCACCAACGTGGGGCTCCCGCTCGCCGAGAGCTCACTGTCGGTCGGCATCATCGTGCCGCTCGTTGTCACTGCCACCGCCGTGGCCCTCACGGCCTGGCGGTTGAACACCACCGACGTGGCCTGAGGGTTCACACCTCAACAGATCGGGTGCCCGCAGTCGCGCCGCCGAGGAGGGCCGCTTGACCTGCGCCCAGTAGATTCGCCATCGGGTGGAACTCCGACTGCGCTCGCCGTACGACCGCGACATCGCTCGATTGGCGATCCCCGCACTCGGCACCCTGGTGGCCGAGCCGCTGTATGTGCTGGCCGACACCGCCATCGTCGGCCGGATCGGCACACAGGAGCTGGCCGGTGTGGCCCTTGCGACCGCCGTGCTCCTCAGCGTGCACAGCCTGCTGATCTTCCTCGCCTACGGAACCACGGGAATCATCTCGCGCCTCATCGGCGCCGACGACGAAGCTGCAGCAGCCCGGGTTGCCATCCAGTCCTTGTGGCTTGCGGCCCTCCTCGGCGTGATGTTCTCCGTGTTCCTCTGGTTCACCGGTGGCTGGTTCCTCCGCCTGCTCGGAGGGCGGGGCGGCGCACTCGAGTTCGGTCAGCTCTATCTCGACATCTCCCTCATTGGCCTCCCGTTCCTGCTGCTCGCGCTGGCAGCCGGAGGCACGTTCCACGGCCGTCAGAACACCCGGACCCCGCTGATGATTGCCGTCACGGCGGCACTGGCCAACCTCGTGATCGAGTTGGTGTTGGTCTTCGGGCTCGGATTCGGGGTCGGCGGATCAGCGGCCTCCACGGTGATCGCACAGGTCGGCGCCGCTGCCGTGTTCTGCTGGCGAGTGATCGGATGGGCGCAAAGCCGGGGAGCGAGCCTGGCGCCAGTGGGGGCCGAACTCGTCCGGTTGTTCGTCGCCGGCAATCCGCTCATGCTGCGCACGCTGGCGCTCCGGGGTTCGTTCACCCTTGCGACAGCCGTTGCTGCCCGGATCGGGGAGCCGGAGTTGGCCGCCCACCAGGTGGGCCTCCAGATCTGGGGCACGCTCGCCCTGGCCCTCGACGCCGTGGCCATCGCCGGTCAGGCTCTCACGGGCCGCTTCCTCGGCGCCGGCGACGGCACCCGGGCGAAAGCGGCGGCGCAGCGGATGATCGAGATCGACGTTGCGCTCGGGGTTGTGGCCGGGGCCGTGATCCTCGCCGCCCGGCCGCTCATTGCCCGAGTGTTCACCACCGACCCTGAGGTGATCGCGGCGATCACGGCGGTGCTGGTATGGGTTGCAATCGCGGAGCCCGTGAACGGGTACGTGTTTGCCCTCGATGGCGTTCTCATCGGGGCCGGCGACCTTCGATACCTCGGGCGATCAATGGCGGTGGTGGCGCTGGCGTTCGGTGCGATCGTCTGGGTGACGCTCCGATTCGAGCCGTCACTCGATCGCCTCTGGGCGGCTTTGAGTGTGTTCATGGTGTTGCGGGCCGTCGCCCTGTGGTGGCGATGGCGGAGTGACAGCTGGGTGGTGCTCGGTCGCAGCCGGGCTTGAGGAGGGAATGCCCGCGCCGGTCACAGCGTTGGCTAGAGCGTGCGTGCTCCCGCTGTTCTCCTGCTCACGTCCGGCCTGATCCTGGCGGCGTGTGGTTCGTCCGACGTGATCGATGATGCCACCGAAGCCGTCACCGACGACGGTGGCGAGGATGTATCGCTCACTCCGGCCGCAGCCGACGGCGTGGTGCTGGCTCCCGGGGCGACGAGCGAGCAGACGATCACGATCGACGACACCGACGTCGATCTGTTGATGGTGGCGCCGGACGGGTTCGAGGTCGGCGACGAGGCACCGGTGCTCGTGGTGTTCCCGCCCGGTGCTCAAGATCTCGACACCGCCCGGGCCACGCTCAACTCGACCTACGCTCCTGAGGCCCTGGCCCGGGGCTGGGTACTCGTGAGCCCGGCGGCCCCCGACGGGGTTCGCTTCTTCCAGGGCTCGGAGACGCTGGTGCCGGCCCTGTTCGACTGGATCGACACGTGGGTGACGCCGGAGGGCGGAGGCGTGCACCTCGCAGGTATCAGCAACGGCGGCATCAGCAGCTTCCGGGTGGCTGGCGAGAACCCCGACCGGGTGCGTTCGGTGGTGGTGTTCCCGGGCTTCCCTCGCGAGGACCGCGACATCGAGGCCCTGGATCAGCTCACCAACATCCCCGTTCGGCTGTTCGTCGGTGAGAACGACGATGGTTGGGTGGAACCGGCGCAGGCGGCCGAGGCCAGGCTCAATGAGCTGGGCGGCGACGCGGAACTCATGGTGTTCGTCGGAGAGGGCCACATCATCGGCGCCCTCTCCGACGGGGTCACTGTGTTCGACGAGCTCGACGCCGCCCGCTGATCGCGCCGCTGTACGCCGGGCGGCGACGGCTCGTCGCGGCTCGAAACGCCTGTCAGACCGTGGCGACGGCCGGTCGTTCGCCGGCTCGTTGCAGGGTTTGCCACACGAAGGTGGCCACGATCATGGCCCCGATCACGAGCGTGACGTGAAAGCCCCACTCGATGACGGCGAGCCGACCCCAGTCGGTTGATCCGTTGGTGACGTGAAGGGACGTGTGAGGGGCCCAGCTCACGAGGCCCCACGCCACGGCGACGAACGTCCATGTGGCGAGTGCGCCGCCGACGCGTTGCATCATCGGCCAGCCGAACGCGATCCAGGCCAGACCGACCCCGAACGCCACCGACTCCACCAGCCCGGCCCCGATGAGCCCGGCCAGCGCCGCGCCCTCCGGCTCCGGGTCGCTGAGCACCGACTCTCCCCAGAAGCCGCCCAGGGGCCCGTTCGCCCCGAACAACAGGGCGACGATGGTTCCGACAACCGTCACCGCAATCCACTTCGTGCGTCCTGCCATGTCGACACTCCCTCGCTCGATGACCACGTCAGGTGCACACACGCTAAACGCGGCCGCCGGCGGCGTCTGCCGACTGCTCCGCACAAGGTGCCGGCCCACCGCCCGGGCTGATCTCATCGCCGATCTAGTCGGGGAACTCGTCGCTCCAGACATCCACGGCGAACGTTGCACGTCCGGTGACACTGGCGATCAACGGCTGGCTACGCGTTCTTCTTGGCCGCCAAGAGCTGGGCGATGACCTTGCCGTCGGCTTGGCCTTTGGTGGCCTTCATGATCTGGCCGGTGAAGAAGCCCTGGAGCTTGTTCTCACCCTCGCAGAACCGAGACCACTCATCGGCGTTGGCCGCAATGATCTCGTCGAGCATCGTTTCCAGCTCCGAGGAGTCCATCGCTTCGAAACCACGATCGGCGGCGATGGTGGCCGGGTCGCGACCGCTCTCCACCATGTCGGCCAAGACCTGCTTGGCCTGCGTGGCTGTCAACGCCCCCGACATCTCCATTCGCACCAGATCGGCGAACTGACCAGCGTCGAGGCTCTCGGCCCCGTCGACGGCCAGGTTGTTCGCCACGTGGGTGAGCACGCGCTCGGCGTCGGCCCCCGCCTCGATGGCGGCCACCGCCAGCCCGTCGAGCTGACGCTCGACAGCAATCGCTGCGGCCTCGGCGCCTGCGCCCACCTCGATGAGGGCGGCCCGCCGGGCCTGGGGCAGCGCCGGCAGTGAGGCCCGGATCTCCTCGATCCACCCGGGCGATGGGTCTATGTCAACCAGGTCGGGATCGGGGAAGTAGCGGTAGTCCTCCGCCTCTTCCTTCGACCGCCCCGAACGGGTACGGCCGCCCTCCTCGTCCCAGTGGCGGGTCTCCTGGATCGGGCGCTCGCCCGCCCCGTACAGCTCCACGTGGCGTCGGGCCTCGTAGGTGATGGCCCGGCCGAGCGACCGCAGCGAGTTCACGTTCTTGATCTCGCATCGGGTGCGCAGCTCGTCGGCCCCGGTCGGCCGCACCGACACGTTGGCGTCGACTCGCAGCGAGCCTTCCTCCATCTTCCCGTCGCTGGCCCCGATGGCGACGAGGATCGCACGCAGCTCTTCCACGTACTCCTTGGCTTGTTCGGGGCCGCGAAGGTCGGGCTTCGACACGATCTCGATGAGCGGCACGCCGGCCCGGTTGTAGTCAACGAGCGAGTACCCCGCATCGTGGATGCGACCCGAGGCGCCCATGTGGGTGGACTTGCCGGTGTCCTCTTCCATGTGGGCCCGCTCGATACGGATCGTCGACCCCGACGCCAGCGCCAACCAGCCATCGACGTTCAACGCCTCTTCGTACTGGCTGATCTGGTAGTCCTTCGGCATGTCCGGATAGAAGTAGTTCTTCCGAGCCCACACGCACCGCTGCACAGTGCAGTTCAGGGCGAGGCCGATACGGATACTCAGCTCCACCGCCTTGGCGTTCACCACAGGCAGCGTGCCCGGCAGGCCGAGGCATACGGGATGCACGTTCGTGTTGGGCTCGCCACCGAAGGTGTTACGAGCCGGGGAGAACATCTTGGTCTCGGTGGCCAGCTCGGCGTGGACCTCGAGGCCGACCACCAGCTCCCACCCATCGGGCAGAACCGACGGCTCGGTGGTGGTCACGGGGGCATCGGTGGTGCTCATCAGGCCTCCTCCTCCGACCGGCGGGCATTCTCCAGGGCCTGGGCCACCCGGAACATCGTGGCCTCGCCCCGCAGCGGAGCCAGCACCTGCACCCCGATGGGCAGCCCGGCATCGTCGGCGCCGTAGGGAACCGAGATCGCCGGCTGACCGGTGAGGTTCGACGGGATCGTGCACACGTCGTTCAGGTACATCGTCATCGGGTCGGCCTTTGCGCCGAGCGGGAACGCCACACACGGCGACGTCGGCGAGATCAACGCATCGAAGTCGGCGTAGGCGGCATCGAACTCGCGGATCATCACCGTGCGAACCCGCTGGGCCCGGCCGTAGAACGCGTCCCAGTAGCCGGCCGACAGGGCATAGGTACCGAGCATGATGCGGCGCTTCACCTCGTCGCCGAAACCGGCCGTACGAGAGGCGGCCATCATCGACGCCGTGTTTGGTCCGTCGTGGCGAAGGCCGTAGCGCACACCGTCGTAACGGGCCAGGTTCGACGACGCCTCGGCCGGGGCGATCATGTAGTAGGCCGACAGACCGGCGACAGTGGAGGGGATCGACACGGTGTCGACCTTGGCCCCGGCCGCCGTCAGCGCATCGGCTGCCGCCGTGGTGCGATCTAGCACCGCTGGCTCGAAGCCGTCGAGGGCACCGCCCGACAGCTCATCGATCAGCCCGATCCGCAGCCCCTCCACGCCCTCGCCCAATGAGCCGATCAGATCCGGCAGAGGCTCGGGGATCGATGTGGAGTCGCGAGGATCGGGGCCGCCCACGACCGACAGCGCGAGGGCCGCATCGGCCACCGAGTGGCTGAACGGCCCGATCTGGTCGAGCGAGCTGGCGAAGGCGATGAGCCCGTATCGACTCACGGCTCCGTAGGTGGGCTTGACCCCCACCACACCGCACAGCGCGGCGGGCTGACGGATGGAGCCACCGGTGTCGGAACCAAAACTGAGCGGGGCGAACTCGGCCGCGACGGCGGCCGCCGATCCACCGGAGGACCCGCCGGGAACCCGGCTCGGGTCGTGGGGATTGCGGGTGGGGCCGAAGGCAGAGTTCTCGGTCGAGGAACCCATGGCGAACTCGTCCAGGTTCGTCTTGCCCACGATCACGGCGCCAGCGGCGGCGAGACGTTCCACCACGGTTGCGTTGTAGGGGGGTACCCAGCCGTCCAGGATCTTCGACGAGCATGTGGTGGCCGTGCCCCGGGTGCACATGTTGTCCTTCAGGGCGACCGGCACGCCGGCCAGCGGGCCCACATCGGCACCAGCGGCCACCGCCTCGTCCAAGGCTGAGGCAGCGGCTCGGGCCTCGTCGGCCATCACATGGTTGAAGGTGTGCAGCTCCGACTCGCGTGCGTCGATCCGGGCCAGGTGCTCGTCGAGCACCTCCACTGCGGAGCGCTCTCCCGCTCGCACCGCGGCGGCAATGTCGTGCACGGGGCCGAGCCCCTCGGTCTGGCTCATGGCTCCTCCCCGAGTGCGGGCGGCACCCGGTACTGGCCGTCTTCGGCTTCGGGGGCGGCGGCGAGTGCCTCGGCTCGGACGTCGTCGGACTCCTCCGCAACGTCGGCCCGGAACACGTTCACCAACGGGTAGGGGTGGGCGGTACGGGGCACATCGGCGATGTCGAATGCCTCGAGTTCGGCTGCTCGATCGAGCACGGCGGCGAGCTGACCGGTGAAGCGGTCGATCTCGTCGTCGTCGAGGTTCAGCAACGCGAGCTGGGCCACCTTGGCTACGTCGTCACGATTGAGGGGTGCCACCCGTCAACTCTACTGACGCGCGCGGGCACCCCACCGGGGATTCCGACCCCACCGGAACCGGTGTTGCGGAGCTACCGTGACAGCTCGTGACCAAGCATCTCTTCCTCTCCGACGACTGGATCGCAGCGGCTCGTGACCTCCGGGCTCGCTACGCCAGCGAGATGCCGGAGCCCCCGGCACCGGTTCGGCTGAACGTGGTGGTGACCGACATCGGCCACCGCGACGGTGATCTGCACGGCCACATCGACTCAACAGCCGGCCAGATCGCCATCGAGGAAGGCCATCTCGACGACCCCGAGCTCACCATCACGCTCGACTACGCCACCGCTCGCCTGGCCTTCATCGACCGCGACCCCCAGGGCATGATGCAGGCCTTCCTGGCCGGGAAGATCTTCATGGACGGCGACGCATCGAAGCTGCTCGCCCTCCAGGCCGCGCCCCCGGAGCCCAATCCGCTGGCGGAGCAGATCTACACCGAGCTCCGGGCCTTCACCGCTGACGACGAGTAGCGGTCAGCTCTCGGTTTCCAGCACGATCTCCGCGCCAGGCCGCACGGAGGTGCCAGCGCCCGGATTGCTCGCCCGAACGGGGGCATCGATCGAACCGATCGTGCCGGCAACCACCAGGCCGGCGTCGCTCAGCCGCGCCGTTGCCGACTCCACGGTGTCACCGACCACGTCGGGCACCTCCACCATGCGAGGCCCGAGCGACAACACGATCGTGATCTCCTCCCCGGGCCCAACCAGTGCCCCGGTCGGGGGTTCGTGGTCGACGACGAACCCCTCCTGGTAGGTGTCGTTGAACCTGTCGGTCTGGCGTACTCGTAGACCGAGCTGATCGGCCTGCGTCATGGCCTCGGCCTGGCTGAGGCCGACGAACGACGGCAGCGCAATCTCGGTGGGGCCGAGGCTCACCACGAGATCCACCGCCGAGCCGGGCTCCACCCGCAGGTCGACATCGCCGTCGACGGGGCCGAGCACGACGCCGTTGGGAACCGATTCGTGGGGCTGGGAGGTGACCGTCCCCAGCCGGAGGCCCACCTCGTCGAGAGCGATCTCGGCTTCGTCGACGGTCAGGCCGGTGAGCAGGGGCACCGCCCGTAGCTCCGGGCCCGTGGCGATCGTTATCGAGAGCGTCTCCCCTCGCTCCAACGCCACGCCCTCGATCGGATCCTGAGCGATCACGATGCCGGGTTCGGCGCCGTCTCGCCGCTGCTCGGACACATCGAGGTTCCAGCCGTTGGTGTCGGCCGCAGCAGCCGCCGTCTCTCTCGTCTCGCCGATCAGCTGGGGCACGGTGAGCCCGGCCACGGCGTTGGTGTCGGCCCCGGCATCGGTGGTCGGGTCGTCGCGGTCGAGCAACGCAACGCCAACGAGCAGGAGCGCAATCACGCCGAGCGCCACGAGAATCAACAGCGGCACGTTGACCCGTGACCGCGAGCGACGCTCCTGCTCGTCGTAGGCGATGGCCGGGCGGTGCGCCATCGGTGCGGGGGCACCGGCGGGGGCCATCGGTTGTGGTCCGGAGTCGTGAAGGCCCGGTTGGGTCGGCCCGCCATGATGCGGCGCTGGCAGTGGCTGCTGCAGCATCTCAGGCTCAGCGTCGGTCACTGACATGGCCGGCGGCGGCAGCACCGTCGGCGCCAACGGCGCCTCCCACGACAGCTGCTCGCGTTGAGGTGCTGGCCGGCGGCGCAATGCCCGCGTGGGGTTCCGATCCGTGGATGGTGATGGGCCCCATTCATCGTCGAAGGCGTACACCTCCGATGACGGCAGCAACGTCGCCTCGTCGGCCGCCCCTGGTCGGGGGCCCTCGTTGGGAGCGAGATCGAACACCGACGGGCCCAGATCGAGGGCGAACGGGGCGCGACCGCGGTCGACCTCGCCACCAACAGTCACATCGGCATCGGCATCGACATCGACATCGGCATCGCTCGCCACCTCCGCCGGGTGGCCGGCATCGACATCGACATCGACATCAGCGACATCAGCCGTGCCATCGATCCCGACCTCGACCGGTTCGTCGATCGAGCCGTCAACCGGTTCGTCGACGATGCCGATGTCATCGTCGAGGATGAGACCGTGGTCGGGGTCGAGGATGAGAGCTTCCTCGATCGCCATCTCAGGGTGATCGACCGGGCCATCGAGGTCAACGACATCAGAGTCGAGATCGAGATCGAGTTCGGGCGCGGGCTCCAGGTCCTCGTCGAGATCGAAAACCGACGGCGGCTTCAGCCTGAGGTTCGGGTCGGTGGGGTCGTCGGCCCAGATCCAGGCGGCCTCGGCCGGCCCCGCACCGAGGAAGCTCGATGCCGGCTCGGGCTCGACCTCGTGTGCCTGATCCTCGTCGTCGACGAACGTCGTGGCGGCTCGATCGGCATTGGCACCAACGCCGGGATCCGCCGGCGGCGGACCCGCCGCTGCAACCCGATCCTCGGCGTCCAGATCGTCATCGTTGTCAACGCCAGCATCGGGGGCCGGCCTGTCGGCATCGACATCGACATCGACGCCATCGACACGGTCGGCAACATCGCCACGGTCGGCAGCATCGACGATCTCCGCGGGGCCGGAATCGATCGGCTCAGGGGCCTCGGGCGCCAGGGGCGACTCTGCCGCAGCCTCAGCCTCAGCTTCGGCGGCCCGATCGCCCTCGCGGTCGGCGTCGGGAAGGAAGCGACGGCGCTGCCGTCGGGGGCGGGTCGTCTTCGCCTCGGCTCGGCGGGGCGGGGCGGACTGGTCGACGCCATCGTTGTTCAGGGCGCCATCAGACCCGGGCCGAAGGTCGAGAACATCAGGGCCCGGGCCAGCCAATGCAAGCGACTCTGGACGCGGGAGCTGCCGGGCGACGGCAATCAGCATCTCGCCCAGGTCACCAGCGTCGGGGCGGCCGGCCGGGTTGGCTCGCCCCGCCATGGCCAACACATCGCCGAGGGGCCCGAGTTCGTCGGGCCGCGGCACGTCGCGATCCTGACGCAACATCATCGTGCCGAGCGCGTTGTCCCGCAGCAGTGGCACGCGGCCCGTGGTGGCCTCGATCACGGTGAGCGCGAGCGAGTACACATCGGCCCGACCGTCGATCGAGTCGCCAAGGGCCTGCTCAGGTGCGGCGTACCGGGCAGTGCCGACCAGCACGCCGTCCGGCTCGGTCCAGGCGGCCTCGGCGACGGCCCGGGCGATGCCGAAGTCGGCGATGCGCAGCCGGCCGTCCTCGCCGAACAGCAGGTTGGCCGGCTTGATGTCGCGGTGGACGGTGCTGAGGCCGTGGGCGTAGCGAAGCCCCTTCGCCACCTGCAGTGCCACGAGTAGCCCCTGCGACGGCGACAGGCGCTGACGGCGCATCACACCGAGCAAGGTGCCCCCGAGGAGCACCTCGGTCACGAGGTAGGGGGTCGGTTCGGCACCCCAGTCGTAGACGGCGAGCAGGTTGGGGTGGGTGAGGCGGGCCGCAGCCATGGCCTCGGCCTTGAACCGGCGGCGGAAGCGGGCGTCGTCGGTCAGGCCCGGCCGGAGGCACTTGACCGCCACCCGGCGGCCGAGCGACTGGTCGTGAGCCAGGTACACCTTGGCCGACGCGCCGGCGCCCAGCGGGGCAAGCAGGCGGTAGCGCTGCCCCAGGACGCGTCCGAGCGCTGGGTCGGGTGTCGTCTGATCTCGATGCGCGGCGGGAAGGTCAGTCATCAGGCGGGAGGAAATCGAAGATGGATACGTCTCCCGCCGAGACGTGCCCGCAGCCTAGTGGGCTGATGTACGGTCGAGAACCCCTGGCTGACACAATGACCGGATGGTCACCCGGACCCGCCAACGGTTCATCACCATCTCGCTGCTGGTACTTGCTGGCATCGCGATGACCTTTGCCATCGCCTACCAGGGAGAACGGCTTCCCGATGGTCCGTCTGTCGTCGGCAACGTGAACAACGCCGCCAACGGTGGTGTGCCGACGGCCGACACGGTTGTGGTCACGGGTCCGATCGAGGGCTTCCTCCCCCGATCGGGCGAGGGCACCGCGTGCCGCGAGCCGGTCGGCGTGGATCTGGCCCCAGGGTTCGGGGCAACGCTCACCATCAACGGGATCGCGATCGCTCCCGAGGAGATGAACGTGAACCTCGATCCGGAGGGCAACCCCACCGGTGTGGTCACGGCGAGCCGGTCACTCGATCAGTACACGTTCGGACCCGAGCCCAACTGCCCCGACGGCCGCGTGATCCGGGCCACCGACAACCTCGTGCAGGCCTGCATCTACCGCCTCGAGGACGGCCCCGGCACCTGCACCCTCAACACCGAATTCACCTTCGACGCCCTCTAGGTCGGGCCCGCCGCCCCTCGCAACAGGCGGGCCAGCGGCACTGATCACCCGTTACGGCGCCAGTCCAGGGTGATCAGGGCGAGTTGAACCATGGTGATGCCGAAGGCGATCCAGGTCACGAACACGTTCGTGCCACTCTGGGCGCCGGCATTCACGTCACCCATCTGCATCAGCACGAGCATGGCGATCGATGCCAGCATGGCGAACCGGAAGCGGGTGAGCGTGGCGATCACGAGCCCCAGGAGCACCGCGGTGTTCTTGCCACCCCAGCTCCACAGCAGGAACTCGTTGGCCGGCGTCGGGATGTCCATGCTGTCGTAGAAGAACGATTGATTGCCGAACGCCAGGTACGACAGCATCGTGTAGATGGCGATCAGCGGCACCGCAGGGGCCAGGATCGGCCACGGCAGCACCCGGGTGGTGTGGACGCTGGGGCCCGGTCCGGGTTGGACCGCAGCGGTGTGGGTGTCGGTCATCGGGTTCCTCCACGGTGTACGGAAAAGCACTACATCATGTTTCGGATTGATCCTACGATGGCCGAGAGTCAAAGCACAACACTTTGTATTGGATTGATCCCGGTACGCTGGATCCATCGCCCCCGACACCACCGATGAGCCCCGCAGGGGCGGCCGGCCCGCCGGCCCCACCGAGGAGACGGCCCGCGAGGTGCTACTCGCCTCGATGAACCTGCTCGTCACCGAGGGGCCGACGGCACTCACCCCGGTCCGCATCCACCGAGAAACCGGCGTGGCCCGCACCACGGTGTATCGCCACTGGCCTACCCCCGGGCATCTTGTCGCCCAGTTGCTGGTGCCAGCGATCGCCCGCCACGACATCGGCTCCTACACCGGCGAGCTGGAACACGATCTTCGGGTGGCCGTCGACTCGCTCGTGTTCCGCTTCCGCAACCGCCCTGTGCGGGGCTTCTACGACGCCGCCCGCACGCACTGCGCCACCGAGGAGTGGGGCGACATGAGCAGGCGGTTCGTCGCTGGCCTCATGGCTCCGATCGTCGACACGGTTGACGCCGCGATCGAGCGCGGTGATCTCAGAGCCGGATCAGCCCGACACCTGGCTGATCACCTCGCCGGCCCCCTCCTGCTGCGCCACCTCCTGCTCGGAGAGGACGTGACCGACGCCGAGGTGGAGGAGCTGATCACCGGGTTCATCGCCCGCTACGGCTCGGCATCGGCGTCGGGTTCCTGACCCGGCACCACACCCGACTCCAGGAGCGCCACGAAGCCGGCTTCGTCGAGGACGGGAACGCCGAGTTCCTCGGCCTTCGACAACTTCGACGCTCCCGGTTCAGCGCCGACCACCACTGCCGTGGTCTTCTTCGACACCGAGCCCGGACTCTTGCCGCCGCGGCTCTTGATCGCGTCGGCGGCTTCGTCACGGCTGAACCCATCGAGGGTGCCGGTGACCACCACCGACATGCCCTCCAGCACTGCTGGTATGTCCGAGGGTGGCGTACCTGTGAGGTTCACTCCAGCGGTACGGAACTTCTCGATCAGCTCCGCCGCCTCGGGCGAGGAGAAGTACTGCTCCACGCTGCGGGCGATCGTGGGACCAACGCCGTCGATCGCCGCCATCTGCTCCTCGGTGGCCTCGGCCAGTGCATCGATGTCGGCGAACGACGACGACAACAGCTCGGCCCCGGCCGGTCCGAGATGTCGGATCCCGAGGCCGACGAGCAGGTTGGCCAGCGGCCGCTCCTTGGAGACGTCGATCGCTCGCTGGAGGTTCTCGATCGACGTGGAACCGAACCCCTCGAGTTGGGCCACCCGCTCCCAGTCGATCGAATAGATGTCGCCCACGTCGGCGATCAGCTCCTGGGCGAGGAACAGCGCCACCCGACTCTCGCCGAACCCCTCGATGTCCATCCCGCCCCGGGAGGCGAAGTGCTCGATCCTCGTCTGACGCTGGGCCGGGCAGGTGGGGTTGACGCAGAAGATGTGCGCCTCCCCTTCGGGGCGCACCAGCGCGTGGCCACACGTTGGGCAGGCGGAAGGGAACACCCACTTGCGCAGCCCCCGGCGACGATCGGACAGCACCGGGCCGAGCACCTCTGGGATCACGTCGCCCGCCTTGCGCACGATCACCGTGTCGCCAGGGCGAACGTCTTTGAGCGCCACCTGATCCTCATTGTGGAGGGTGGCCATCTGCACCGTTGACCCACCGACGAAAACCGGTTCGAGCACGGCGAACGGGGTGGCCTTGCCGGTACGCCCGATCGAGACCTGGATCTCCCGCAGTTTGGTGGTGCGTTCCTCCGGCGGGAACTTGTAGGCAATGGCCCATCGGGGAGCCTTGGCGGTGGCGCCGAGGGCCCGTTGCCGGGCAAGCCGATCGACCTTCACCACCGCACCATCGATCTCGTAGGCGAGATCGTGACGGTGGGTGAGCCAGTGCTCGGCGAAGTCGGCCACCTCGGCGATCGTGGTGGCCTTGCGGCGCTCGGGATTCACAGGGAGGCCAACCGAGGCCATCCAGTCGAGGGCATCACTGTGCCCCTCGAACCCGGGGCCGCCTTCCACCACACCGAGCTGGTACGACCAGAACGCGAGGCCACGGGATGCGGTGACCGAAGGATCCTTCTGGCGGAGGCTGCCGGCGGCGGTGTTGCGAGGGTTGGCGTAGCGGGGCAACCCGGCCGCCTCCTGCGCCTCGTTGAGCGCATCGAAGGTGGCCACCGGAAGATAGATCTCACCGCGCACCTCCACCACGGCGGGAAGGCTGCCAGCCGAACCGGTGAGACTGTTGGGGATCACGTCGATCCCGCGCACGTTCTCGGTGATGTCCTCACCGACGCGGCCGTTGCCGCGGGTGGCGGCCAGCACCATGTGGCCCTGCTCGTAGCGAATCGAGCACGCGACCCCGTCGATCTTGAGTTCGCACATGTAGCCGACGGGGGCGGCGGCATCGCCGAGATCGAGCCCCTTGGCCACCCGCTCCGCCCAGGCGTCGAGCTCGCCCCGATCGAACGCGTTGTCGAGGCTCATCATCGGGCGCTCGTGGGTGACGGGGGCGAACGTGGCCGATGGCGCTCCGCCGACAGCCTGCGTTGCGGAGCCGTCGGCCACCAGGGCCGGGAAGTCGGCCTCGATCGCCCGTAGTTCACGAGTGAGCGCATCGAAATCAGCGTCGGGGATCTCAGGCGCATCGTCGGAGTGGTAGCGCTCGTTGTGATACGCAATGAGGGCGTTGAGCTCGGTGGCCCGGGCTTGCACATCCTGCGGTATCTCCACGTCGGACATGGCCTGAGGCTAGCGATGCCCAGGCACACTGAACGTCGATGTCTGTGGGATCACTGCTGGAACGGGCGGGGCTGTGGCCGCTGCGAGGGTTGTGGGTCGCCCTGCCGATCGTCTTCGGAGCAACCGTCGGCAATGACCTCGACACCGTGGCCCAGCCGCTCGTGGCCGAAGGCGCCCTCTGGGTGCTCTGGTTCCTGGGATTGCTGGCCACGCTCGTGCCGGGGCCAGTCCCCCTCACCACGATCCGGATCCTTGCCCCGGCCACGATTGTCGCCGCGTTGGTGATCGGCGGCGGGGCCGGGGCGGCAGCCGCCGCCTATGGCGTGCTCGTGACGGTGGTGTCGCTGCTGCCGAGCGTTGGTGATCGCATGATCAACGGCTCCGCCTACGGGTCGGAGCGGCGGATGGCGCTCCGACCCCCGGCCTACGTGCTGCTGGGCCCGGTGCAGATCGCCTGGGCGCTGGTGGTGGCGGGCGTGGGGCTGCCGGTCTGGCTGGCGGCCACCGAACGGTGGGTCTCGGCCGCCATCGCTGCGGTGATCGGGGTGGCGGCGGTCTGGCTCGGGTGGCGGGTGCTGCACCAGCTCTCTCGCCGCTGGCTGGTGTTCGTGCCGGCCGGGTTCGTGCTCCACGACCACCTGCTGGTGGCCGAGTCGATCCTCATGCGCCGCTCGACGGTGTCGAGCCTCGGGCCGGCCCAGAGCGGAAGCGAGGGCCGAGCCGTGGATCTCACTGGGGGCGCCAGCGGGCTCGCGCTCGAAGTGGTGCTGGATGGGCCCACGCCGTTTGCGCTCAGGCGCCGGGGGCGGCTCGACGCCACCGAGAGCGCCAATCTCATGTTCAGCCCAACGCTGCCCGGCGCCGTCTTGACCGAGGCTCGGGTGCGGGCCATCACGATCGGCGCCGCCTAGTTCGTCTGCCCCGCCTGGTTCGTTGGGCTCGCCTGGTTCGTCTGCCCCGCCTAGTTCGTCTGCCCCGCCTGGTTCGTTGGGCTCGCCTGGCCCGCCTTGCGGCCAGGCCGGGGGCCGGCCGCCTTGGCCAGCCGATCGAGCACGGCGTCGAGCAGGCGCCCCTCCTCGGGGGCGACGATCAGCACTGCGGTTGCCCCGGCGTCGTCGACGGCCCGGAGGGTGGCGTAGAGATGGCGGGCGTACCCGTCGGCGTGGGCCGGGAGCGTCCAGGACGGGCGATGCTCGACGGCGAATGGAGCGATCACCGCTGTTGCGGCGTCGAGATCCGCCAGCCGGTTGTCGAGGTCGGCGGCCGTGACGAGCTCGACACCGGCGTTCGGGGCGTAGTGGGAGGCGAGCATGCCGGGGGCCCGTGACGGGCCGGCCTGCCCGTCATGCACCGGTTCGCCGAGGGCCGAGGCCAGTTCGTCGCGGGTCACACCACCCGGGCGCAGCAGCGTCGGCTCGTCGACCAGTTCGATGATCGTCGACTCGACGCCGACTCCAGTGGGCCCACCATCGAGGATCACGTCGACCTCAGACCCGAGATCACGCCGCACGTGCTCGGCCGTGGTGGGGCTGACGGCGCCGAACCGGTTGGCTGATGGTGCCGCCACTCCCCCGCCGAACGCCGTAAGGAGGTCGAGCGCCATCGGGTGATCGGGAACGCGAAGGCCCACCGTGGGCCGTCCCCCCACCGCGGCGGCCGCCACGTGATCGGAGCGGGGCACCACGATCGTGAGCGGCCCGGGCCAGAAGGTCGCCGCCAACACCTCGAGCCGTCGACGGGTGTTCGCTCCGATCGTTGGCGCCACCCAGGCGGGCATGGCGGCAGCGTCGGCCAGGTGAACGATCAGCGGGTGCCCGAGGGGCCGACCCTTGGCGGCGAAAATGCGGGCCACTGCGGCGTCGGAGGATGCGTCGGCTCCGAGGCCGTAGACAGTCTCGGTGGGGAACGCAACGAGGCCACCACGGCGGAGGGCATCAGCAGCAGCGACGGCGTCGGTGGTGATGGGCGCGGAGGTCACCGGTGGGCGGCGGTGGCGCCACCGACCACCCGATCACCCGTGTAGAAGGCGATCGACTGGCCCTCCGCCACCCGGGGCTGCGGTTCGTCCCAGGCAATGAGCCCAACGCCCGTCTCAGCATCAGCGGTGACCGTGCCACCTCGGGGGGTGCCGTGGGCGGAGCACTGGAAGGTGAGCGCGCCGTCGACCGGCTGGTGCGACCAGGCCACGTCGTGGAGCGGCTGGTGCTCGACGAGCAGATCTTCCCTGGGGCCCACGGTGACGACTCCAGCTCGCCGGTCAATGTCCACCACGTAGCGGCGGCCACCATCACCGCCGAGGTTCAGGCCCCGACGTTGTCCGATCGTGACGAGTTCGACAGAGGTGACCGAGCCCACCTCGGCGCCATCGCCATCCACGAGACGGGCTGGTCGCAGCGGGATCCGATCGCCGAGGAACGCCGCCCGACCTCCCTCGGAGTGGATGAAGCACACGTCCTGGCTGTCGGGCTTGGTGGCCGTGATCAGGTCGAGGTCGGCGGCGCGGGCCCTCACGTCGTCCTTGGTCATGTCGCCAACGGGAAGCAGGAGCCGAGCCAACTGGCTCTGGCCGAGCATGTGGAGCACGTAGGACTGGTCCTTGGCATGATCGGCGCCGCGGGCGATGCGGCGCACGCCAGCGTCGTCGACCACTCGGGCGTGGTGGCCGGTGGCGATCGTGGCGAAGCCGAGCGCATCGGCCCGCCGGATCAGCTTGTCGAACTTGATGTGGCGGTTGCACTCCACACAGGGGTTCGGCGTGCGGCCCGCCTCGTGGTCGGCCACGTAGGGATCCACCACGAAGCGGTCGAAGTCTTCACCGAAGTTGAACACATAGTGCTCGATACCGAGGCGGCGAGCCACCCGCCGGGCGTCGTCCACATCGGACACCGAACAGCACCCTGAGTCGCTCTCGCCGCCCCACAGCTTGAGGGTCACACCCACCACATCGTGCCCGGCGTCGACCAGCAGAGATGCGGCCACCGACGAGTCGACGCCGCCCGACATGCCAACCATCACCCGAGCCATCAGCCGGCCGCCCGTATCTGGCCTACGGCCGCGGGCACCGCGGCGAGTGCGGCGTCAACGTCGGCATCGGTGGTCGAGTACCCGAGCGAGAGCCGGAGCGACCCCGCGGCGAGGCGCCGATCGACGCCCATCGCCGCCAGCACGTGGCTCGGATCCATCGCCCCGCTGGCGCACGACGACGCGGCCGAAGCCATGATCTCCTGGCGTTCCAACAGGAACAGCAGGGCCTCGCTCTCCACCCCGGCGAAGCACAGGTGACAGAGGTTGGCCGTCTTGTGGCGCCGGTCGCGGTCGGCAACGCCCGACTCGGTCACGCCATCCACCGCATCGCGGATGCCGTCGGCAAGCCGATCACGCAATGCCGACACTCGTGGTACGGCGGTGGGCCGTTCGGCCAGCGTCTCGGCGGCGGCGGTGGCCATCGCCACGATGCCGGGCACGTTCTGGGTGCCACCCCGCCGATCGCGTTCCTGGCCCCCACCTCGAAGTAGGGGCGACAGCACAGCTCGGTCGCGAACCACGAGGGCGCCAACACCCTTGGGCCCTCCGAACTTGTGAGCGCTCACCGACACGAGGTCGGCCTCGGCCGCGAGGGCGGCCACGTCGAGCCAGCAGAGGGCCTGCACGGCGTCGGTGTGGAGCACCGCTGCCGGAGCGTGCTCGCGAACGACCGTGGCCACCTCGTCCAGTGGCTGGATCACACCGGTCTCGTTGTTGGCCAGCATCACCGACACGAGGGTGACGCTCTCGTCGAGGGCGTCGGCCAGCGCGTTGAGGTCGATCACGCCGTTCGGTGCCACGGGCACCACCCGACCGCCGACGTACTCGATGGGGTCGAGCACGGCGTGATGCTCGATGGCCGTGCACACGGCCACACCTCCAGCGGCATCGAGCGTGCCGCGGATGGCGAGACTGTCGGCCTCGGTGCCGCCGCCGGTGAACACGATCTGCCCTGGCTCGGCACCGAGGGCGGTCGCCATGGTGTCGCGAGCGTCGTCGAGGAGGTGGTTGGCGGCCCGGGCCATGCGGTGGGCGCCTGACGGGTTGCCGTAGGTCTCGGTGAGGACGGGCAGCATTGCCTCGACCGCGCCAGGGCGAACCGGCGTGGTCGCAGCGTGATCGAGGTAGTGGGCCATGTCTCCAGGCTACGGGCCCGCATGTCGGGCCACGTCGTGCCCCTGCGCGTCAGATGAGGGTCGGCCCACGTTGCGGTCGAGCGCTGGCGGCGGAATGCTCAGGCGATGGTCGGGGGGTCCGAGATCGCAGCCGACGCATACGGCGAGGCCTTCGCCGACGTGTACGACGACTGGTACGACGGCGTGACCGATGCACCCGCCACCGCAGCATTCATCGGCGCGCTCCGCCCTGGCGGTCTGGTGCTGGAGGTGGGTGTGGGCACCGGTCGGCTGGCCGCGCCGCTGGTCGCCGCCGGGCTCAGGGTCGTCGGCATCGATGCGTCGGTGGCGATGCTGGCCCGGGCGGCCGACCGCAGGCTGGGGGTCGGCCTCGTGGGGGGAGACATGCGGGCCCTGCCGATGCGTGGCCCGGTCGACGTGGCGCTGGTGGCGTTCAACACGTTGTTCAACGTGCCAACCGCCGCCGGCCAGCAAGCCGTACTCGCCGAGGTGGCTCGCGTGCTCGCACCAGATGGGTTGCTCGTGATCGAGGCGATCGACACTGCGGGGTTCGGAACGACTGCCGAGACCCACCTGGGGCTGCGCTCGCACGGTGCCGGCGATGCCACGGTGGTCGGCACCCGCACCGACCCGGTGGCCCAGGTGGTGGACGGGGCCCACGTGCAACTGTGGGGCGGCGGGGTGCGGGTACGGCCGTGGCAGATCCGATGGACCCCCACCGGCGAGCTGGACGCCTGGGCTGAGGAGGTCGGCCTCGCGCTCCTCGATCGCTTCGCCGACTGGGAGGCAACGCCGCACCACGAGGGGGCCGACGTGCACATCTCCGTGTATGGCCGTCGTTAGCCTCACATCATGATCCTGCTCGACATGGCCGACATCACGGTCACCCGCCCCGACCGGGATCTGCTGCGCGACGTGAGTCTGACCCTCAACACGGGCGACCGAGTAGGCGTGGTCGGCATCAACGGCACCGGCAAGTCGACGCTCCTGCGGGTGATGGCGGGTGAGATCGAGCCCGAGGGCGGAGTGATCCGACGAGGCAACGCCATGACCGTGTCGGTGCTGAATCAGAGCACGGTGTTGCCTCCAGGCACGGTGGCCGAGGCCCTCGATGCGGCACGCGGGGCCAACACCGAGTTGTGGGAGATCGAGGCCGTGGCCGACCGGCTCGGCATGGGCGCCCAGATGGATGCCCGCACCGAGGCTCTGTCAGGGGGTGAGGCCCGACGGGTGCAGCTGGCGTCGGTGCTGGTGGCCGGGGCCGACCTGATGGTGCTCGACGAGCCGACGAACCATCTCGACATCGGTGCCATCCGGTGGCTGGAAGAGCATCTCGCGGGGTATCGCGGGGGCCTGCTGTTGGTCTCTCACGATCGCCACCTGCTGAATCATGTGGTGACCCGGGTGGTGGAACTCGACCGCGGTCGCGCCCACGTTCACGACGGTGGCTACGACGCCTACCTCGCTGGCCGGGCCGAGCGGGAAGCTCGCGAGGCAAAGGCGGAACAGGTCCGTCGCTCGCTGGCCACCCGGGAGCTGGCGTGGCTGCGGCGAGGCGCGCCGGCCCGCACCTCGAAGGCCAAGGCCCGGATCGCCAAGGCCACCGCACTGGTTGAGCACACGCCCGACGCGGCCGCCCGTCAGGGCGAACTCGACCTCCACGTCGACGTGCCCCGGCTCGGCGACAAGGTGATCGAGCTGGAAGGCGTCGGTCACGGTCACGGCGACCGCTGGTTGTTCCGGGGTCTCGATCTGAAGTTGGGCCGGCTCGAACGGCTGGGTGTGGTGGGCCTGAACGGCTCCGGTAAATCCACGCTGCTCGACGTGATCGCCGGCCGTGTGGAGCCCCGCGAGGGGGCGGTGGTCTACGGCTCGACTGTGCGGCTCGGCTACCACGATCAGATCGGGGCCGACCTCGATCCCGGGCAACGAGTCCGGGAGGCGCTCAGTGGCGGCAAGCGAGAGATCTCGTGGCAGGACAAGCGCCTCATGGAGCAGTTCTGGTTTGACGACGACGCCCAGTGGGCACCCATCGGACAGTTGTCGGGCGGTGAGCGCCGACGCCTGCAGATGATCCTCACCCTCGCCGCCCGCCCCAATGTGCTCATGCTCGACGAGCCCACGAACGATCTCGATCTCGACACGCTGCGAGCACTGGAAGACTTCCTGGAGGATTGGCCGGGCACCCTCGTGGTGGTGAGCCACGACCGGGCCTTCCTGGAGCGCACCGTCGATGACGTGATCGTGCTCGACGGCGCGGGCGGTGCTGGCCGGTTCCCCGGCGGGTACGCCGCATGGGAAGACGCCCAGCGGGTGCGGCCGACGGGGCGCAAGATGGCGTCGGCGGCCGCCGAAGCCAAACGAGCAGCGGCGGCGGGGCGGACGAACGTGGGCGCCACCTCCTCGGCGAGCGGTGGCGCACCCAAACCAGCGCGATCATCGAGCACGATCGGCCACGAGCTGCGCACGGTCGAGAAGTCGATGGCGGCGCTGGAGAAGAAGGTGGCCGCCCTCAACGAGGATCTGGCGGCGGCTGGCGCCGACCATGAGCAGCTCCGGGTGCTCGGTGAGAAACTCTCGGCTCGCCAGTCCGAACTGGCAACGGCCGAGGAGCGATGGCTGGAGCTGTCCGAGGAACTCGAAGCCCGCTCGTAGCTGCTCGGTCAGCCGATACCGAGCAGGCTCGGTCCGAGCAACGCCAACGCGGCCAACACCACACACAGAGCAGCCGTGGCCGACACCGCTTCGTTCGACGACCGTCCGTAGCGCTCGGGTAGCCAGGCCAGCAGCCAGCCGGCGGCGAATCCTCCGGCGATTCCGCCGAGGTGCCCCCAGAACGAGATGATCGGCACGAGCAGTGGCAACGCGAGGTTGATGAGCAGCACACCGCCCAACGAACTCTGCATGATCGACACGCCTCGGGCCCACAACAGAGCCGACAAGGCCCCGGCCAATCCGAGCACGGCGCCCGATGCGCCGAGCGTCGGCGCATCGAAGTTGAAGTTCATGACCGCCGCAGCTCCACCGAGCAGACCCGCCAGGTAGGCGAGGGCGAAGCGGGCTCGACCCAGTGCCCGCTCCAGCGGTGGCCCGAAGATCCACAGCGCCCACATGTTGGCGCCGACGTGGATGAGGCTGCCGTGCAGGAATCCGGACGTGATGATGCGCCACCAGTCGCCGCTCTGAACGGCTGGCCCGAACAGCAGACCCTCCCGCTGCAGGGAGGTGGCCGGGTCGCCGAACGCCACGCCCTGCACGAGGAAGATCAGGGCGTTGGCGATGATCAAGCCCACCGTGATCGGCGTGTCGGTGCGGGACCGGATGTCACGGCCCCGGATCACGGTCTGAGCGTTGGCCTTGGTGCATTCGGGGCAGTGGAAGCCAACCGAGGCCTGCGTCATGCACGACGAGCAGATCGGGCGCTCGCACCGTTGGCACGCCACCGCGGCCGCCCGGTCTGGGTGGCGATAGCACGCCGTGTTGTCGTCCAGCACCGATTCAACCCTACCGGTGGGCCACGGTCAGGCCCGCGCGGCCCGACGCCTGAGATCTGACGAACCGCTTACAAACAAAGACCTGAGCGGCCATGTGTGATGAACTGTCCGCCGTGATCCAAGAATTTCGTGACTTCCTCAACAAGGGCAATGTATTCGAGGCCGCAGTCGGCCTGATCATGGCTCTGGCCTTCAAGCCGGTCGTCGACTCGATGGTCGCCGACATGATCATGCCGATCGTGGCCCGGATCTTCGGTCAGCCCGACTTCTCGGACCTGAAGATCGGCCTCGGCGGCAGCGAGACCCTCGAAGACGGAACGGTGGTCGAAGCGGCGATCCGCTACGGCGCCTTCATCAACGAGGTGGTGTCGTTCATCATCATCGGCTTCATCGTCTTCCTGTTGGTCAAGGCCTACAACCGGGCCATGAACAAAGCGGAAGAGGAGGAAGAGTCGGGCCCGAGCGAGGTCGATCTCCTCACCGAGATCCGCGACAACCTCAAGGCCTAGCGTCGGTGGGCCCCATGGGCTCACCAACGCCTCAGAGCACTACAGGGAAACGGCGGTTCCCTCGTCGGCGCCGACAAGCTCGGCGCCGACGTGCTCGACCGCCGTCACGCCTTCGACCCGCTGCTTGAGGATCCGCTCCAGGCCCTCCTTGAGGGTCTGGGACGATGCCGGACAGGTGATACAGGCGCCAACGAGTTCCACCGAGACCAGGCCGGTCTCGGCATCGGTGCCGCGCAGGAAGATGTCGCCCTGGTCAGCCTGGATGGCAGGCCGGATGATCTTGATCACCTCGGCCACCTTCTCGCTGAACTCGTCGTTGATCTCGCCTTCGTCCACATCTCCAGGCTACCGGTACGTACCGGGGTCAGGTGAAGCCCTAACCTGGAGAACATGTCGCAGGCCCCGTTGATCGCGTCGATCCTCGCCCACCAGGGCGGCTGGGACGAGATCCTGCTGGTGGTGGGCCCCCTCCTGATCGTGGGCCTCGCCCTCTGGGTGGCCAACAAGCGGGCCACTGCGCAGCTGGAGGCGCAACAGGATCGATCGCAAGAGCGGGTTCCCGACCGCGACTGATGCCCACTGTCACCTCCGAGTTGGCGCTCGACGACGACGGTCTCGCGGCGCTGCGCCAGCCGCGCACCGACATCGTGGCCGAGGCGGCCGACGGGCCCGACCGATGGCGGGCCGAGACCGGTCCGTTCCGGACCTACGAGCGCACCATCGACGTGCGCCTCGGCTCCGATCTCGATCGCCCCCATCGGGTGACCGAGACCACTCGGTACCGGCTTGCGATCCCGTTGTGGGCGCCACTGTTCGCACCGCTGATGCGTCGGGCAGTGCGGGGGCCTGGCCCCGCAGGGAGCGTCGACGCTCCCGCCCAGACGCCACCCGATCGGAGCCCCCGGCGGCGGTGGTGGTGGCCCGAAGAGGTCGTGGCTCGCCAGACCACCGAACTCGTGTCGGCCGTGTGCCTGCTGAGCATCGTCGGCGGCTACCTGGGTGTTGTGATCGGCCAAACGATCACCTTCGCCGCCCGTGAGTTCGGCCAGGCCGATTCCGCTCAGGCCAACACCCTTGCCGCCACCCGGATCGGCGTGCTGCTGTCATTCGTGCTGTTACTCCGGGCCGACAAGATCGGCCGGCGGCCGCTCATGCTCTGGTTCGCCACTGGCGCCGTGTTGTTCACCCTGCTCGGCGCCCTCTCCCCCAACCTGTTCGCGTTGGGCGCCACCCAGACCATCGCCCGGGGGCTCACGACCGGCTTGTTCACCGTGATGGTGCTGGCCGCCACTGAGGAGGTTCCCTCGTCGGCTCGGGCGTTCAGCGTGAGCCTCGCCACTGTCGCCGCCGCCCTCGGTGCCGGCATGGTGCTCTGGGTGCTCCCGACCGCGGATCTCTTCACGGGGGGATGGCGCATCGTCTATGTGGCCCCGGCTCTGTTCCTACCGGTGATCTGGTGGGTGAGCCGCTACCTCCCCGAGACCCGTCGCTTCGTGGCTGCCACCACCGAGGGGGCACCGGCCCGCATCAACCGCCGCTGGCTCACTCTCATCGGGCTCGCCGCCTTCGGCTCGTTGGTGTTCCTCACCCCAGCGTCCCAGCTCCGCAACGAGTTCCTGGCCGACGATCTCGGCTACTCGGCAACGAGGATCTCGGCGTTCCAGCTGATCGTGTCGACCCCGGCCGGCGTGGCCGTGGTGGCCGCCGGAATCGTGGCCGATCGTCTCGGCCGCCGCTGGGTGGGCGCAATCGCCCTCGCCCTCGGAACGGCGACCACCGTGGCCTCCTACCAGCTCACGGGAGCGGGCCTGTGGGTGTTCGCCTCGCTCGGGGTGATTCTCACCTCCGCCGCGTTCCCAGCGATGCGGGCGTACCAGACCGAGCTGTTCCCCACCCGGGCCCGCGCCCGCGTGGGCGCCATCATGGATGTGATCGGTGTGCTCGGCAGCGTGACCGGCCTCGTGCTCGTTGGCCTCATCGCCGATCGGTGGACCGATCTCGGCACCGCCATCGGGGCGATGATGGCGGCGCCCCTCCTCGTTGCGGTGCTGATCCTGGTGTTCTTCCCCGAGACGGCGAATCAGGAACTCGAGGCGTTCAACCCCAGCGACCCGAGCCCGGCCAACCAGGCGCCCACCCAGCCGACGATCTCGTCGTCGTAGCCGCTCGGGCTGTGGTTGGCGTCGATCCAGTGCTCAGTGAGCGGACCAGCCAGCAGCGGGAGATGCTCGGCGAACTCTTCGGGTTTGCCGAACGGGTCGCGCCGCCCCTGGATGAGCAGCGTGGGGCACGTCACCTGATCGAGGTGCTCGACCCGTAGCTTCTCGGGCTTGCCCGGGGGATGCAGCGGATAGCTCAGCAGCACCAGGCCAGCCGCGGCCTGGCCCTCGGCGATCGCCATCGACGCCGCCCGGCCTCCCATCGATCGGCCACCGAGCACGATGGCGCCGGGATCGACACCCCACCGCGTGGCGGCGGCCTCGACGGCCTCGTTCACGGCGGCGATCAGCTTCGGCATGCGGTCGGGCGGGCGACGACCGGGGCCCTTCTGGCGGTACGGGAAGTTGATCCGATCCACCGGTACGTCGAGCTCGGCCTCGAGGGCCAGGAACGTCGGGTGATCTCGATCACCCCCAGCACCGTGGAACAAGATCAGCCCGGCGGCACTGGTTGTGCCTCTGGCCGTCACGAGGCCAGGAGGATGCGCCGGGCTTCGCTCAGCTCGGCGATACGGGAGGCTGCCGCCTCGTCTTCGCCGCCGTGGTCCGGGTGGGCTTGACGCAGCAGGCTCCGGAACTTCCGCTGCACCACCCTCTTGTTGGCACCGTCGGCCGGGTCGCCTTCGATCTCGAGGATCTCCATCGCCCATGCCACCGGATCGTTCCAGGCCCGAAGATCGACGAGGTCGGCGGTGCGACCGCCCATCACGTAGGAGATGAAGCGGCTGTCGACGTCGAGGCCCCATACCAGGGCGGACTTGATCGCATCGAAGATCGGGACCCGGATCGTGGCCGGCAGCGAGGCGGCGGCGTAGAGCGCCCCGAGTGCGAGCTGCACTGGGCGGCCGAGGCTGTCCTCGAAGTCGAACTCGAGAGAGCCGTCGACCGAAACGAGCCGCTGAGCGCTCAACGTGAGGCCCACACGGTCGGTCTGGAACCGGTGGCGAACCACCGGTTGCGTCACCCGACCACCGGCGGCCAGGGTGTCGAGCACAGTGACAAGATCCTCGCGGAGCTCGGGCTCGACGAGCGGCGCGTTGTGGGCCACGATGCCAGCGAGCAGCACCCCACCGGCGCCAGGAGCCGGGTCGACGGGGAGGTTGCGGAGGCCGAGCGCCACTCGCCGGGTGGGGGCGATTGGTCGGGAGTGGAAGATCTCAAGCTCGGCGACAATCACAACGCCCCAAGCTAGCGGCCGTAGAAGCCCCGAGCGGTATCGGGCTCAGGCCAGAGGGCGGTCCATGTGCACGGTGGCAGGCGACTCCAGATCGATGGCAAATCGGCCATACCCCTGCCGTTCCCAGAAGGCGATCGATCTTGGCGACTCGGCGTCGGTGTGGAGGTAGGTGGCCCGGTATCCGTGGCGCCTGGCTTCGGCTTCCAGCTGCGCAACCAGATGTGCGCCAACGCCTCGGCTCCGGGCCCAGGGAGCCACGTAGGTCCGCCAGATCGAGCCGATCACCTCCGGATCGGGGTAGCGGTCGGCGAAGCGTTCGGCCAGGTCGGGGCGAGTCATGAGCGGCCGCAGGCCCCCACAGGCGAGGACCTCGCCCTCGCTGTCGCGCGTCACGAGGAACGCACCGCCCACATCGGCGGTGTACTGATGATGCTCCTGCGTGAGCCGGTCGAGGTCAGCGTGCCATACCTCGTTGTAGCCGAGCCCGAACACTTCCGAGATGACGTCGAGACAGAACCCTCTGACCTCTGTTCCCTCGCTCAGGTCAAGTGAGGTGAACCGAACCTCTGGCGCAATCCATGGCTGAACACTCACATCAGGACCCCCTTGCCCAGATGACGTTAAGTGCCCCTTACGGGCCGAGGGCACCGTATCAGCGCCGTGGCCGAAACAGGTCCGTTGTGTTGAGCACACCGGCGGGGGCGATCGACAACAGTGCCGGATCGGTGCGGGCGACCCCCACGGCTGGTGCCACCGGCCCGTCGTACACGGCGGTGGCGGGAGCAACTGTGCCGAGGTGCTCGAATCCCAGCGCCTCGATCTCGCCCGGATCGATCCGCTCGTAGGCAAACCGCGCAGTGAGACCGACGGCGGATCGCACCGCGAGCAACACCTGGCCTCCATCAACCGCCAGACGGTTGGCGATCGCGGCCACGGACTGGGCAGGTACGAGGCTCGCCACGATCACCACATCGACGAGACGCGCGTCGATGGTGGCAGCGTCAGCGGTGACGACGTCGAGCCCCACCGGCGAGCAGAGACCGTCGGCGACGAGGCGCGACACCACCCCGCTGGCCAGACGGGCTGCGTCAGCATCGACTTCGAGCATCGCCACGTCGTCACCAGTGAGCCGCCGCCACAGAACACCAGACAGCGGCAACGGGCCTGCGCCGCAGAAGGCCACGCGGCGTTGCTCCCTGTCGCCCCGAAGGGGGGTGATCCCCTCGGCCTCGGCGCCAACGAGCGACTCGTAGTTGTCGTAGTAGGGGAACGGGGCCACCGCGGAGGCCATCTCGTGGGCCTGGCCTCGGCGGCTGGCGATCGCGCTGGCGTGGAATCGCTCCATTGCCGTCTCCGCCGCAGCCGCCGCCCGGCGGATCGTGCCGGCTCGCGTGCGCCACCCGGGATCGTGATCGATTCGGGCACAGGCCCGTTCCACCACGTCGCGCCCGAGCGCCGGGTCCACCAACTGCGCAACGAGGTCGCCGAACACGGCGTCGACCGTGGGCGACGGGTCGAGGGCGGTGAGATCGCCTGCGTCGAACCGGTCCATCAGCGCCGCGATCTGGTCGTGGAGGCCCATGAGCACCGAGAGCAAGGTCGTGACCTTGGCGTCGACGAGAGAATGGTTCGGCGTTGCGGCGGGAGGTTCTATTGCCGAATCTTAGACAACGTGGTGGAGGCGACCCGCACCTAGGGTTGTGCGATGGCCTTCGACATCGACCGGTTTCGGATCCGCCCTGGCAACGACATTCGTCTCGACGATCTCGACCCCGACGCCACCCCGGGGTGGGACAAGAACGACAAGGAGGAGGCCCGCGCCCACCTGCTTGTGCTCAACGACAGGCTGGAGGCGCTCCAGGAGCTGCTGTGGGCCCAACGCAAGGAACGGGTACTGGTGGTGCTGCAGGCCATGGACGCGGGCGGCAAGGACGGCACCATCCGTCGGGTGTTCGAAGGGGTCGACCCGTCCGGGGTGAAGGTCGCGGCGTTCAAGAAGCCGACCGATGCCGAACTCGCCCACGACTACCTGTGGCGGGTACATCCCCACGTCCCCGGCAACGGTGAGATGGTGATCTTCAACCGCAGCCACTACGAGGAACTGCTCGTGGTGCGGGTGATGGACCTCGTACCCAAGGCCCGTTGGAAGAAGCGCTACCGCCACATCCGCGAGTTCGAGCAGATGTTGGCCGACGAGGGCACCACGATCATCAAGCTCTTCCTTCACATCTCCAAAGAGGAGCAGCGCGAGCGCCTCCAGGAACGGCTCGACATCCCGGAGAAGAATTGGAAGTTCGAGGAGGGCGACCTGGGGCCCCGGTCTCAGTGGGACGACTACATGGAGGCCTTCGAGGATGTGGTCAATGAGACCAGCACCGACGACGCCCCCTGGTACGTGATCCCGGCCAACCGCAAGTGGTACCGGAACCTCGTCGTGAGCGAGATCCTCATCCAGACCCTGGAGGGCCTCGACATGTCGTACCCGCCGGCCGCTGACGGGCTGGACGGTCTGGTCATCCCCGAATAGGGTCGCCGGCCATGGCGATCTACGAGAAGCGCACCTACGACGTGATCGTGGGCAAGATGCCGGAGCTGATCGGTCACTACCGCGACGAGGGCTGGCCGGCGCTCGACGCCGGTGGGTTCGGTGAGTACCTCGTCGGCTACTTCACCTCCGACACCGGTGCCCTCCACCAGCTCATCCACATCTGGCGCTTCGAAAACGATGCTGCCCGCCGGGCGTTCTGGGCGCGCCTGTTCGCCGACGAGGCGTTCATGGCCTTCGCCGGCAAGATCCGCCCCCTCATCGCCCACCAAGACGTGCAGCTCCTGAACCCCGCCCCCTGGGGCCCAAACCCGTAGAACGCGCCGAGCGCAACACCGGAGGACGTTCGCCATAGGCGAACTCCCAGGCGGCGAGCCCCGCCTCGCCGCACCCCCTGGGGCCCAAACCCCTAGGAACACGCCGAGGTCAGATTGCTTTGTCGTGGCGGTGGCGGGCTTCGATGAGGCGCACGGTGCCCGACTTGGCCCGCATCACCAACGACTGGGTGGTGATGGAGTCGGCTCCTACCTTGACGCCCTGGAGCAGGTCACCGGTGGTGATGCCGGTGGCGGCAAAGAAGCAGTTGTCGCCCTCGACGAGGTCGTCCATCGACAAGATCTTGTCGAGATCGAAGCCCTCCTCGACGAGCAGCGCCCGCTCCTCGTCGTTGCGGGGCCACAGCCGACCCTGGAGGTCACCCCCCATGGCCTTCAGCGCCGCAGCCGTGATCACCCCTTCGGGCGTGCCGCCGATGCCGAACAGGATGTCGACCCCAGAACCGGGCCACGCGGTGGCGATGGCGCCAGCCACGTCGCCGTCGGCGATGAGGCGGATCCTGGCCCCGCAGTCGCGGATCTCGGCGATGAGATCGGCGTGGCGGGGCCGGTCGAGCACCATCGCGGTGAGGTCGGACACCGCAACGCCCTTGGCCTTGGCCAGTGCCTTGAGGTTTCGATCGACCGGGAGCCGGATGTCCACGATGCCAGCGCCCGTGGGACCGACCGCCAGCTTCTCCATGTACACGGCGGAGCCGGGGTTGAACATGGCGCCCCGGTCGGCCACGGCAATCACGGCGATTGCGCCGCCCTTGCCGAGCGCGGTGAGGGTGGTGCCATCGATCGGATCAACGGCAATGTCGGTGCGGGGCGGCTCACCGTTGCCGATCTGCTCCCCGTTGTAGAGCATCGGCGCTTCGTCTTTTTCGCCCTCACCGATGACGACCACGCCGTCCATCTCGACGCCTGCGAGCACCGCCCGCATGGCGTCGACTGCGGCCTGGTCGGCCGTGTTCTTGTCGCCTCGTCCCACCCATCGGGCGGCCGCCACCGCTGCTGCTTCAGTAGTTCGGACCAACTCCAGCGCCAGGTTCCGACCCGGCAGGATGGTTTCAGACATGAGGCTCAGGCTTCCCCTACTGCCGCCAGTCGAACCTCGGCCCACTTGATGTCGTCGCGGGCGAAGGAGTCGTCGGGATTGGCCTTGAGCGCTTCGGTCGCGGCATCGAGGTCGGCCTGGGCCTGGGCCCGGTCGATCTCGGATGCTGGCTCCGCCGCATCGGAGAGCACGGTGATCTTGGTCTCCGCCATCGTGCCGGTGACCGACACGAACCCGCCACGGACGGCGAAGCTCTTCACCGCCCCGGACCCCTCCTCGGTTACCCGCACCTCACACGTGAGGAGCGAGCCGATGAAGGGCTCGTGGCCGGTCAGGAATGCGATCTCGCCCCCACCCCGGGTGCGGGCCACCACCTGGCTGGCCCGGTCGGAGTAGAGCGTGTCTTCCGGCGAGACGAACTCGACCTGGAATCCCATTACGAGCCAGCCGAGCGCTGCAGCTGCTCGGCCTTCTCGCGGGCGTCGTCGGCGCCGCCGACGTTGAGGAAGGCCTGCTCGGGCAGGTCGTCGAGGTCGCCCTGGACGAGTGCCTCGAAGCTGTCGATCGTCTCCGACACGGGGGTGAAGACGCCGTCGAGGCCGGTGAACACCTTGGCCACGAACATCGGCTGCGACAGGAACCGCTGCACCTTCCGGGCCCGGTCGACCGTGATGCGGTCTTCCTCGGAGAGTTCGTCGAGACCGAGAATGGCGATGATGTCCTGCAGCTCCTTGTAGCGCTGGAGGATCTCCTGCACTCGGCGGGCCACGTTGTAGTGCCGGCTGCCGACCACCTCGGGAGCGAGGATGGTCGAGGTCGAGGCGAGCGGATCCACCGCCGGGTAGATACCCAGGGCGGCGATGTCACGGCTCAGCTCGGTGGTGGCGTCCAAGTGGGTGAAGGTGGTGAACGGCGCGGGGTCGGTGTAGTCGTCAGCAGGCACATACACGGCCTGGAGCGAGGTGATCGACTTGCCGCCGGTCGAGGTGATGCGCTCCTGGAGGATGCCCATCTCGTCGGCCAGGGTCGGCTGGTAGCCCACCGCCGATGGCATGCGGCCGAGGAGGGTCGACACCTCGGAACCGGCCTGCACGAAGCGGAAGATGTTGTCGACGAACAGCAGCACGTCCTGGCCCTGCACGTCGCGGAAGTACTCGGCCATGGTCAGCGCGGAGAGCGCAACCCGGAGGCGGACACCCGGCGGCTCGTCCATCTGACCGAAGCACAGGGCGGCCTTGGAGAGCACGGAGGTCTCGCCGTCGCCCATCAGGGTCTCGCCCATCTCGATGAAGAGGTCGGTGCCCTCACGGGTGCGCTCGCCCACGCCGGCGAACACCGACACACCACCGTGGTTCGAGGCCACGCGGGTGATCATCTCGGTGATCAGCACGGTCTTCCCAACGCCGGCACCGCCGAACAGGCCGATCTTGCCGCCCTGCAGGTAGGGGGTGAGGAGGTCGATCACCTTCACACCGGTTTCGAGCACCTGCTTGGTGGGTTCGAGGGTGTCGAAGGCCGGAGCGGCCCGGTGGATGTCCCACCGCTCGTCGATGGTCAGATCGTCCATCGGCACGTCGAGCGACTGGCCCATCACGTTCCAGATGTGGCCGAGGGTCACGTCGCCCACGGGAACCTGGAGGCCGTGCCCGAGGTTGCGCACCGTCTGGCCGCGCTTGAGCCCGTCGGTGGGGCGCATGGCAACGGCCCGAACCCGGCTGTTGCCGAGCTGCTGGGCCACCTCGGCCATGATCGGAATGGTCTCGCCGTCGATCTCGACGTCGAACTCGACGGCCTGGTTGATCTCGGGGACCGCTCCAGGGGGGAACTCGGCGTCGACCACGGGACCGGCGATGCCGACGATCCGGCCGTCCTTGAGCTGCGGTTCAGTGGCTGTCATCTTCAGGTGCTCCTGGACTCTCTTCTCGGAACTTCTGGGCGTACGGGGGTCGGACGTTGCGGTAGGCGGCCGTCAGGACGCTTCGGGCACGAGGACCCTGTCCTCGATCTCGTCGTCATCGCCGAGGGCCTCGGCTCCGCCGACGATCTCCATGATCTCAGTGGTGATCGCTTCCTGCCGAGCCCGGTTCATGGCTCGGGACAGCTTCACGATCAGGTCTTCCGCATTGTCGGTGGCGGCCTTCATGGCCCGCTGGCGGTTGGCGTGCTCCGAAGCCGCGGCGTCGAGCAGGGCGGCGAAGAGCCGAGCTTCGACGTAGCGGGGCAGCAGGTCCTCCAGCACTCCGTCGGCAGACGGCTCGAACGAAAACCCGGCCAGGGCGGTTCCGTCCCCGCCACCGGCAGCACCCATCACGGCTGTCGACTCCAGTGGGAGGAACCGCCGGACAACGGGGCGTTGCGTGCCGAGGCTGATGAACTCGGTGTAGTTCAGCTCCACCTGATCGACCTCGCCGTCGTCGAACAGCTCGCGCACGCGGCGAGCGATGCTGCGGGCATCTTCGTAGGTGGGGTTGTCGGTGAACCCGGTGAACACCGAGTCGATCTCGTACCCGCGGAACCGGAAGTAGTCGTTCACCTTGCGACCGACGGCGATCAGCTTGTAGTCGCCGCCCTCGGAACGCAGGGCCTGGATCTCACGCTCGGCGGTTCGCACCACGTTGGCGTTGTAGGCGCCAGCGAGGCCGCGGTCACCGGCGCAGACCACGAAGGCCACGCGCTCGACGTTTTCGACCGTGCGCAGCAGGGGATGATCGACGTCTGCGCCGCCGGCGGCCAGATCCTCGATGACCCCAGTGAGCAGCTCGGAGTACGGGCGCGCCGCCCGTGCTCGCTGCTGTGCCCGCGCCACGCGGGTGGCCGCGATGAGCTCCATCGCGCGAGTGATCTTCTTGGTGTTCTTGACCGTGTTGATCCGGCGTCGAAGGATGCGCTCTGCGCCACCTGGCATGGGTCAGTCCTCCCTCAGTCGCCGGCCCGGCTGATGTCTTCTTCGGGCAGGGTGTTGGCGGCATCGACCATCTTGGTCGTGGCGTCGGCCTGGGCCTCGGCATCAGGCTCGTCAGTGGAGGAGTCAGAGCCGACGAACTGGTCGGCGAAGGCGCCGATGGCGGCCTCGAGCGCTTCCTCGTCGGGAACCTTGCCCTCGGTGCGAACGGACTCGAACACGTCCTCGTGGCGGGAGTGGAACCAGTCCAGCAACTCGGTCTCGAACCGGCCGACATCGGCCACGTCGACCCCGTCGAGGTAGCCGCGGGTACCGGCGTAGAGCACCACGACCTGCTCCTCGACCGGAACCGGCGAGTTGATGCCCTGCTTCAGCAGCTCGGTGAGGCGGTAGCCCCGGTCGAGCTGGGCCTGCGACACGGCGTCGAGGTCGGAACCGAACGCAGCGAAGGCGGCCAGGTCACGGAACTGCTGGAGGTCCGACTTGAGCGTGCCCACGGCGTTCTTCATGGCCTTGATCTGGGCGGCCGACCCCACACGGGACACCGAGATGCCCACGTCGACGGCCGGGCGGATACCCGACTTGAACAGATCGTCCTGGAGGTAGATCTGGCCATCGGTGATCGAGATCACGTTGGTGGGGATGTAGGCCGACACGTCGCCGGCCTTGGTCTCGATCACCGGCAGTGCGGTGAGCGAGCCGGCGCCGTTCGCGTCCGACAGCTTGGCTGCCCGCTCAAGGAGCCGGCTGTGGAGGTAGAACACGTCGCCCGGGTAGGCCTCGCGGCCAGGCGGGCGGCGCAGCAGCAGCGACACCTGGCGGTAGGCCTCGGCCTGCTTGGAGAGGTCGTCGTAGATGGCGAGGGCGTGCTCGCCGTTCTCCATCCAGTGCTGACCCATGGCGCAACCGGCGTAGGGGGCAAGGAACTTGAACGGTGCCGGATCGGACGCAGGCGCCGTCACCACTGCGGTGTACTCCATGGCTCCGGCCTCTTCGAGGAGCGCCACGGTCTGAGCGACGGTGGACCCCTTCTGACCGACGGCCACGTAGATGCACTTCACGCCCAGGCCCTTCTGGGCGAGGATCGTGTCGATGGCCACGGTGGTCTTGCCGGTCTTGCGGTCGCCGATGATCAGCTCCCGCTGACCACGCCCGATCGGGATGAGCGAGTCGACCGCCTTGATGCCGGTCTGGAGCGGCTCGTGCACGGGCTGGCGGCCGGTGATGCCCGGCGCCTGGATCTCCATGCGTCGGGGCTCGACGTTGGTGAGGGGGCCCTTGCCGTCGATCGGCTCGCCCAGGATGTTCACCACACGGCCGATCACGCCGTCGCCGACGGGGATCGAGAGGATCTCGCCGGTGGCCTCCACCGACTGGCCTTCCTCGATCGAGTCGACCGAACCGAGAATCACCGCACCGATCGTGTCCTCGTCGAGGTTCAGCGCCAGACCGATGGTGCCGTCCTCGAAGCGCAGCATCTCGTTCACCGAGGCGTCGGGCAGGCCGCTCACCCGGGCGATGCCGTCGCCGACCTCGGCGACTCGACCAACCGTCTTGCTCTGGACGTCGGCCTCGAACGTATCCAGGTTCTTGCGCAGGGCGCCGGCGATCTCGGCCGGATCGAAGGACAGTGCCATCAGCTTCTCTCTTCTCGGGCTGGTTCTTCTCGGAACGACGTACGGGGTGCGGGTCGCTGGTGCGCAGGCACCTAGAGCGACTCGCGCATCTGGTTGAGGCGGCTCCGGACGGAGCCATCGATGACGGTGTCACCCATGGTGGTGACGATGCCGCCGACGACCGTGGGGTCGACGATCGTGTAGAGCTCGACGTCGGTGCCGGCCCGCTTCGACAGGGCGGCGGACAGGCGGGACACCTGATCGTCGCTGAGCGGAACGGCGCTGCGCACCGTGGCCACCTGGCGGCCGGAACCGCCGGCAGCCTGAGCCACGAACGAGTCGACGATGGCGCTCATGTCCCCCGCACGACCGGCGCTCACGATCATGCCAACGAGGGCACGGGTGGCGTTGCTGGTCTTGTTGGCCAGGATGTCGTCGACGATCTGACCCCGAACCGCAGCCGGGAGCAGGTTGTTCGACAGGGTGGAGCGCAACTCGTCGTTGCCTTCCACCGCCCGGGAGACCTCGGCGAGTTCGCCGCGGACGGACTCGACCGAACCCTCGGCCTCAGCCACGGCCAGCAGGGCCTTGGCGTATCCATCGATGTGATCAGACGACATCAGCGCACTCCAGTCATGACAGCTGCTGGACCTGGTCGATGTAGGAATCGATCAGATCGGCGTGGGTGGAGTCATCGAGGTTCTCGACGACGACGGCCTCGGCCGACTCTTTGGTGAGTCGGGACATCTCGGCAGTCAGATCGGCGATGGCCTGGCGACGGTAGTTCTCGACCTCGGCGGTGCCTCGGGTGCGGATGTCGTCCGCATCGGATTGCGCCTTGGCGATCAGGTCGGCCTTGAGCTTCGCCGCCGTCTCGACGGCGTCCTCGCGAATGCGGGCCTCTTCAACCGACACATCGGGGAGGTCGGCCGAGCTGGCGGTGAGGGCCGCCTCGGCCTCGTCACGGGCGGCAGCGGCATCAGCCAGCTCCTGCTCGATCCGCTCGGTACGGCTCCTGAACATCCGCATCAGCGGCGGTCCGGCGAAGCGAACCAACAGGAACATGACAACGAGGAATGCCGCCGTACCCCAGTACACCTCGAGGATGTCGGCGGGGAGGTGGACGCCGTTCGGCTCGTCCGCTGCGAGCAACAGGTAGCTCATGGGGACTCCTAGTTCGGGTTGTCGAGGAAACGGTTGATGACGGGTTGGGCCGACGCCATGTCAACCCGCCGGTTCATCACCTTGGATGCAGCATCGACGGCCAGCTCCGAGACCTGGCTTCGCACCGAGGCCATGGCCTCTTCGCGCTCACGAGCCACATCGGACTCGGCGATCTCGCGCATGGCGGCCACTTCACGCTCGGCCCGACCGATCAGGCGCTCGCGCTCGGCATCGGCCTCGGACCGCGCCTCGTCGATGACGGCCGCAGCTTCGGCCCGGACGCCCGACAGCTGGTCCTCTGCCTCCGCCGATGCGGAGACGGCTTGCGCCTTCGCCACGTCGGCAGCATCGAGGTCAGCTCGGATCTTGGCCTCGCGGTCGTTCATCGGCCGCTGGGCAGCCGGCAGGAACACCCACCGGACGAGGATGTAGAGAATGGCGAAGAAGATCGCACCCCAGAACATCTCCGAGATCTCGGGGAGGATCGGGTTGATCGTCTCTTCTTCGGCGCCTTCAGCAGCGAGGAGTGCGAGCAGCACGTCGTGCTCCTCAGGCGAACTTCAGGAGGATGAACACCACGAAGCCGATGAGGGCGAGCGCCTCGGTGAACGCGATACCCAAGAACATGGTGGTCTGGACCTGACCGGCGGCTTCAGGCTGGCGGGCCATGGCCTGGACGGCCTGACCGACCAGGTAGCCAATGCCGATGCCGGGGCCGATGGCGGCGAGGCCGTAGGCCAGGCCAGCGCCGGAAGCGGCAGAGATGTTCTGCTCGTCGCCGGCCGTGAGGCCCTCCTGGGCCAGCTCGATTACCTCGGTTGCCGTAGCGAGGACGCTCATTGGATGATTGTCTCCTGTGTCAGTACCCGCGACCTGCGGGCGTTTTCTGTCTGCTGCCCGAGGGCAAGAACGGTGGTTGGGACGGGATCTAGTGGTGCGGGTGCAGCGACGAGTCGATGTAGACCGCCGCCAGCAGGGCGAACACGAACGCCTGCAGGAACGAGACCATGATCTCGAAGCCCGTGAGTGCCACCAGCATGCCGAAGCTGAACGGCAGCACGAGAACGATCGCCGACAGCTGGAACACGGCGATGCACAGCACGCCGAAGGTCACGAGGAGGATGTGACCGGCGAGCAGGTTGGCGAAGAGACGAACGGCGAGACCGAAGGGCCGGAGCACGAAGGTCGAGAGGAACTCGATCGGCGTCACCAGGGCGTAGAGGGGGCCGGGGACGCCGGGCGGGAAGAGCGAGGCCTTGATGTAACCGAGGCCGTGGTGCTTCAGCCCGACGCCGATGAAGGTGGCCCACACGATGAGCGCCAGGATCAGCGGGTTGGCCATACGGGCGTTCGCCGGCATGTGGAAGGTGGGGATCACCTCGAAGATGTTCCCGAAGAACACGAAGAGGAAGATGCTCAACAGCAGCGGCATGTAGCGGCGACCATCGGGGCCGATGGCGGCCATGATCACCTGCTGGTCGACGAACTCGATCGTCGACTCCACCAGGTTCTGCAGGCCTCGGGGAACCATGTCCTTCTTGGCGAGGATGAACAGCACCGACGGGATGAGCAGTGCGAGCAGGGAGATCAGCGCGATCTTGTTGAAGGCGTAGAACTCCCCCTCACCGAAGTAGTCCTTCCATTCGACGAGGTTTCCGATTGGGGGAAAGACGAGTGCGAACACCTGCACAGGCTCCTTCGGTTAGCGGTATCCGGCGGCGGGGCGCGAGCCACCGGTCGACGGTTTGAGACCAGGGTGGGCCATCGACGCTGCGACGTAGCGAAGCTCCCACAACAACAGACCCAGATGGGTGACGATGATCGTAATGCCCAAGGGGATCATCTGGACCCACGAGGCGTCACGAACCAGCCATACGGCGAGGAAGATGAGGCCGAGCCGCAGCATGTATCCCATGAGGGCGACGGAGGCCACGAGTGCGAACGAGATCCGGGCGGCCCAGGCGAGCAGGTAGGCCGCGAGCAGGAAGTTCACCATCACCAGCACCATGCCGTAGACGACGGAGGCGGCTCCGCCGAATCCGCCGACGACTGCGCCGAGGATGATGCCGATGGGAAGGAGGGGGAGGCCGCGGGTGACCATGTTGCGGGCGACCTGAGCCGCCGGCGATGGCCCTTCCAGACGCTGGTCGACCGCGGTCATGACTGCCCGCCTTCGGCGGTGACCGAGCTGTCGGCACCGCGGGCCACGGCCTGGGCCCGGAGCGAGGCGGCCTCTTCCTGCAAGTGGGCGATCTGGGCCCGGTAGCGGTAGTAGATCGACAGGCCGGCACCAACGAAACCGAGCACGGTGAAGACGATCAGCAACCAGGGCGTGCTATCAAGGCGACGGTCGAGCCACCATCCGAAGAGCCCGAACACGACCACTGCGAGTGCCAGCTCGTAGCTGCCGGTGGTCTGGTTTGCGTGCTCGGTAAATCGGCTTCGAGTGCTGCTCACGTTCACGTCTTTGGATGCAGGCCGGAGCAACGTCGCCCCGACACCGCCCGGAACGATAGGGAACGCAGCCGACACTTCGCAACCTTCGACAGCCACCTCGTCACCGTTGCCTTATCAATTGGTCACCTGCGGTGCTCCTTCGACCCCTTCGACCAGCTGGCGGCGGGACAGAATGCCCACCTGATCGTCGCCGACGATCAGATCGTTCCGTTCCGGAGATACGACTGGATGCACCCCGAACCGCTGCCCGCAGCGGTTCGGCGCCATCACCGGACCCGACCGACGGCATGAACAAGGTGAAGAGCACCAGCGCAGCGGCGCCCACTCCGAGTGGCACGATGGCGTCGCCCTGCCCGTCGTTGTAGGTCGGGTAGAGCACGAATGCCGACAGCAGCGCCGTCCAGGCCCAGAGGATCCACACCGACCGCCGGTGACCATGGCCGAGACGCACGAGCCGATGGTGCAGATGGTCCTTGTCGGCGGTGGCGAGACCTTTGCGACTCCGAGCCCGCCGGGCGATGGCGAACACCAAGTCGAGCACCGGTACCCCGAGGATCACCAGAGGGATGACGAGGGGGGCATAGAAGAAGAACGTCTGGCCACTGAACGGATCGGGCGTCCGACCGCCCACGGCCATTGTTGAGGCCGCCATCATTGTCCCCAACAATAGGCTTCCGCCGTCGCCCATGAAGATCCGGGCGGGATACACATTCCAGGGCAAGAACCCGAGGCAGACGCCGAGCACGAGGGCCGCCACGAGCGGGCCCGGGTTGCCGGGGGCGAGCAGTTCGACCTCGCCCAACCGGATCGCGTAGAGCAGGAACGCAGTGGCCCCGATGCCCACGATGCCGGCCGCCAACCCGTCGAGACCGTCGATGAAGTTGACCGCGTTGGCCATACCGAGCACCCACACCACCGTGACCACGGCCGCGAGGTCGTAGGGCAGCACGAACACGTCCCAGAACGGGATGCGGAACCAGATGATGCTCACGCCGCCGGCCGCCAGCGTGGAGGCAGCCACGACGAGCCCGGCGGTCTTGGCCGGTGCCGACAACTCACGGATGTCGTCGATCAACCCCACCACGTACACCACGGTGGCGCCGGCGAGTACGGCCCACGGCTCGGACGACCCGTCGAAGGTCGAGGCGAACGCCCCACTCCACCAGGCCACCAGGAACGCCACCACGAACCCGCCGTACATCGCACCGCCCCCCATGACCGCCGTGGGGCGGGCGTGGAGCCGGCGGGCGTCGGGCTGGACGATGAGCCCGAAGCGATAGGAGAGCCGCACCGCCAGCGGCGTCAGCACGAGTGTGACTGCGCCGGCTAGGGCAGCGACTGCCAGGTACGACCCGAGCGACGCCCTCACCGGTCGACCCCGGACGGGGTCGAGAGCGGGGGGCCGGGATGGGACACACCAGTCGACCCCGATGCCGGACGCGGCAGGGGCGGCTCGTGAGTGCCCCGCGCGGCGGGAGCGGCGGCAACCACGGAGCCGACGCTACACGCTTCCGCTCCCGATCGTGTCGACGCTGGGGCTCAGGAGTAGGGGGTGAACCGCCCACACAGGTCGGCGACCTGGGCCCGCACCTTGGCCACGGCCTCGGCGTCGCTGCGGTGACGAAGGGTCTCGGCCATGAGGCGCCCGATCTCGGCCATCTCGGGCTCGCCCATCCCCTGGGTGGTGACGGCCGGGGTGCCGATGCGGATCCCCGAGGTCACGAACGGCGAGCGGGGATCGTCTGGGATCGAGTTGCGGTTCAGCGTGATGCCGGCCTCGTCCAGAACGATCTGGGCCTCCTTGCCAGTCAGCTCGGCATCGAAGGGCTGCAGGTCGACGAGGAGGAGATGATTGTCGGTGCCTCCCGACACGAGGCGGAACCCCTCCTCCCCCAGCGATGCGGCGAGGGCGGAGGCGTTGGCCACGATCTGGGCGGCGTAGGAGCGGAACTCGTCGGTGCCCGCCTCGGCGAACGCCACGGCCTTGGCCGCGATCGAGTGCTCCTGGGGCCCACCCTGCTGGCCGGGGAACACGGCCTTGTCGATCGGGCCAGCGAGGGCCTCGGTGCTGAGGATGCAACCGCCCCGAGGGCCGCGCAGCGTTTTGTGGGTGGTGAAGGTCACGATGTCGGCGTGGGGCATCGGGTTGGGGTGCACCCCGCCCACGATCAGGCCCGCAATGTGAGCAGCGTCGAACATCAGCAGCGCCCCCACCTCGTCGGCGATCTCCCGGAACGGCGCCGCGTCGATCGAGCGGGAGTAGGCGGTGGCACCAGTGACGATCAGCTTGGGGCGATGCTCCTGGGCCAGCGCCCGCACCTGGTCGAGATCGATCCGCTCGTCGCTCGGGGTGAGGCCGTAGCCGACGAAGGAGTAGGTGAGGCCGGAGGCGTTGACGGGCGAGCCGTGGGTGAGGTGGCCGCCGTGATCGAGGCGGAGGCCGAGCACCGTGTCGCCCGGTTCGAGCAGCGCCTGGTACACGGCCATGTTGGCGTTGGCCCCCGAGTGGGGCTGCACGTTGGCGTGGTCGGCGCCGAACAACGCACAGATGCGCTGACGGGCGAGATCCTCGACCTCGTCCACCACCTGGTTGCCGCCGTAGTAGCGACGCCCGGGGTAGCCCTCGGAGTACTTGTTCGTGAACACCGAGCCGGTGGCCGCCATGACCGCCGGGGAAGCGAAGTTCTCCGATGCGATGAGCTGGAGCGAGGTGTTCTGACGGTCGAGTTCGGCGTCGAACAGGCGCGTCATCTCGGGATCAGCGATGGTCGGCCAGGGCATGGTGGTCTCCTCGGGCGGGCCGGCAGGGTCCGGACGGTTCAGTCAAGCGGCTCAGGCGATGGTTTCCGCGTTGTGTTCGAGCGCGGTGATCTTGTTCACACGGGGCTCGTGGCGCCCACCCTCGAACTCGGCGGCGAGGAACGCGTCCACGGCGTCGAGGGCGACGGCCACGCCCACCATGCGCTGACCGAGGCACAGCACATTCGCGTTGTTGTGCTCACGGCAGAGATGGCCACCGGTGGCGTCGTTCACCGTGGCGGCGCGCACGCCGGGCACCTTGTTGGCGGCGATGCCGATTCCGATGCCGCTGCCGCACACGGCGATCCCGAGTTCCGCGTCGCCCGTTGCGACGGCCTGGCCGACTGCGGCGCCGAAGTCGGGGTAGTCAACCGACTCCTCACCGTGCGTGCCGACGTCGACCACGTCGTGGCCAAGGCCGTGGAGGTGCTCGCTGATGGTCGTCTTCAGCTGGAACCCGGCGTGGTCGGATCCGATGGCAAGGCGCATGGAGACGGTCCTTCTCAGTCGCGTTGACGGTTGGCGGCCACGCGGTCCTGCAGCGTGACCATGATTGCCTCGTAGGCGCTGGGGCTGCGCCGCAACAGTTTGTCGAAGTCGCCGATGTCATAGGCGACCACCGTCATGTCGCTCTCGGCCACCACCGAGGCGGTTCGGGGCCCGTGGTCGACCAGCGCCATCTCGCCCACCATCGAGCCGGAGCCAACCGTCGCCACGTACTCGCCCCGCATGAACACGTTGGCGGTGCCCGACACGATCACGAAGCAGCGGTCACCCACCCGGCCCTGATCGATGATCTGGGTGCCGGCAGTCACGTCTTCACGGTCGCCGAGGTTCGAGATCTCGCGTAGCTCGTCGTGCGGGAAGCCGGCGAAGAAGTCCACCCCGGACAGCCACTCGGGCTCGATCTTGTTGTTTCGTCCAAACACTGCCGTCTCCTTGCTGCCCTGGTGTGGGGCGCGGCCCTCCCCCGTGTGCCGACCGACTCTAGTTGTCTGTCGGGCCGGCGTCGGAACGAATCTCGGCGATCTCGGCCGACGGGTGGCGAGCCACCACCGCCCGCCAACGGCCGGCGAGGTCGCGGTGGGTCTCCACCTGGGCGAAGTGGGCCCGTGCCCGCTCCGCCACCGGCTCCACCTGGTGGGGTGCCATCTCCAGTACCAGAGCCCCGTCGCTGCGGAGCCAGGCTGGGGCCTCGGCCACGAGTACATCGAGCGCCTCGGTGCCCTCGGGCCCGACCCGCAGCGCCAGCTCGGGCTCCCAGTCGGCGACGTCGGCCGGTAGCTCCTCAGCGATGGTGACGTAGGGCGGGTTCGACACCACGAGGTCGAGCCCCGATCGGAGCCCGAGGGGAAGGGCGTCGAACCAGGAGCCCTCCTCCACCCTCACCCGTGCCGCCGCCCGTCCGATCCCAGCCAGATTGGCCCGGGCCACGTCGAGTGCATCGCTCGACACATCGGTGAGCCACAGCTCGACGGTGGGATGCTCGGTGACGAGGGCCAGCCCGATTGCGCCGGAGCCGGTGCCGAGGTCGGCGGCCATCAACGGTCGACCGTCTTCGCCAGACCGGGCGAGTTCGGCGAGGGCGAGCCCAGCCACCACCTCGGTCTCGGGTCGGGGAATCAGCACCCGCCGATCAATGAACAGATCCAGATAGCGGAACCCCCACTCTCCCAGCACGTACTGGAGCGGCTCGCCGGTGAGGCGCCGGGCCACCATGGCATCGAGCGAGGCAACACCACGTTTGGTGGCCAGGTCGGCTGAACGGGAGAGCCACTCCTCGCCGTCGGCGCCGCTGGCCCGCATCGCGATCCGCCGGGCCTGGCCGCTGGCGTCGGCGAACCCGGCGGCAGAGAGGATGGCCTCGGTCTCACGGGCCAACTCAGCCCACGACACGGTGCCTTCGAGATCGTCGTCGCTCACCCGATCGGCCGTCCCGTCAGCGGTTCTCGGACTGATCCTGGAGCTGACGGGCGCGCTCGTCCTGCACGAGCGCGTCGCTGATCTCGTGGAGTTCACCGGCGAGCACCCGGTCGAGCTTGTGGATCGTGAGACCGAGCCGATGGTCGGTGACCCGGTTCTCCTTGAAGTTGTAGGTGCGGATCTTCTCCGATCGTCCGCCACCTCCGGTCTGACCTCGGCGGGTGGCCGACGCCTCCTCGCGCTGTTCGCGCTCGGCCCGCTCCAGCAATCGGGACCGCAGCACCTTGAGGGCCCGCTCCCGGTTCTGGATCTGGCTCTTCTCGTCTTGCATCGACACCACCTCGCCGGTCGGCAGGTGGGTGAGGCGCACGGCGGAGTCGGTGGTGTTCACGTGCTGACCACCGGCACCGGACGAGCGGTAGGTGTCGATCTTGAGGTCGTTGGGGTCGATGTCGATGTCGACCTCCTCGGCCTCGGGCAACACCGTGACGGTGGCCGACGAGGTGTGCACCCGCCCCTGTGATTCGGTGACCGGTACGCGCTGCACGCGATGGGGCCCAGCCTCGAACTTCATCCTGGTCCACACGCTTTCGCCGGCAAGGCTAAACGTCACCTCGTCGAACCCACCGAGGTCGGACGGATTCGAGTTCATCATCTCCAGCTTCCAGCCCTGCGACTGGGCGTAGGCCCTGAACATCTCGAACAGGTCGCGGGCGAAGAGGTTCGCCTCCTCGCCGCCCTCGGCGCCCCGGATCTCCACGATCACGTTGCGTCCGTCGTTCGGATCCTTCGGCAGGAGCAGGACCTTGAGCTCCTCTTCCAGCCGGGCGATCTCGCTCTCGGCCGTGGCCGCCTCTGCTCGCAGCTCCTCGCGTTCGGCCGGGTCGGCCTCGTCGTAGAGGGCCTTCACCGTCTCGGCGTCGTCGTGACGGGACCGGAGCTCGGATCCGAGTCGCACGATGTCACCCAAGGCGGCGTAGCGCCGGGTGAGCTCCACGTAGCGGGCATTGTCGGCGGCCACATCGGGGTCGGCCAACCGGGCTTCGAGTTCTGCGTATTCCTGTTCCAGGGTCGCAATGCGATCCAACATCGAGATCGAGGCTAGATGGGTGCGCTCCGCTTTCGTGGTCTGGACCGGGGCGAATACCGTGGTCGCGTGAACAGCGAGCCGTACTACGACCCCGAGATCCGCGCCGCCATCGAGGCCGGGCCCGCCTTCCCGCCCGTCGTGGCCGACACGCTCGGCACCGCTCGGCAGAACCGCATCATCGCAACCGAGGCCGTCGAGCTGTCCGACGCCGTAGCCCGCACCGACGTGATCGTACCGGGCCCGTCGGATCACCCGGAGCTGCGGGTGCGCATGCATCGGCGGGAGGGCGCCGATGGCCTGGCCCCCGGCCTGGTCTGGTGCCATGGGGGTGGCTACGTGTTGGGCACCCCCGAGCAGGACGACCTTCGCTTCGACCGGTGGTGCACTCGTTTCGATCTGGTGGGCGCCGTGGTCAACTACCGGCTGGCCCCCGAGCACCCGTACCCCGCCGGCCTCGAAGACTGCTACGCCGCGCTGTCGTGGCTGAAGGCCAACGGCGCCGAGGTGGGGGTCGACGCCAACCGCATCGGCATCGGCGGGCCGAGCGCCGGGGGTGGTCTGGCGGCAGCGCTGGCGCTGCTGGTTCGCGATCGGGGCGAGTTCGAGATCGACTACCAGATGCTGATCTACCCGATGATCGACGACACCCGCACATCGATGACCGCTGGCTGGCACGTGCCGATCTGGGGCCCGGAGTCGAACCGGTTCGGCTGGTCGGCCTACCTCGGTGAGTGGTTCGGGCGTGACGACGTGCCAGCCCACGCGGCCCCGACCCGGGCGTCTGATCTCAGCGGCCTTCCCCCGGCCTACGTGATGGTGGGGTCACTCGATGGCTTCGCCGATGAGAACCTCGACTACGCCATGCGCCTGAACCACGCGGGCGTGCCGGTGGAGTTCCACCTCTATCCAGGCGCACCCCATGGCTTCGATGGCTTCGCGCCCCTCACGGCCGTCTCGAAACAAGCCCGATCCGACGTGTCGGGGTGGCTCGCCCGCCAGCTCGACCAGGGGTAGGCGGCGCCAGGCCAGCGCGCTGGCGGCGGCCGCCCGTTCGGGCTCAGCTGCGCCAGGGTTCGGCGAGCGCCTCCGCTCGTGCATCGGGCACGAGCCCGACCAGCGAGGTGTTCAAGGGCACGTCACGCTCAGGCATGACGAGCACCAGCTCGGCGTCGGGGTCGACGCTGTCTCGGTAGTCGGCGCCTTCGGGCACAACGTCGAGATCGACGCCGACCACGGCCACGACCACGATCGGGCGTCCGTCGGGCCGGCGCCCGGCCGCCGCTGAGGGCTGGGCCAGCATCAGCCCGTCGCGGGGCCGCAACGGCACCACGGGCGACAGCTCGGCCGCGCCGACCAGCTCGGGCCGATCGAGCACAACCGACCGGAGCCAGCGTTCGCGAGCCACGCGCACGAGCGGGTGATGGCTGCCGCCGGTGCGATGCTCGATCACCGCGGCGATCACGCGCCGCAGTCCAGCGCCCGGCTCCTGCGATCCGTGGACGAGCTGGCTCAGCTCCCGGTCGGCCTGGCCGACGCCAATGTCGATGACCGGGCCATCGGCGCCGTCCACGACTCGGGCCACTTCGAGCCCGGTCACCTCGGCCACGAGCACTCCGTGGTCGTCGAGGGGCCGGGCCCCGGCCTCACTCATGATGGGTGCGAGCTGCCAGTGCGTATCCGGGATCGGCGGTGGGTCCGTCCGCGGCCCCGGTTCGGCCACTTCGGCGGCCGCGCCGTCGACCGCGAACACCTGAACGGTGGTGTCGGCTCCCGAGACGAGCGCCGCTCGGCGGGCGAGATCAGCAGCGCCGCGGGCGGCGAGAACGGTGACCGCAGGCAGCGACCGCGATCGGGCCCACTGCATGGCGCGGCCAACGGCGCGAGGATCGTCATCGGCGAGGAAGAAACCCTCGCCCTCGGTCCAGGCCACGCCGACGCCACCATCGACCCCAGCCACCTCCACGTCGGCGGCCGCGCGGGCGAGGCCCTTCAGTCGGATCTCGGCGAGTGCCGGGTTCGACGCAGGCGTGGGACCAGTGGCCGTGATGGGCTCGCGATTCGGGCCGTGCGGGCCGGAGGCGAACTACTCGGCGTCGCCGCTCTCGGCCTCGTCGCGCTTGCGACGGCCGTAGCGACGCTGGAACCGCTCCACCCGACCAGCGGTGTCGACGATCTTCATCTGACCGGTGAAGAACGGGTGGCTGGCGGAGGAGATCTCGACCTTGGCCAGTGGGTAGGTGTTGCCGTCTTCCCACTCGATCGTCTCGTTGGTCTGGATCGTCGACTTGGTGATGAACGAGAACTCAGCCGCAGCGTCCATGAACACGACCGGGCGGTAGTTGGGGTGGATATCGGCTTTCATCTCGAACTCTCCAAGAACGGGGAACAGTCCAGTCTGGCCCCGACGGACCAGGAAACCTACGGGGCTTTGCCGATTTCGGCGAGGAACTCGGCGTTGGTCTTGAACGTGCCCAGGCGATCGATCAACATCTCGACGCCCGCCGCCGAGTTGCCCTCGTCACCCATGGCCGACAGCACACGGCGCAGCTTCCACGCCTGCTGGAGCTCCTTGCGTTCGAAGAGCAGCTCCTCGTGGCGGGTGGACGAGCCGTCGACCTCGATGGCGGGGAAGATCCGCTTCTCGGCCAGGCGCCGGTCGAGCCGGAGCTCCATGTTGCCGGTGCCCTTGAACTCCTCGAAGATCACGTCGTCCATCTTCGAGCCAGTCTCGACGAGGGCGGTGGCCAGCATCGTGAGCGAACCCCCCTCTTCCAGGTTGCGAGCGGCACCGAAGAACCGCTTGGCCGGGTAGAGGGCACCGGCGTCCACACCGCCGGACATGGCGCGGCCAGTCTGGGGGGCGGTGAGGTTGTAGGCGCGGGCGAGGCGGGTGATGCCGTCGACGATCATCACGACGTCCTCACCGGCCTCGACGAGGCGCTTGGCCCGCTCGATGGTGAGTTCGGCGACGGCGCAGTGCTCGTCGGGTGGCCGGTCGAAGGTGGAGGCTGCCACCTCGCCGTTGATGAGGCTGCGGCGGATGTCGGTGACCTCCTCCGGGCGCTCGTCGACGAGCAACATGATCAGCACAACGTCGGGGTTGTTCGTCTCGATGGCCCGGGCGATGTCTTTCATGATCGTGGTCTTGCCGGCTTTGGGGGGCGACACGATCAGGCCGCGTTGGCCCTTCCCGATCGGCGCGACCAGGTCGATGATGCGGGTGGTCATGTTGAGCGGCTCCTCCCGCATCTCCATGACCAGGCGCTCGTCCGGGAACAACGGCGTGAGATCCTCGAAACGCGGCCGGTTGCGGCCTTCTTCAGGCGGCCGACCATTGACCGACTCGATCTGGTGGAAGCCCGGGTTCTTCTCGTTCCGGTTCGCCGGGCGGCTGGTTCCGGTGAGGTGGTCGCCCTTGCGCAGGCCGAACTGGCGCACCTGCTTCACCGAGACGTACACGTCTTCCTTGCTCGGGAGGAACCCGTCCACCCGGAGGAAGCCGTAGCCCTCGTCGCGGAGGTCGAGTGAGCCCTGCACAGCCACCGGCTCGGCGGAGATCGGATCGTTGCCGGCATCGTCGCGATCGCGACCACGGCCACGGCCCCGCCGGCGGCTGCGCCGATTGTTGGGGTCGACGTCGTCGTCGTTGTTGTTGTTGCGATTGCCCTTGTTGTTGCCGCCACCGGAGCCGTTCCCCCGGGAGCCTTTCTGGCTCGGCTGGCCGCTGTCGTCCATCATGGCGACCTCCCAGTCGGCGAGGGGTTCGCCGTCCGGGCCGATGGGGTGCTCCTGCTCGGGCTCGGAGCCGGCATCCGGAGCGGCCGACCCGCTCGTGCCGGCCTCGCTCGATGCAGCCCCAGCCTCGTCGCCGCCAACCGTGGCACCGTCGGTGCCATCGGCGGTGGCCGCGGCGTCGACGGAACCGACGCCAGGCTCGACGACCTCGGGGGCGTCCGTGACGCCACCGTCGTCGGCTGCGGCGCTGTCGCCGCCGGCACCGTCGTCGAGCGGGAGCGTGGCCGGGGGCGACTCGCTCGACAGCTCGATGATCTGATCGATCAGGTCGGCCTTGCGGGCCCGGCTGGACGGTGTTCCGCCCAGCGCCGACACGATGGCACTGAGCTCGCTCTTGTCCTTTTTCTCCAAGCCGCCGCGCTCAACGATCACCTGGTCGCTCATGGGACGTCTCTCCTCGATGTCCTCAGCGGTCTGAACCGCCTAGGGAATGGGGGCGCCGCCCTGCTCGAGAGAGGTTGGACGACGGCCAGTTGAGAGCCGGGTAGCACTCGAATGGGCGAGCACCCGGGACGCGACACCACCGTGCGCTACGGCTCCAGCCGTGCTTTGGAGCGCCGCAGGAACCACCCGACCTGCTGTGCTGACCCTAGCAGGTCGTGATGACAGTTCCGACCGCTCGAAGGTGGTCGCCCACGGCATCGAGGTCGGCGTCGACGAACTCGTAGTGCTCCGGCCGGTCCATCAGTTCGGCCAGGAACGGCGGCAGCTCGGGTCGCACCCCCGCCCCCCGTTCGACGGCGTCGGCGAACTTGGCTGGGGCGGCCGTGGCCAGCGTGACCATCGGAACGTCAGGGTCGCGGCGGAGCATCCGGGCCACGTAGGTGCCCACTGCGGTGTGGGGGTCGATCAGCACACCGGTGCGCTCGTACACCCTGGCGATCTCGGCCACGGTTTCGCTGTCGTCAACGCGGGCAGCGTCGAACTCGCGACGGATCCGCTCTGTCCAGTCGGGGTGCACGGGGGCTCGCCCGTCGCGTCGGAACGTGGCGATCAGATCAGCAACGGCGGCGCCATCACGGTCGCCGGCCTCCCAGAGGAGGCGCTCGAAGTTCGACGAGATCTGGATGTCCATACTGGGGCTGAGCGACGGCACCACGGTCGCCGAGGCCAGCTCGCCCTGCTCCATGTAGCGGGTGAGTACGTCGTTGCGGTTGCTCGCCACCACGAGCTGGTCGACTGCGAGGCCCATCCGCTTGGCGTACCAGCCAGCCAGGATGTTGCCGAAGTTCCCGGTCGGCACGGTGAAACTGACGGGACTGTCGGGCCGGCCCGCGGCCGCCGTGAGGCGCCGGGCGGCGCTCACGTAGTAGACGATCTGGGACATCACCCGGGCCCAGTTGATCGAGTTGACCGCGCCGAGCCGAGACGGGCCGCCGGTGATGCCAGGGGTGGCGAACGCCGCCTTCACCAGATCCTGGCAGTCGTCGAACGTGCCTCGAACCGCGAGGTTGACCACGTTGGGGGCGATCACGGTGGTCATCTGTCGCCGCTGCACCTCGGACACCCGCTCGTTGGGGTGCAGCACCACCACCCCGACCCTGCTCCGATTGGCGAGCGCTTCGATCGCAGCCGACCCGGTGTCGCCCGAGGTTGCCATCACCACGACGAGCCGTTCGTCGCGGCGTTCGAGTTCGTGGTCCATGAGGCGGCCCACCATCTGGAGGGCGAAGTCCTTGAAGGCCAGCGTCGGCCCCTGGGTGAGGTCGAGCAGATGATGCCCGTCACCCAGGTCGACGAGCGGGCACACCTCGGGGTGGCGGAAGCCGGTGTAGGCATCGGCCACGATGCTGGCGAAGGCGTCGGGATCGATGGAGCCCTCCACGTAGGGGGCCATCACGGCGGCGGCGACGGCGGCGTAGTCGGCAACGTCGGCGGGCAGGTCCGGCATCGACGGCACGTCCGACGGGCAGTACAGGCCGCCGTCGGATGCCAACCCGGTGAGGAGCACATCGCCGAAGTCGAGTTCGGGGGCGTCGCCCCTGGTCGACTGGTAGGAGATGGCCACCGTCGCTACTCGACGACGCGCAGCACACTGCGCACGTCGCTCACGGCGTCGAGTTCGCGCAGGGCGGTCAAGGTGGCCTGAAGATTCCGTTCCTTGCCGGGATGGGTGATGAAGGCGAGCCGGGCCATCCCACTCGGCTCCTGACCCTCCTGTTCCATCGAGCGGATCGACAGGTCGTGGGCGCCGAACACGCCGGCGACCGCAGCCAACACGCCCGGGGCGTCGGTGACGTCGAGGTTGACGTAGTAGGCGCTCTCGAGTTCGTCGATCGATCGGATGCGGGCCCGCGTGCCGGTGGGCACCGGTCGGTGATGACCACGGCGGGCGTTGGCCGCGGCGTCGATCACGTCGCCCAACACGGCGCTCGCCGTCGGGTGCCCACCTGCGCCTCGCCCGTAGAACATCAGCTCTCCTGCCGCGGTCCCTTCGACGAACACGGCGTTGAAGCTGTCGCGCACCGACGCCAAGGGATGGGAGTCGGGAACCATCGCCGGGTGCACGCGCACGCCGATCTCGCGGCCCTCGGCGCTGTCGAAGACGTCGGCGATACCGAGCAGCTTGATCTCGTAGCCGAGACGCCGGGCGTAGGCGATGTCGGCTGCGGTGATGGCCGAGATGCCCTCGTGGTACACGTCGCCCGCCACCACGTTCTCACCGAAGGCGATCGAGGCCATGATTGCCGCCTTCGCTCCTGCGTCGTAGCCCTCCACATCCGCAGTCGGGTCGCGCTCGGCGTATCCCAGGCGCTGGGCTTCGGCCAACGCCTCGCCGTAGTCGGCGCCCTCCTCGGTCATCTTGGTGAGGATGTAGTTCGTGGTGCCGTTGAGGATGCCCATCACCGTGGTGATGTCTTCCCCGAGAAGCGACTCGCGGAGCGGTCGCACGATGGGGATCGCTCCGGCCGCCGCCGCCTCGAACAGCAGATCCACCCCGTTGGCGTCGGCCACCTGGTAGAGCTCGGGGCCGACGTTGGCCAACAGCTCTTTGTTGGCCGTGACCACGGGCTTGCCGGCCTTCAACGCAGCCTGGATCAGGCTCCGGGCGGGCTCGATCCCGCCGATCACCTCGACCACGAGATCCACGTCGGGATCGGTGACCACCGCCTCGGCATCGGTGGTGAGCAGTGACGGGTCGATCTCACCCGGACGGGCCTTGGTGGTGCTACGCACTGCCACCCGCCCGATCTCGAGCTCGATGCCCGTGGTGGCCGCAATGGTGGCTCGGCGCTCGCTGATCAGCTCGACGAGCGCCCCGCCGACGATTCCACAACCCAGGAGTCCTATCTTCACGGGCACGACTCTATTGGCTCCGCTCTCCGCCTCTCCCGGGAAATAGGGCGCACGGCGTCGAACTCACCTACGAATCGACCCCGGGGCCGATCGTGGGGCGGGTGATAGACGGCGTGGATCCCTCCTGGGGTGCGAGCGATGGGAGATCGTCCTCCGCTGTGTTGGGGCCGGCCACCGACACCGCCGGTCGTAGCGGATCGGTCTCGACCTGCTCTGTGGTGCGCTGGCGCACGTACCCCGTCCACAGCGCTGGCACCACGGCCATGAGGCCGCACCCCAGCACCACCCATACTCGGCGGCGCCTCAGCACCGGGTTTCGGGGATCGGGAGGCCCCACGAAGATCGAGCCGATGAGGCGGGCCCCGTCGGCCAGCCGGCGAGTGATTCGATTCGGGGTTCCCATGTCGGCGGCGCTCCTTCGAACGGCCCGCCGACTCGATTCAACTGCTCATCTGCGATGCAGGATCGCGGCTGGTGAACTCCGCCTCACCAGACCCCTGCGCGCCGCAGGGTAGCGACGAGCGCCCAACCCAACCAACCCTCACGGCACCCGTGGTTGGGGTTCCCCCCGCGGTGCTTTGGGGGGAGTCCCCGATGGGCCAACGGCTCCGCTGGAGCGACGATCGCCCCATGGCTTCCTTCGTTTCCTCGACCGCCGAATCCAGCGCTCCCATGCCGTCGACGCCGCCACGACGGGTGATGACGGCAACGATCCTTCCCCCAGTCGTGGCCATGGCCGGAGCGATGGCGACCTACGCACTGCTCGCCCCGGCGCGGATCACGTCGCTGACCGAGAACCAGCGATTCGGGGTGGTCACCGCCGTCGGTCTCGGGGTGGCGGTGATCGGGGCAGGGGCGGGAGCCGTCCGGCCCGACCTTCCCGGATGGTCACTGCGGCGTCGCCTTCATCTGGCGGCGGCCACGGTCGGCGCCTTCGTGTTGGGCCTGGGGCTCTCGCTGTTCCTGGCGATGGCCACCGTCGGCCCCGAGCCGATTGTCGCCGTTCGCGACCTCGAGCCGGCATGGTGGCCGGCTTCGGTGGTGATTGCGCTGGCTCTCGCCGCCGGGGCCGGCGCGTTGGCTGGCGCCGTCTCGGCCCGCCTCGACTGGGCCGTTGGAGCCCTCGAACCGGCGCTCGTGCTACTGACCGCCGCCGCCGCGCTGTTCCTGACGGTGTACCTGGGGCTCAGCCTGTAGCCGGGGCGCTGCTGGGTACGGCGCTGAGGCCGGGCAGCAACTCAACCGACTCGGGCTCACCAGGCCCCGACTCCGACGGCACGTTGAACCACTCGGTGCCGAAGGCCTCTGCGAACACCTCATCGGGCATCTGCAGGAAGAACGAGTCGGGGCCGATCTGGCTGCGATGGGTGATCATCGCCTGGCGCTTCGCGCTGATCACCGACGTGACGTCAACGCGGTAGGAGATGTCGGCCTCGGCCGTTCCCATCTCGTTGATGTCGACGCCGGGTTCCTCCACCTCCTCGCCCCTGGCAACGGCCTCGGCCCGCTGGGCCTCCATGGTTTCGATGATCCGGTCACGATTCATCGTCGCTTCGTAGACGCGGGCGACACCGGCCGCGGCGGCCGCCGCCTTGCCAACGGTGTGCACCTTGATGTGGTCGGGATGGCCATAGCCGCCGTGATCGTCGTAGATCGTGAGCACGTCGGCGTCGACCTCGGTGAGGATGGCCACCAGGCGAGCGGTGGCCTCGTCGTGATCGGCCTGCCAGAAGCACCGAGGGTTGTCGTTCGTCGGCTCGCCCATCATCCCGGAGTCCTCGTAGCCGAGCCATCGGGGTTCGTCGGCGCCGAGCACCTCGGCCGAGATGGCCAGCTCGACCATGCGCCGTTCCCACAGCTCCTCGCCGGGGTCGAGCACGCCTTCCTGAGGCTCGCCGACCTCACCACGGGTGGCGCACACGAGCACCACCCGATGACCGGCGGAGGCCGCCTTGGCCATCAATCCGCCGGTCGAGATCGCCTCGTCGTCGGGGTGGGCATGGAAGCAGACAAGAGTTCCCATGGCACCAGTCTGCCTGGTCACGGGATGCGGCACTCCAGATCGGTGGCGCGTTCGAGATCGATCGGGGCGGCGGTGTAGTCGCCGTGAGGCCCGTCGTTGCTCAATACGTAGGCGTTGGTGCGGTTCGGGTCGCCGGCCACGGCCACCACCACATCGTCGGGCCGGGTCACGATCGGTACCAGCCGCTCGGGGTCGTCGCTCTCGGCGAACACCGGCGGCACGTGCCCTGCGGCGGCGAGTTCCACCAGCGACCGTCGGCCTGCGGTGAGGTTGCTCCACTCCCCGATCAGCTTCTCGAAACGCCAGGCGGGGATCCGGGCGTGTTCGAACATGGCCTGGCGCACGTCGGCCTTGGACCAGCCGGCCGAGGCGAAGGTGCGGGCCAGGATCGGTGACAGCACCAGCAACGGCCGGAACTGACCCGTGCCGAGCCCGTACACGTGCGTGAGGTCCCAGCCCGCAATGCGAGCGAGCCCGTCGGCGAGGTAGGGCACGATCTCGTCGGGGGACGCCCCGAACACGCTGCCAACGATGGCGCCCGAGTTGAACCGGGCCATCGTCACGGCATCGGCGGCATCGACTCCGAACTGGGCCGACACCGGCTCCCACCCGAGCTCGCAGAGCGTGTCGTTGTCCTCGCAGAGCACCACGCGGAACGTGTTGCCGAAGGTGGCCTTGTCGTGCTCATCGGCGGTGAATCCGAAGACGTTTCGCAGATAGAGGCGGAGCCAGCGCCCAACTGCGGTGTTCGCCCTGACGCCGTCGCGCAGCGCGCCGACTCCGCTGTTGAACCCGAGTTCGGCGGCGGCCGGCCCGTTCAGGATCATGAGGGCGTCGGCCCCGGTGGTGTTGCCGGAGTGCTCGGCTCCGTAGTGCGGATCGGCCAGGATCCGGGCGGCCGACATCAGCACCGGCAGGTGCTCGGGGGCACATCCCGCCATCACGGCGTTGACGGCCACCGACCAGACCGTGAGATCGCGACCCGAACTCTTGGCCACGCCGAGCGTCTTCCACGGATCGTGACCCGAGGGGCCGATGAACGCCTCGACCGCCGCCCGGGTGGGTGGGATCACGGGGAGACCGTCCGACCAGCCCTCGGTGACGAACCGCTCGTTGATCTCGCCGATCGTGCCGGACGCGACCACATCGAGCGATGCCGGTTCAGACACACCGTCGTCGACCTCGGCGGTGGCCTCGACCGCGTCGACGGTGAGTCCGGCGATCACCTGGTCGACGGTCTTGGCCCGGAAGGTGGCGATCAGGTCTTCGGTCGACTGCGCGTCGAGGTGGCCCTCCGTGGAGGCAAGGGCCAGATCGTCGTAGCCGAAGCCGCGCCCGGTGGCGGAGGCCTGACCTTCGAAGCCCTCGCAGACGATCGACACGGTGGGGATGCCGGCGGCTTCAGCGGCGATGGATGCCCGCATCACGGCGGGCGTGCAGCTGCCTCAACACCCCATCCCCGAGACCACGGCATCGACGTGACGCCGCCGCAGCTCGTTGCCGAGGCGAGCCACCATCTCCACTTCGTCACTGCCGTGGGTGTTCCCGAACTCGGCGTAGTCGATGATGTCCACACCGTCGGCCCGAGCGGCCAGCTCGGCGGCGAGAACGGGGAACAGCTCGTCGCCCCGAAACAGGTAGTCCCACAGGAAGGCCACGCGGGCCCCGTCGAGCGACGGCAGACGAGGGGCCCGCCGCTGGGCCTGCACCCCCATGGGGGACCGGGGCCAGACAACGTCATAGGTGGGTTCGGTCATGGTGGGATCTCCTCGCCGGCGATGCGTTCGGCCGTTGTCTTCGGCCCGTGCGTTCGTGCAGTGCGTTCGTGCAGTGCGTTCGTGCAGTGCGTTCGTGCAGTGCATTCGTGTCGTTCAGTCTCGCCCATCTGGAGCGGCAGCCGCTGGCCGATTCAGCCTCAGAACCGGCTCTGGGTAGCATTCGATGCTGTGGATGACATTGATCGCGCAATCCTCTCCCATCTCCAGGCCGACGGGCGAATGGCCAACAACGAGCTAGCCGAGCGAGTGGGCCTCAGCCCATCGCCCTGCCTGCGGCGTGTGCGCAACCTGGAAGCCGACGGGATCATCAGCGGGTACCGGGCCGTGGTGGATCCGGCCTCCGTCGGAGCCAGCTACGAGCCGCTGGTCTGGGTGACCCTCGACGAGGTGACGCGCCCGTCGATGACGGCGTTCGAAGAGGCGGTCTCGGCTGTGCCCGAGATCGTCGAGGCGCTCCGCATGATGGGCCAGCCCGACTACCTGTTGCGGGTGGCCACGGCTGATCCCGACCGTTTCGAGGCCCTCTACATCGACGTGCTGGCCAGCCTCCCGCACGTGCAGACCCTCACATCGCAACTGGCCATGAAGGTGATCAAGCGGTCCCACGGGGTGCCGATCAGCACGCCCGCCGGTCTCAGGAAGGCCGGCTGAGGTCGAAGCGGTCGCGCGTGGTGGCATAGCCGTTGCCCGCCAGACGGCCCACCGCATCGAGTGCGTCGAAGTCGATCCGGGTGCCATCGAGAATCGAGTCGTCGGTGTGTATGGCGACCACCTCACCGAACACCACCACGTTCTGGCTCGGCGGATCGCCCAACTCGATCACCTGCTGGAGCCGACATTCGAACGACGCCTTCGCCTCGGCCACCCGTGGCGCCGCGATGAGGTCGGACGCCAGCGGCGTGAGCCCGACGGCTTCGAATTCGCTCTCCCCCCACGCCAGCTCGGCCGCAGATGCGTTCATCGCCTCGGCCGTTGCCATGCCCACCATGTTGCAGGTGAACTCCCCTGTCTCGCGAGCGTTGCGAAGGCTGTCCTTCTGGTGCCCGTTGGCCACGCCGGCGGAGAACAGCACCACCGGCGGATTGGTGGCCACGGCCTGGAAGAAGGAGTAGGGCGCAACGTTGGTGCGGCCCTCGGCGTCGACGGTGCCGATCCAGCCGATGGGTCGCGGCACGACCAGCCCGGTCATCAGCTTGTAGCGGTCGGTCGCGGACAGCTCGGAGGGAGTGAAGGAGGCCATGGGCCGGAGCCTATGGCCTCTCCTCGCCACGACCGGTACCCGAACGCAGAGATGCCCCTCAAGCGGCGGACGTCATTTCGCCGATGTGGATCTCACGTCTGTTTCACCCCAGGAGCCCCACTGCGTGCCTCCCGTCGTCCACTCCCAGATCTGGCAATCCCGTATCGACGGCGTGCTGGCCGGCAAGGGCCTCACCACCGTGTTCCAGCCGATCGTCGACCTTCGCCGGGCTACCGTGGCCGGGTACGAGGCGCTGAGCCGTTTCACCGTCGACGACGGCGGACCTGACGTCGGGCCCGAAGAGTGGTTCCGCACCGCGGCCGCCCTCGGCCTCGGTGGGGCGCTCGAAGCAGCCTGTCTGTCGGCTGCGCTCACCGCCCGCGCCGATCTGCCCCGCAATTGCTTCCTCACCCTCAACGTCGATCCCGACTCGCTCCTCGAACCCGATGTGTTGGCCGTGTTCGCCGCAGAAGGCAACCTCGCCGGGCTCGTGATCGAGATCACCGAGCACCGGCCATGGGACTGGGACCGTCTCGCCGCTGTGGTGGGACGGCTGCAGGAGCGGGGCGCCCGCTTCGCCGTCGACGACGCCGGTGCTGGCTACTCGGGCCTCCAGCAGATCCTGCGTCTGCGCCCATCGATCCTGAAGCTCGATCGATCGCTCGTGAGCAACGTCGACGAGGACGAGGCCAAGGTGGGTCTGATCGAGATGCTCGGCGCGTTCGCCAACCGGATCGACTGCTGGGTGCTGGCCGAGGGGGTCGAAACCGGCGGTGAACTGCGACGCCTGATCGGCCTCGACGTGCCGCTCGCCCAGGGCTTCCACTTCGCCCGCCCCGCTCCGCCGTGGGCGCCCATCGACGCCGAGGCCCGCGTTGCGCTCGCCACCTCCCGCCACGATCAGCGCAGCGACACGTTGCACCGGCTCGTTGTTCCGGCCCGGGCGGTCGACGACCTCGACGACGCTCCTGGGGTGCTCCTCACCGCCGAATCGTCATGGGTCGCGGTGTGCGACCCGATTGGAAACCCGAAAGGGCTGGCCGGCCTCGAATCGGCCTTCGTCGGTGAAATCGTTCCTGCGTTGACCGTGAACGTGCACACCTCACCCGCCGAGACCATGCAGCGGCTGGCCACCGCACCTGTCGATCCGGCGCTGCCGGTGATCGTGACCGATAACGCCGGTCGCTACCTGGGGTTGGTGCCGCTCCGGCGCCTGCTGGGTGCGGTGGCGGAGGACCTTCGTCGCTGTCAACAGCAGTAGGGTCTCGCTCATGAGCGACTCTCCCGACATCGTGGTCATCGGCCGATTCGACGTGGCGCCGGACACCCTCGACGCGTTGCGTGAGGCTCTCGTGGCCATGCAGGACGCCAGCCGAGCCGAGGACGGCTGTCACGACTACACGTTCAGCGTCGAGGTCGCCGATCCGGCCGTGGTCCGCCTCAGCGAGCGGTGGGAGAGCATCGACGCACTCCGGGCCCACTTCACCCAGCCCCACATGGCCACCTTCGGTGAGGCGCTGGCGGCGAACCCACCCCTGTCGAGCTCGGTGCAGTTCTTCGAAGCCACCGAGATCGATCGGCCCTCGTAGCCCTCAGATCAGCCCCGGAGGGCAACACGACCGCGCCACCACGGTGCCCACGAGGTTCTCCTCGGGAATCGGGCCGCGGCCCCGCGAGTCGAACGCCGCCTCGCGATTGTCGCCCATGATGAACAACTGCCCGGAGGGAACCACCAACGGGCCGAAGTCGCTGGTGATCGTTCCCGGTTCGAGGTAGGGCTCCACGAGCCGGTTGTCGTTGATCGTCACCTGGCCGTCGACGGCAGCGATGGATTCGCCGCCGACGGCGATCACCCGGCCGACGAGCTCCTGGCCTGGCCCGGCATCGTCACCCTCGTTGACATACACCACGATGTCGCCACGGTTGGGGCCGGTGTCCAGCTGGTTGACCAGGATGCGATCGCCGATCTCGAGTGCAGGGGCCATCGACGCCGACGGGATCTGGTATGCGGCGAACATGATCCATCGCAGTGCGACGACCGCAAGCACGATGGCGACGGTGATCACGCCAATCGTGACCAGGCGGCTCGGGCGCCCCCTTCGGTCGCTCCCCGCCTGGATCTCGTACCCTCCGTCCGACATCTGCGACGCCCACCTCGTCTCGACGACGAGGCGACCGTACCAGCGGCCCGGGGTGAGATGTGGTCAGCGGGCGGCTAGTGCGGATTCTGGTCGAGAGCCCAGTACACGCCGGCGGCCACGGTGCCGAATCCGGCGCCGAGCCAGAACGCCAGGAAGAGGGCCAGACCAGCGGCCGCACCGATGGTCGTGACGAAGCTCAGCCCGAACGTGGCCAGCACGAACACGGCGATCGCTGACGCCGGCAGGAAACGCAGCACGGCTCCGCCGAAGCTCCGAGGCTCGATCGTCGCGTCAACGGCCGAGGCGAGCGCGTCGTTGGCCACGGCTTCGGCGCGTTCGACCGCGGGGGCGGTGGTCGGGTCGAAGGCGATGTCGGGTGAGGTGAGCACTGCGTTCATGGCTTCACTGTGAGGTGGGGCACCGAAACTGAACAGGGACCTTCGTCCCGACCTCTCGTCGGCCGACACCGGGGGCCCATGGGGCGAATAGCATCCAGACATGGCACCTGAGCTGCTGGCCGGACTCCCGAGCGAGGTCCTGTGGACCGCGTCGTCGGACGGTCTCGTGCTCGTCGCTCCCGACGGCTCGATCATGCGCACCAACAGCGAGTTCGATGCGCTGTTCCGCTACAACCCGGGCGCCCTCGTCGGCGAACCGATCGAGACCCTCGTGCCAACCGAGTCGGTGTCGGCCCACCAGGTTCATCGGTCCCGCTACGAAGAGGAGCCCGGGCGACGGGCGATGGGCGAGGGCGTCGCGGTCGAGCTCTTGGGCCTCCGGTCTGACGGCACCACGTTCCCGGTCGACATCAGCCTGTCCCGCATCGAGCTCGACAGTGCGCCCCTCACCCTCGCCGCCGTCCGAGACATGACCGAGCAGCGGCGGGCCCAGGCCGGAATCGCCGAGGCAAACCGTCGTCGGGCCATCGCAGAGGACCACGATCGGATCGCCCGCGACCTCCACGACAACGTGATCCAGAATCTGTTCGCCGTGGGGCTGGGGCTCGAGAGTGTGCACTCACAACTCGACGACACCCAGCTGAAGCAACAGATGAGTCGAGCCGTCGACGAGATCGACGACGTGATCCGCACCATCCGTCAAACGATCTACGACCTCAACCGCCCGCCGGAGGAGATCAACCTGCGGGCCCACGTGGTGGCGATCGCCGGCACTATGTCGTCGTTGCTCGGGTTCGAGCCCGAGGTGCGGTTCGCCGGCCCACTCGACGAGGTGCCCTACGACGCGATCGAGCACGTCGAGGCCGTGGTGCGGGAGGCCCTCAGCAACGTGGCCCGCCATGCTCATGCCAGCGCCGCCGCGATCTCGGTGATGGTCGACGGTGATGCCGCAACGGTCGAGGTGGTCGACAACGGCAAGGGCATCGAGGCCGGCACCACCCGTCGCAGCGGCCTCGCCAACCTGGCTGACCGGGCCGTGGCCATGAACGGGAGCTTCGAGTTCACGGCCAACGCCCCCACGGGCACGCTGGTCCGGTGGTCGGTCCCCATCGCCTGAGGGCGGATCAGGCTCAGCCAGCGGCGTCGGTCACGAGTTGGGTGGCGAGATCGCAGAGCACGTGACGAACGAGAGCGACGGCCAGCCGATGATTGAGGCTGGCCCGCTCCGTGAAGGGAACCGCACACGGGGGAAGGCTTGACCGGCCCAGTACGTGGAGGTGGGTGCGATCGGTGCCGAAGCCGACGATCTCGAGGTCGGCGTCGAGGGGCGGCATCCACGTGTCACGGCTGGACCGCCACGAGATCGGCACGATCACCGTGTCGAGCCGGGATCGGTACGGGCCGATCCAGGCATCGATCGCGTGATCGTGGGACAGCGGTTCGATGCGAAGTGCGTCGCGCCGGGTGATCTCGGCAACCTCCTCGGTCCAGGCCCGATCCACGAGCGCGGAGAGCAGATCGGGGCCCACCGAGTGGGCGAAGGCGGCCACGACAGCGTCGAACGGGAGGTCGACGCGTACGAAGTCGTGGATGACCACGGGCGCCTCAATGCCAGCTCGATGCCCATCGGACGGCGACAACAAGAGCGTGTCCATGACCAGAGCCTCATTGGCGCCGGCACCGGCGGGGAGGGCCTTTGGTCCCGATCGGTGCGTCGAGACGTCGGGACGCCTCGGGACCAAAGGCCCTGGGCCGCATGCCGAGGGCCCGGTAGAACCGAAAACGTGGAACACTCGACTGCGATGATCGCTCCCGATCGACCTGCCGACGACACGGAGCCAACCTCAACGGGCACCATCCGTGTGTTCCTGCTCGACGACCACGAGATCGTGCGTCGCGGCGTGGCTCAGCTCGTGGAGGCCCAACCCGACATGACCGTGGTGGCCGAAGCGTCGACGGGCGCCGAGGCCCTACGCGCCGTCGACAGCGCCCGACCCGACGTGGCTGTGTTGGACGTGCGGCTACAGGACGGCAACGGCATCGAGGTGTGCCGGGAGATCCGGTCAGCCCATGAGGATGTGGCGTGTCTGATGCTCACCTCGTTCGCTGACGACCAGGCCCTGGTCGATGCCGCTGCGGCCGGAGCCGCCGGCTACGTGCTCAAACAGATCCGCAGCAACGACCTCGTGGAGTCGATCCGCAAGGTGGCGGCAGGGGCCCAGCTCCTCGACCAGGCCACCGTGCGGCTCAGGATGCAACAGCTCAAGGAAAGCGAAGAAGGTCTGCTGGCCGGGCTCACCGAGCAGGAGCGTCGTATCTTCGATCTGATCGGCGACGGCTACTCGAACCGTCAGATCGCGAACGAACTCCACCTGGCTGAGAAGACCGTGAAGAACTACGTGTCGAACGTGCTCGCGAAGCTGGGCATGGTGCGTCGCACCCAGGCGGCGGCCTACGCCGCTCGGGTGGAGGAGCGTCAGCGCCTCCGCTACGAATAGCGGGCTGGCCTAGTCCGCCTCGCCGCTGGTGAGGTGCTCGGCACCACGGTCGCCGCCCTCGTCATCGCCGTTGTCGCCGTTGTCGTCAGCGTCGGGAAGCAGGCCGAGATCCTGAGCTTGCTTGTAGAGGTAGCCAATCGACAGCACGAGCACGCCGATGTCGTCGAACAGGATCGGATCGGGCAACACGTCGATCGGCGACAGCGTGTAGATGGTCGCCAGTACGAACACGACTTTCGCCATGCGCGGCATGTCGTCATCGGCCACGAGCCGATACGCCTTCCAGAGGCGCCAGAAGAGGCCACCGACCACGATGAGCATCGCCAGGACGAGCACCACCAGTCCTGCCCAAACTGCCGTGCCGAGTGAAGGAAGCTCCACGCCACGCCTTTCTGTCTCGCTGCCCGCACGCTAGCGGTGCCCGCCTGCGCCGGTCGAGCGTCGGTCCAGCCTGGCCCGAGGTCTCCGGGTCGGCAGGATCAGCGGCGGGCCTGCGTCGGACGGCGGCGTTGGGGGCGGGCCCGATGCGGCCGCCGCCGCTGCGGCAGGTGACGGCGGACGTGCATCGGCTGCGCTCGGCGGCGACCGGTGCGCAGTGGTGATCGCCGGTTCGGGGTGCGAGCTGCGACGTCGCCCTCGATGACCCGGGCGCCCGAGGCCGCGGCGCGGCGCGGCGTCTGTGGCCACCAACGGAAGTAGGCCCAGAATCCGAACGAGCCGATCGCGAACACCACGAAGAGAAGTGCCGCTTCGAGCCTCGCTCCTGACGGTTCGGCTCGGGCCACTGCGTTGTCGGTCAGCACACGGTGCTGCAATACCACGGTGTAGACGAAGACGGCCACGGTCACGCCGTACAACCCGATCCAGGCGAGCCGACTCCAGCGCCAGATGCGATGTCCGTCCATGAAGCTCAGCGGCATGAGCCCGAACAACACACCCAGGAGCGCAGTGAGATAGATCGTTTCGGCCACCGTGCGAACAACCGCATCGATGGAGCCGCTGCCGTCCGCCGGGAGGAAGCTGAACCCGATCACGGCGACCGCCGCCAGGCCGAGCAACGCCAACCCACCGGCCACGACGGCGCTTGCGCTTCGCCGGGCGTCGATCTCAGCTCGTTCGCCGGCGAGCGCGTCGGAGGCGATGAAGCCTGCGACGAGCCCATACAGATAGGGCGGCATCCACCCGAAGCTGCGGGAGGCAACTACCAGGATCACGGCCGGGATGATCGTCCATGGGATCAGCCTGAATACAGCTCGCCCGACGACGTGGCGCCGATCGACCAGTTCCACGGTCACGGCGTAGGTCGTGGCCACGATGAGGATGGCCACTGCCGTGCCGACGAGGCGAGCGCCGAGCGCGTCGGTGTCGGAGGTGGAGGCAACCGCACCGAGCGCCAGCAGGAACGAGACCACCACCAGCGTGGCGGCGCTCCGGAACCGTCGGAGCCTGTGGGCTGCAGTTCGGAGCCATCGCACAGTTGCGGTGATGGGCGAGCCCGGGCGCGGTGACCCACCGCCACTGCCGAGGCCAGCCCACGGCAATGGCCACCCCGAGCTACGGGCGAGAGCTGGCACGGCGAAGCGATCACGGTTCGCCTCGATCGTCTTGTTCACGAGATCGGACTGGAACCCGATGAACAACATCACCAGACCGGCGTAGAGCATCGACTCGGCCGCCACCCCGAGATCCAGGCGAACCTCGGAGATGGGCCTCAGTCCACCGGTGGTCGACGGTCCCAACGGGATGAGCGGCACCTGCGCCACCTCTTGGTCGGAAAGCGCCGACGTGGTGCGTGGCGTCACCCCGCCCGAGGTGGTTGTGGGCCCGGCTGCCGCCTCAGTGGTGTCGGGCTGCGTGGTCGGCGGCACCGTCGTGGTGGTGCTCGTCGTGGTGGTCACCACCACGGCCGTCGGCTCATCGGTGTACCCAACCGACGCAGCCACCCGGTACTCCCGCCCGCCAGATGTGATGGCCACGTCATGAAGGCCAGCCGCCAGTGCCTGGGGAGGCGCGCCGCGCCACCCCAGATCGAAGTCGGGGGCAACGGCGACCGGAACCGCTGTTCCGTCGACTGCCACCTCGACCGGCGGTGCCGTGCCCGCGAAGTCGAAGTCGCCGTAGAAGACGAACACCTCGTTTTCCGACAAACCCACCCGGAACGGCGAGACGTCGTCGAGGGTCGGAATGGCAATCGTCTGGTCGACGACCGTGACCCACTCGTCGGCCGGCGACTGACACTCCACTACGAGCGTCGTGCTCGACCCCAGCTCGAGCTCCGCTCCCAGATCTTCGGCCCACGGGAGGATGCTGACGATCCAGAAGGCATCAGGCGCAAAGTAAGAGCTGTATGCGGTGATCTCGAATCCATCGAATTCGGCCAAGACATGGGGAACCCCGGTCTCGTAGATCGTGCGCCCGCCGAACGCCACTCGAACGCCCCGGCTCGTGTCGTCGGGGCCAACGCTGCCAGCAGGAAGCTGACAGGCCGTGGCCCCCCGGATGAAGATCTCCATGGCTGGTGACGAGTGCGCCAACGGGTCGTAGTCCCAGGTCCAGTAGATGTCGACCGTCGGCTCGGGGGTAGAGCCGGAGTCGTTCGTCGCCGCGATTGCCGACAGTGCACACAGCAGCGCACCGGCGATCATCGCCAGCCGCCTCACACCCGATTCGACGCCCCTCATACGCCCCAATCCCTCCGTTTCGGTCGACACTAGTTGACAATCAAAGCGAGCGGCGAGGCTGCAGCCCATTCGCGTGTCGGCGCACGCCGGTCGGGTGATTCGACCCACACGCCGATGACCCGAACGACTGAGCTGACGGGTGGGTGTTCGCCCTGTCGTGCCCGGAGACCGCTCCGTACTCTGCGGCTGCATGCGGCGACTCTCGACACTGGTGATCATCGTGGTGCTGGCGGTCATGCTGGTCGTTCTGCTTGGGCTCGCTCCCCCTGCGGCTGCGCAGTCACAGCCGACGGCCGTGCCAATCGAGGAGGTGGACGAGCGCGGTCTGATCCGACGTGATGCCCCGGAGGCCGACATCACCCGCGGGGCCTACCTCACCCCATGCACCCACATCACCGACTCGCTCTACCGCCTCTACACGGCCTACTTCCTCCGCGAGCCCGACGACGACGGCTGGATCTACTGGCTGGCCACATACGGCTCGGCCTACAACACGAACCTCGAAGTGGTGTCGGACTCCTTCGCCGTCTCCGACGAGTTCCTGGATCTCTACGGTGCGCTCTCCAACGAGGGCTTCGTCACGCTCGTCTACCACAACGTGCTCGAACGCGATCCCGACGACCCCGGCTTCGCCCACTGGGTGACCGCCCTGAACAACGGGTACTCGCGGGGGGCGATGATGATCGCCTTCTCCGAGTCGAAGGAGTACGTGCGCAAGACGGGCACCACTCCACCCATGGCCGGCTACCTCATGTGGTACGACCGCAGCTTCCGCTATGAGTGCGGCGTGAACCTCAGCCTGAGAACAGCACAGGGCTTCGACGTGCCCGACTCCATCCCGTCAGCCCACGTCGACATCGCAGTGGTCAACGACAGCGCAGCCACCGACTACATCAGCGCCGACTGGTCGTTCATCGGCCCGCTGTTCGGGCCGCTCGAGTTCCCATCACGCACCTACCTCTACCTCTGGAACATCCCGGTGGTCGAGAACGATCGCGATCTTGCGCTGCACCGCACACTCGTCGGCGAAGGCGAGGACCTCTACTGGACCGTCGTGTTCTACGACCACCCCCACTCGGCCGAACGTCCGGGCTGGGAGAGCTCGGTCTTCTTCCGCCACCTGGCCTGACTGGGCCGGGCACCGAGCGGAGCGCCCCTCGCCTCGATCGTCGACGAGGCGATGCGTACCATCGGGGCGATGCGTGGTGACCTCCCGCGGCCGGTGACCTGGCCAGAGTCCGTGCACGAATGCCTGACCAAGGCCGACGTGCGCCACGTGAGCTACGTGCCCGACGCCGGACATGCCGCCTTGATCGACATGGCGACCGACGACCCGACGATCACCACAACTGTGCTCACCACCGAAGAAGAGGGCATCGCCGTCGCCGTCGGCGCCTGGCTCGGAGGAATGCGCTCTGTGGTGTTGATGCAGTCGTCGGGCGTCGGCAACTGCATCAACACGCTGTCGCTCCCGGTGCAGACGCGCTCGCCGCTTCTCATGCTGGTGACGATGCGAGGCGAGTGGGGCGAGTTCAACCCCTGGCAGGTGCCGATGAGCCACGCAACCGCTCCCTCACTCGAGGCCATCGGTGTGCGGGTCGTGAGGGCTGACGCACCGGAGGTCGTCGCACCAGCAGTGACGCAGGGAGCGGCGATGGCCTTCGATGCGGATCAGCAGGTGGCAGTGCTGATCGGTCAGCGCGTACTGGGGGAGAAGTCGTGGTGAGCACCAACCGGCTCGATCGGCGCTCGGCGGTCAGCCGTCTCGTGGGGCACCGTGGCGATGCCCTGATCGTCAGCGGCCTCGGTTCACCGAGCTACGACGTGCATGCCGCCGGCGACGACGATCGCAACTATTACCTCTGGGGCGCCATGGGCAGCGCCGCCCTCGTCGGGCTCGGATTGGCGATGGCCCAGCCGACGCGCCGGGTGATGGTGATCACCGGCGACGGCGAACAGCTGATGGCGATGGGGTCACTCGCGACCATTGCTGTGGCCCGCCCCGTGAATCTTGAGGTGTATGTGCTCGACAACGAGCGGTACGGCGAGACCGGCATGCAAACCAGCCACACCGGCCGGGGGATCGACCTGGCGGCCGTTGCCGCCGCCACCGGGTTCGCCGACACCGCGGTGGCCCACACCTCTGACGAGCTCGACGCACTCATCGAGCGAGCACGTACACCCGTCGATGGGCCCCGGTTGTACGTGCTGAAGATCTCGGCGGCCCAACCCCCGCGATCACTGCCCATTCGCGACGCGGTGCACATCAAGAACCGCGTCCGGGCGCACCTGGGGTTCGAGCCGAACTGAGGTGGTGGTCCATCCGGCCTCGACCGCGCCTGGCCGGAGCAGTCCACACGAAACCCCGAGCAGCAGAGGTGTCACTCGATGCTGAACATCGACGAATTCACAGCAATGGTCGACCACACGCTCCTGAAACCCGAGGCGACCGCCGACCAGATCGAACAACTGTGCCGCGACGCGGTTGAGTTGGCCATGTTCGCCGTGTGTGTGAACGGGTACTGGGTGCCCCGAGTCGTGGCGCTGCTCACGGGCACGCCGGTACGGACGTGTTCGGTGGTGGGCTTTCCGTTGGGCGCCATGGATCCGAGGGCGCTGGCCACCGAGGTCACGATCGCCGTGACTGCTGGGGCGGCGGAGATCGACATGGTGATCCCGGTCGGGCTCGTGCAGGCCGAGGCCACCACCGAGGTGAGCCACTACATCGATCGGGCACGAGCAGCCGCTGGCGACGACGTCATACTCAAGGTCATCCTCGAAACGGCATTGCTCACCGACCCACAGATCACTCGCTCGTGCCAGTTGGCGGTGGACGCCGGCGCAGACTTCGTGAAGACCTCCACCGGGTTCAACGCGGCGGGCGGGGCGACGGTCGACGCCGTGGCGCTGATGCGACGCGCCGTCGGCGCCGACGTGGGCGTCAAGGCATCGGGCGGCATCCGAACCCTCGACCAGGTGGAGGCGATGGTCGCCGCCGGCGCCTCACGGCTCGGCATGAGCGCCGCCCCCGATGTGGTGAGCCAGATCCGGGCGGCGACCTGACCCCGGCCGACGCCGTTGCGCTAACTCGGTAAACCGGCGACGGGCCAGATCACTTCGGTCTGCCAATCGGCGGGATCCGGTACCTCACCGGGGTCGGTGAGGTACACCTCCCATGGCGCACCGGCGGCCGAATGGCCGTTGGCGGCGATCCAACGGTCGACGGCGGCGTGGGCCTCGCCGAGCGTGTCGTAGGGCCCTTGGTGGATTGTGACCGCCGCCGGCCCACCAAGCAGCACCCCGGCCTCGATACCGCTGCGGTCGGTGGGCGCCTCGGCTGCGGCGGCCAGCGGAATACCGGCTTCGAGCGTGGCGAACGCAGCACTCTGCTCTGCGTAGCGAACGACGGGCGGCCCCGCCATTGGCAGCCCGGCCTCCATCACGTAGCCGAAGACTGCGGGCAGCATCTCGGCGAGTTGCTCAGCGACCTCGTTGAGGTCGACCCGTCGCCGCATGAAGAGGAACGGTGTTTCGGGCAAGGTCTTGATCTCGACTGCGTTGGCCATGGCCGGCTTCCTCTCAAGGGGTGGGGGTTTCGACAGCGGGGCCCGGCACAACCGCACGCACGGGCCGATGCTGGCTGCGAGGTCGGCACCCGTCGTGATGGGGGGCGCGCCATCTGAGTTGACGCTCGTGCCCGAGCGAGCCAGCTGCCGGTGCGCCGATGGGGTGTGGCCGAAGTGGCGGACGAAGGCCCGCGTGAACGTCTCGTGGCTCGCGAAGCCAACGCCGAAGGCGACGTCGATCACGGCCTCGTCGGTCGACACGAGGCTGACCGCCGCCTGTTCGAGGCGAAGGCGCAGCTGGAGCTGCTTGGGGCTTTCGCCGACGAGGCGGCGGAAGGTTCGCTGGGCGTGTTCGGGCGAGAGCGCAACCCGCTCCCCCACCTCGGCGAGGGAGAGCTCGCGGTGACGATCGCGAGCCATCGCCGCCACAGTTGGCAAGAGGTCGCGAAGGGTCGTGCTCACGAGGTGAACGTACCAGCCGGCCGTTTGGCGCTCTTGACGAATCCTGCGTTTCAGGGGGCCGAAGACTCACGCCCCAATCGTCGTCCGAGCCAGTCGACGAGTCGTCCGACACGATGTCGCGAGATCCTCAGCCACCACGGGGTTAGGTCGACCTCGGAACCAGCGTCCTCCCCGGTCTCGGCCGACGCACCGTTGGTCGGACGGTGATTCCATGCGTGAGCGAGGGTCGGGAAGACCACGAAGAGCACCAGGGTGACATGCACGATGGCCATCCAGGCCAGCGCACGGTCGCCACCGCCGAGGGGTTCCGGCCATCCGATGGCGGCCGGGTCGGCGATCATCGGGAGGGCGGAAACCGCATGCCACAGGAACCATGCGTAGACAGGGTCGATCTCGGCGGGTGCGGTGTCGAACGCCGCCCAGCCGTTGCGGACGAACAGCCAGGCGAGCGTTGTGAAGAAGCCAGCCGACACCAGCACGATCCAGAGGCAGAAGAGGCCAGCGGTCACGAGGAACGGAAACTGGCCTGTGAACAGTGATCGCGTCATCGCCGGCCGCTTACGCCCGTCGGCCAACGGCTCGATGATGGTGGACAGGCCGATCCCCCAGATCACCAGGGCGGGGCCAATCAACCAGATTCGTTGGTCTGCGAGCCAGCGCGTGAGAACGAACGCTCCGACCATCGCGAGCCCGAAGCCATAGGCCCCGAAGACCAGGGCGGTCAGAAATCCCGCGACCCGGGAGGCAACGCTGCGAACCAACGGGATCCGGGCGCCAACGACCCAAACCACTGCGACCGCTCCGAGCCCAACGACCCACGCCAGGACTTCGCGCCAGTTGCGTACCGCAGCGACGGCGGCCTCCCCGACGACCACCACGATGTAGATGAGGGCGACCGCCAGCACGATCCAGACCCCGACTGCGCGCCCCAACCGACCAATGAGACTTCCGCCGCGCTCGCGGCCCATCGTTGCTCCCGTCGGATCCTCCGCCATTGCTCCTGCTCCCCTCGCCGCCCGAATCGAACTCCAACGTGTCGTCCACAGGAGATCTCAGCACACGGTGGTGATACACCACGTCCGACTCGGCCCTCGGGCATGGCGCTGCCCTACCGTTCAGGAGTCAACGGCCGCCCCGGAGGACCCACAGTGACTCGTTCGCACGACCCGGCAACACAGCAGCACCTCGACCGGTTCATGGCCGGCCTGGTCAAGCGCAACCCGGGGGAACCCGAGTTTCATCAGGCGGTGCGGGAGGTGGCGGAGACGCTGGTGCCGGTGGTGCTGGAGCGCCCCGAGTACGACAAGGCCCAGATCCTCGAACGGCTCACCGAACCCGATCGCGTTGTGATCTTCCGGGTCACCTGGGAAGACGACGCCGGCGCCATCAGAGCCAACCGGGCGTGGCGAGTGCAGTTCAACAATTCGATCGGCCCGTACAAGGGAGGCCTCCGCTTCCACCCGTCGGTCAACCTCAGCATCCTGAAGTTCCTCGGGTTTGAGCAGATCCTCAAGAACAGCCTCACGACCCTGCCGATGGGAGGGGCCAAGGGTGGCTCGAACTTCAACCCGAAGGGCAAGAGCGACCGCGAGGTGATGCGCTTCTGCCAATCGCTCATGACCGAGCTGCACCGCCACATCGGCGAAGACGTGGACGTGCCAGCCGGCGACATCGGCGTGGGCGCCCGCGAGATCAGCTACCTGTTCGGGCAGTACAAGCGGTTGGAGAACCGGTTCACCGGGATCCTCACCGGGAAAGGCCTCGCGTTCGGCGGCAGCCTCGTGCGCACCGAGGCCACCGGCTATGGCGCGGTCTACTTCCTTCAGCACATGCTCGCCCAGGCGGGCGACGGGATCGCGGGCAAGACGGCGGTCGTGTCGGGCGCCGGCAATGTGGCCCTCTACGCCGCCGAGAAGCTCGACCAGCTCGGCGCCAAGGTGCTCACCCTGTCGGACTCGGGTGGGTTCATCCACGACCCCGATGGCATCGGCGGCGAGAAGCTCGAATGGGTGAAGGAACTGAAGGAGGTACGCCGAGGTCGGATCTCGGAGTACGTCGAGCAGTTCGGAGGCACCTATCACCAAGGCGAACGTCCCTGGAACGTGCCGTGCGACCTGGCAATGCCCTGTGCCACTCAGAACGAACTATCAGGGGCTGACGCTCGCACGCTGGTGGCCAATGGCGTTCGGGCGGTGGCGGAGGGAGCGAACATGCCAACTGAACTCGACGGCGTCGACGCCTTCCTCGACGCCAAGGTGCTGTTCGGCCCGGGCAAGGCGGCCAACGCTGGCGGCGTCGCTGTGTCGGGCCTGGAGCAGAGCCAGAACGCCCTGCGGATCTCGTGGACCCGCGACGAGGTGGACTCGAAGCTGGGCGACATCATGGCCAGCATCCACGAGCAGTGCGTGACCCATGGCCGCCAGCCCGACGGGTACGTCGACTACGTCAGGGGCGCCAACGTCGCCGGGTTCTTGAAGGTGGCCGACGCGATGCTCGCCTACGGCGCCGTGTAGCTCGCGTTCCAAACGAACGCGAGACGTGTCGCGTGCCAGAATGCTGGCGTGACGGCAAAAGCGTCCCTCGACGCCATCAAACACCTTGCCCGCGGTCACGCAGAGGAGCAGATTCTCACCGACTTGGCTCTCGGCCAAGAAACGAGGTTCGCCTCGCCAACGTCGATCCGTTCGAGCTTTCTGCGATCGCTGTTCACCAACCCTGACACGTCACAACTGATCACACTGAGTGGCCTGCGCCTCGACAATCTTCGTCTGGACAGCCACCTGGATCTTCGAGGTGTTCGTGGCGGAGGCATCGTTCGCCTTCGGCGGGTGAGCACGGAGTTCGACATGCGCCTCGATCACTCCGACTTCCAGACGATCGTTTTCGAGGCGTGCCGTGCACGGGTCCTCAACCTCAGCTCGTCGTCGATCAGTGGAAGCCTCTTCGTTCGAGGGTGGGAGGATCGCGACAGCAGCTTTTTGAAGATCGAATGCCCGGGTGCGCAGATCGAACGGCATCTCGAACTGAGCGATGTCTCAGTCGGACCCACTGAGGATCGCGACTTCGACGCCGACACATCACGCCGACGAGTCGGTGACAAGTCCGACCTCGACCGCTTCGTGGCTGCCCCTCCGACCGTGGAACTCGATCAATCGACGATCGGCGGTTCACTATTCATCATCGACTCCTTGATCCGAGGAGGTCTGCAGGCTCCCGATGTCAGCATCGGCCGCAACATCAACATCATCGGTGCCGACATCGATGCGCGGCCGAAGGCGCCGGCAGTCGACCTGATCCGAAGTCGTGTCGAAGGTGCCGTGTTCATCCACGATCCCATGTTCGCCTTCGACGCCGCGGATCACACGAACGGACGTACATCAACACGGCTTGGTGGCCAGCTCGATCTCGGCGGTAGCAGGATCGGCGGCTGGATCAGGTTGCAGGGGCTGGAGGTCGAGGCTCACAGCGACCCATCCGCTCCGGCAGGAATCTCGATTCAAGGCGCAACGGTCGGCGGCGGGATCGACACCTTCCGAACTGCCGTCGCGGGCTCGGTTGACATCAGCGGGAGCTCGATTGGCAGCGACGTGAACTGCGACTACCTCGACATCAGCGCAGTTACCGGATTCACCCGGGACGGGACGAAGACCCGGGTGTCGGCCGACCCAGACGCCGAACGACGAACGGGTGACGACATTGAGCGGCGCGATCTGGGGCACGACGGCGTGTTCAACGCAGCACGAGCCAGGATCGCAGGCGTGTTGAGGTGGGACCCGACATTGGTAGGCAACGAGGATCGCATCGTTGATCTGACCGACAGTCGCCTGGGCGCGCTGTCCTACGCCTACCCGTCGAGTTGGCCGTCCACGATCCGCCTGACCAACGTTGGCTTCGATCGAATCCATGCTGATCACGTGAGGTTCCGCCGTCCGTCACTCGCCGGCTGGGCCACGTCACGCCTCGCATGGGATCAGGACGCCCGACCGGACTTGCCCGTGTTGGGCGGCCTCCACGATTTCGTGTATGCGGGCAACGAGTCCCACCTGTCGATGATCGAGAAGCATGCCGACGCCGTTGGCCACGATCGAGCTCTGTACGAAGGCGTTGCGGCTGCGCTCGCGGGTCAGGGCCGCACGAGCGATGCCCGGACAGTGCTGGTCGCCGGCCACAACGCCGGGAACCGAGCAAACGGCTGGTCGCGTGTGGTTCTCGGCTTGCCGTATCGAGTCTTCGCAGGGAACGGGTACCACCCCGGCCGGTCCCTGCTCTGGGCAGCAGCCGTCGTCGTGCTTGGAACGCTCATCTTCTCGAACGCATTCGAGAACGGAGACCTCGAACCCACTGATACGGCAGCTGTCGTTCAGCCGTTCAACGCCTTCGTCTTCTCAGCCGACACGCTGCTTCCCATCGTTGACCTCCACCAGGCCGACAACTTCGAGGCGACTGGGGAGGGCTGGTCGTTGACGCGGATCTATATCTGGTTCCAGATCGTGATCGGCTGGGTGATCGCGTCGACGTTGGGCGCCACCGCTGCGAACTTCGTGCGGAGGGTCAGGAGCACGTAGCGCCCCGGCTTAGCCCGACCTCCGCCCGCCCTGATTGGCTGAGTGCGCCGAGCGATCAGGCGCCGAGTGCAGTGAGCATCGTGTCGATCGTGAGTCGGGCCGACTGCTCGCTCAGGCCCTTGCGGGCATCGACCTGGAGCCCGTTGACCGTGGTGCATATCAGACGGGTGATGCCGTCGGGATCACCCGTGAGCTCGCCTGCGTCAACGGCCCGACGCACCGTCTGGCCCACGATGTTGCGCATCTCGTTGTCGTGGTCGACCAGTTGGGTGCGCACGTCCTCGTCAACGGCGGCGCGCTCGGCCGCGAGTTCCACGGCGTAGCAACCTCGCGTCGGTGACGTGTCGATCGCCTGCTCGATGATGGCGTCGAGCCAGGCCCGGAGGCCGACCAGCGGCGTTGGCGCATCGGCGAGGGTGGCGGCGATGTGACTGCGGGCGTACGCGAGATAGTCCTCCAGGGTGCGCGAGCACAGCTCGTCCTTGCTCTTGAACGCCTTGTAGATGCTGCCGACCGAGAGCCCCGTGGCACCGCTGAGGGCCGAGATCGAGGTTGCCGCCACCCCGTTGCTCCAGAACTCGTCACGGGCGCGAGCAAGCACGTCGGCTTCGTCGAACTCACGTGGTCGGGCCATGGTCTGCAGTCTACCCGAGTTCGGAAACGTCCGATTCCAAATGGAGCCGAGACGGGAGTCACAGCGAATTATGGAGCGGTCATTTCCAAACCAAGCTACCTTGATCTGCAGTTCGGAAGTGATCACTCCCAAACCGGGGAGCGGACCACGACCACCACCCCCACTGCCCCGGAAGGACAGACCATGAATCGCTTCACCAACCGCAACGTCGTCATCACCGGAGGTACGTCCGGCATCGGGCTCGCCACCGCGATCCGCATCGCCGAGGAGGGCGGGACGGTTCTCGTCACCGGCCAGAACCCCGATCGCCTCGAGGCCGCCAACCAGATCGAGGGCATCACCGCCATCGCCCTCGACAACGCAGAGGCCGACGCCGGTGCTCTCCGAGAGGCCGTGAAGACCCACCTCGACGACCGGGTCGACGCCCTGTTCCTCAACGCCGGGCTCGGCGCCTTCGCTCCGACCGCCGCCATCGACGCCACCGAGTTCGACCGGCAGTTCAACATCAACGTGCGAGGGCCGTTCCTCCAGCTCGCCGCCCTCGACGCTGCGCTGGCCGACAAGGCCTCGGTGGTGCTCAACACCTCGATCGTGAATGATGCCGGTATGCCGAACTCGGCCGTGTACTCCGCGTCGAAAGGCGCGGTGCGCTCGGGCATGAACGTGTTCGCCACCGAGTACGCCCCGCGCTCGATCCGGGTGAACGCCATCAGCCCCGGACCGATCAACACCGGGTTCTTCGACCGAACCGGCCTCAGCCCGGACGAGATCGAAGGGTTCGCCAAGCAGGTGCTCGACCAGGTTCCGCTCGGGCGCTTCGGCACCCCGGAAGAGGTGGCATCGGCCGCCAGCTTCCTGCTGTCCGATGACGCCGCATTCATCACCGGCACCGAGCTGGTGGTCGACGGCGGCATGAGCTGAACGACGACTGATCCGGGGATCCAGGGCCCGCCTCCGGTGAGAGGCGGGCCCTCTCGCGTGCCGCTGCGGCGGCCTTCCGTGCGCTGTGCCAGGGTTGGACGGCGACGACGAGAGCCTGGGAGTGGTCGATGCGTGTTCGAGTGGGAATGGTCAGCACATCGTGGTGGGCCGACGCCATGTACCTGCCGGCGCTCACGAACCATCCAGACGCCGACGTGGTGGCGGTCGCCGGCCGCAACCCCGAGCGGGCGGCGGCGTTTGCCGACCGTTGGTCGATCCCGGCTCACTACACCGATACCGACTCCTTCTTCGACCACGACCTGGACGCCGTGGTGATCGCCTCGGCCAACGACTCCCACCACCCGCTCACGTTGCAGGCACTCCGCAGGGGTCTCCACGTGCTGTGTGAGAAACCGCTCGGCCTCACCACCGCCGAGGCGCGGGAGATGGAAGCCGCCGCGACCGACGCTGGTGTGGCCACCCTGGTGCCCTTCACCTACCGCTACATGCCCATGTTTCGCTGGGTCAAGGAGCTGGTCGACACCGGCCACGTCGGCACACCTCACCATCTCAACATGCGGTACTTCACCGGCTACGCCCGCAACGGTGAGTACCTCTGGCGCTTCGATCGGGGTGAGGCTGGCAGCGGCGTGATCGGCGATCTCGGCTCGCACTGGGTTGCGATCGCCATGTGGCTCCTCGGCGAGCCCGTGGCGGTCAACACTGTGTCCACGGCCTTCGTGCCCAGGGGCCCGCGACCCGACGGCGTGGCGTATGAGCCCGGCGAGGACTGGGCGGTGATGACCGTGCGCTTCGAGTCGGGCGCCCACGCCGTGCTCCAGGTGAGCGCGGTGTGCCCCGAACCGGGCGACTTCGGTCAGACGCATGCGCTCGATGTCCACGGCACCGACGGTTCGCTCTACGCAATGAGCGACTGGGTGTCGACCCAGGAGGTGAGGGGCTCCAAGGCGGCCGACACCGCACCGGCGTCGGTGCTCCCGATCCCAGAGCACATCTGGGGCGGTGCGCCGCGCGACGTGGTTGGCGACACCTATCGCCACGTGTTCCGGTCGGGCGGACACATGATCGGCAACTTCATCGACGCCGCCCGCGACGGCAGCCGCTGCGAGCCGGACTTCAGCTTCGGGCGCCGGGTGCAGGAGGTGTGCGACGCGGCGGTGGCGAGCGCCGCGTCAGGAGGCGGGATGGTCTCGGTGTGAGCGATCGCCCGCTGCGGCTTCGGGCCCACCCGGGCCTGACGCCAGGGGCCGACCGAGCACCAGGTACACCCGGATCTGCTCGAGCTCGGCCAGCGCGCCGTTGAGCTCGTTGAGAATCTCAGCGGCCGCGGAAGGCGACGCCCAGAGCCGATCAGACGCGTCCGTCAGGGGATCCGCCTCCACGCCGACATCGCCGAACATGGTGTTGAGGGCCTTGACCGCCACGGCGTAGTCATCGAGAAGGCCGCAGGCCGAGCGAACCTGACCCACGTTGACACTCAACCCACCAACGACGGAAGAGCCACGGGCGAGAAATCTCCGCAACGGGGTCGACGTCACCGCCGGATCGGTGTTTCCGGTCGCAATCTGACGGACAGCGTTCGACGCGTCGTTCCCCGCATCGAGGGCGAGTAGCAGGTGGCGCCTCATGAGCGTCGGTTCCGGCACCCGACAAGCTTGGCAGCTCGGGGCGCACCCCATGTGATCGCACCTGCAGGGTGGACGGGTCGACCGCGACTCGATACCTTGACGGCCGATGGTCTGGACCGGGCAGAACGGTCGCGAGAGGCGGGAGACCGGTCGGGTGGCGTTGACGGTATGAATGGCGCAGCGTTCGCCCCTTTGCCGTTCGTAGGTCGAACCGAGGAGCTCAAGGCTCTGACCTCGGCCACCGAGCCCGGTTCGCGGGCGTTGGTTCTGGGCCCGGCCGGCTCGGGCAAGTCTCGCCTGATCGGCGAACTGCAGTCGACGGTCCTATCCGCAACGTTCCTGGTGGGTACGGGGTCGAGTCATCTCGGAAGCACGCCCTACGGGGTGTTTCGCGATATCGCCTTCCACGCCAGCCAGATCCTCGACCCGGCCGACATCGAGTGGCCGGCTCACCTGCTCGCCGACCTTGGCATTCTGTTCCCCCACCTCGACCAGTCGACGAGCGACGCGTCGCTGGCGGACGCCCGCCGACACGGGCTGTGGCTCGCCTGGCTCCGCTATCTGGCCGCGCTGGCCGATCACACCGACGATCGGCTGATCGTCGTGATCGAAGATCTACACAACACCGACGCCGCATCACGTGCGCTCGTGGAATGGCTGGCCGCGCAACCGACGGCGATGGCCCTCATAGGAACGAGCCGGCCGCCGCTCGCGCCCGCGCTCTCCCGCTACCCGACGGTGCCGATCGGCCCCCTTGATGCCGACGCCGTCCACGATCTCCAGATGGCCGTTGGCCTCGGTGACGTGGCAACGCCGTCGGTGATGGCAGCAACGGAAGGCATCCCGCTCCGCATTCGTGAGTGGGTGACGAGCGTTGCGCTGGACGGCCTCGACCAAGCTCACGCAGCCGCGTTGACCACCGTGGTCGGTCGCCTGACCGTCGACGAGCGTCATCTCCTGCGCGCTGCGGCCCTCATCGACGACGTGATCGCCGTTGAGCAGATGGCCAGGGTCACAGAACTCAGCCACGCAACGGTGGTGGCGACGCTCGACTCTGCGGTGAGGGCTGGCGTGGTCCAGGTCGACAACGGCGTCCGACGGTTCGCCCACGACACCTACCGGGAGGCGCTCAGCGCCGAACTGGCAGACGATGAGCGCCGCGGGTTACACCGGCGGATCCTGGCCGACTTCCGCCGCCACGAGCCTCAACGCGCCAGCATGCTCGGCCGCCTTGCCCGCCACGCCCTCGGGGCCGCCGATGATCACGCCAAGGCGGCTGCCCTTCATCTGGCTGCCGGCCGGCAGGCGTCGGTCAGTCTGGCTCCCGACAGTGCGGCGGAGTTCCTGGCCATGGCCGTGGAGCTGTCGGAGATGGTCGGTGACGAGCTGATGCTGCTGGAGGCCCGCCTCGAACTCGGGCTCGCCATGATCGCAACCGGTGCCGAGTCGGCCCACGAGGTGCTGGCTCAGGTGTACCCCCTGGCCGAGCGTCTCGAAGACCACGAGAGCTACGTGCGGGCAGCCTTGGCCGAGCCGATCAGCTTCGGCCAGGTCGGTCTCCCGATGCAGACCGACACTCGCACCGTTGGTCGCCTCGAAGCGGCATTGCTGCGCGCCGACGGGCCGAGCTGGCGAGCGCGGGTGCTCGCAACCCTCGCCCTCCAGCAACATGCGAGCCTCGACCAACGCGCCTATGACGAGTTGGTCACCGAGGCCGATGCACTCGCCTCAGGCCTGAACGATCCCGCACTCGACGCCCTGGTGTTCGCCGCCCGCTACGGCGTGCGACGCCCGATCGGATCACTGGCCGTGATCCGTGAACAGGTGAGCGACCGGATCGACCAGCTGGCGCCGCTCGATCCAATGGGTCCGCAGCTGATCGACCTCGGCGTTGTCGCCGCCTTCCGAGACGGTGACCTCGCCCATGCGAACGCCCTGATCCGGCGGCTGGAGACCGAGTTTGACCCGCTGCCGCTCGTTGCCCAATGGAGCGTGCTCCGGGCCAAGGCGGCCGTGGCCCACGCCACCGGACAGCTCGACGTGATGGAGCGGCTGGCGAACGAGGCGATCCAGGTCGCCGGCGGTACCCGGCTCGGCGACGCCGCGTTCACCTACTTCGGATTCCAGGTGGCCGGATTGTTGCGAGAACGGCGCAACGTGGAGCCGGCGCGCGAGGCGGCCAATGCGTGGATCGAGGCCAACCCGACCTACGCCGCGTTCCGTTCCGCTCGGGCCTGGATGCTGTCCGACGTCAACGACATCGCCGGATCCACGTCGGATCTCGAAGTCTTCTTCGCCCAGGATCTCACCGAGCTTCGCACCAAGGTGGAGGGGGTTCTGGCCATCGGCATGGCCGTCTGTGCCGCTGCGGTGTGCGAACGAGCCGATTGGTGCCAGCAGGGGTGGGAGCTACTCGAGCCGGTGCGCGACGAATGGCTGGTAGTTGGCGAGGGAACGATGATCGAAGGACCCGTCGCCCGGGTGATGGCGCTGGCGTCGAGCGTGATCGGCGAAACGTCGCGAGCCTTGGCCGAGAACGCCGAGGCTGAGCGCCGAGCACGCGTTGCTGGGGCCGACCTCTATGTGTGGCACGCAATCCGGGATCGTGGACTGATTCTCCGCCGAGCCGGTCGCTATGCCGAGGCGATCGACGCGATGGGCGATGCCAGTGCGCGCTATCGATCCAATGGCTTCGACGAGCAGGCCGACTGGCTCGACGGGCTCGCCGCCGAGCTGGACACGATGGCTGAACGCGCCGCAGCCTCGGCCGAGGTGCCATCGGGGGGATCGTCCCACCACACGTCCGTCGGGGAGTTCCGCCGAGATCGCGACGTGTGGCACATCACGCTCGGCGAGGAGTCAACCAGCCTGCGTCACGTGAAGGGCCTCACGATGCTCGCTGAGCTACTGGCCCGACCGGGTCAGCACGTGACGGCGATCGATCTCGCCGCAGTCAGCGACGGTCACGCACCCCCGACCGATACCGGCGACATAGGCTCCGCCGAGCGGGCCAGCGTCGAGCACCTGACCAGCGGCCACGAGTCCGCGCAGGTCGTCATCGACGATGACGCGGTTGGCTCCTATCAGGCGCGACTCGAAGCAATCACCGTGGAGATGGACCGGGCTGATCGTCGCGAGGACGTCGAGCTGTCAGAGCGCCTCAACGCCGAGTTCGAGGCCATCACCGAGCAGCTCTCGGCGGCTCGTGGTCTGGGCGGTCGACGCCGGACGATGTCGGACGAAGGAGAGAAGGCCAGGGTCCGCGTGACGAAGTCGATCCGGTCTGCGATCCGCCGAGTGGCCGCCGCCGCCCCTGATACCGCCGATCATCTGGAGCGGGCGATCAATACCGGCCACTCCTGTGTCTACCAGCCTGACCACCGTCGGCCGGTCGACTGGGCGGTCAACCCGTAGCTCCTCTCGGGTGCGTCACATCGTGACGCCGCGTGTCACGCCCTCGCTGTGTTCGAGAGGAGGGCTGAGCCATGTGGTCCACGACCCGAAGCCGACGCCAGACGACGAAGGCGACCAACACACGATGCGGTGAGCGCGCCACACCGGCCTCGGATCCGAGAGCACGCGCAGCCCGACGCGCCTCGCCGCGCCCAGCCGCCATCGTGGCCTTCGTTGCCTCATTGGTGCTCAGCATCATGGGTGTGTTCGGTCCATCGCCGGCGGCAGCACAGTCGAGCGAGCTGGAGGAGATCTGCAGTCGGCTGGGCATGACGCTGTATTCGAACCGGGGGTGCAACGTCGCTGGCCGGGGGTTCAACGACCCGAGCGAGTTCGTTTCGGACGTCAAGGAGTCGCCGGGGTCCACCATCGTCGAGGTCGGTGAAATCGGATGGATCTCGGAGACAGGCGAGACCTGGTCGGTGCGGTTCAACCGATGCGACTTCGGTGGACAGGCCAACTACTTCCCGAGCCAGGGCGAAGCGATCGCCGCCGCCCGCCGGATCGATGCCGCTATCGAACAGGTCGCCTGCCAGCCAGATGAGCCCCCAGGTCCGGGCGACGACGGCAACGGCGGGGACGGTGACGGCGGCAACGGCAACGACGGCAACGGCAACGACGGCAACGACGGCAACGACGGCAACGACGGCAACGGCAACGACGGCAACGACGGCAACGGCAACGACGGCAACGGCAACGACGGCAACGACGGCAACGGCAACGGCGGCAACGGCAACGGCAACGGCAACGGCAACGGCGGGGATGGTGACGACGGCGGCAACGCCACTGCCATCGCCGTGCTGCTTGCGGGCCTGGCGGCGGCAACGGGCATCGGAATCCCACTGCTGAGGCGTGGTCCTCGCGTTCCCTCGCCCGGCGGCCCGTCCGGCGGCCCGGTGGCACCAGGCTCGACGCAACCAGCCCCGCCGCCACCGCCTGCCCAGCCAGGTCCATCACCTACGGACCCCTGGAGAGCGGGCCCAAGAGCTGATCCGCTGGCCCCGAACCCTCCACCACACCCTGGCCCTCAACCAACGGCGCAGCCCTCCGCGCGCCCTGGAGACGGCGGAGACTGGTGGGAGGCGGGGCGCACGCCCACCACAGGAGCAGCGACGAACCCTACGCCGTCGACTACCACCTCAGGTCGGGCGGCACCCCAACCAGGCGCCGATACCGGCCCCAACTGGTGGGAGCCCCAGGCGAGCGCCGCCGCCTCCCAGACGGCGGATCCGGGGGCGGCCGATCCGGGCACGGTGACCGACGCCGACCCGAAGCCGGACTATCGCCAGGTCGATCCGGACAACCCATGCGCTCACCAGGAGGCGATGTTCGAGTGGGAGTCACGCCGTTGGCGCGAGATCGAAACGCAGCTCGCTCCGCTCCGGACGCGACACAGCGCCTTGGAACTTCAGTGGCACCAGGAGCGGCTCGATGCGTTCTACGACGCCCAGTGGGATGTGATCAAGTTCGGGATGCGTGCCCACGGGTGGACTGCGCCCAAGCCAGGCATCTGGCAAGCGGCATACAAGGGCGCCCACAAGAAGTTCCGCGAGACGATCTACAAGGAGGTCTCGCGGGCCATTCAAACGGGAAACGCGAGCGCCGCAACGAACGCGTCCTCCCTGGACTGGCCCTCGATATTCGGCAAGGCCCTGAAGAAGGCCGCGGGCGCCGACCCGATGGCGGGCTCGATCGATCCAACATCGGGCGCAGCCGAGGGATTCGTCAAGCAGTCCTTGTTCTCGATGCTCGCCGCCAACGCCAACTACGACTATCAGCAGTTCATGGCCACGCTCGGATCGGGCAAGGACCTGGCCGACCCGGCGGTGCTGCAGGCCCTCGACAAGTCGGGGCACGACATGTTCTTCGACAAGCTGGCGCCGGCAATCGACGGGCTCTGGCGATCAGCGAAGATGGGCAACAAGATCCGCAAGTGGGGTGAGGGGGTCGAGCGACGGAGCGCATTGCTGCGGGAACAGAGCGCGCTCGTGGCGCAGATGACCGATCTCGAACTCGAGCTCGATCAACGTAACTCGGCGAAGGAGCATTGGCGGGACATGCTCAGAGAGTGCAGGCGATACCAATGATCATCGGCGACGACGTGGTAACCGACGCCGGGGATCCCGTGCGCGTCTCACTCTGCTGGTTCGGGGATACATCGCTGCATGAGCTGACCGGGCTGTACCTCCTGCCGTTCGGGTTCGAGTCGGCGTACGGCGAGCTCTTGATCTTTCGCGACGACGAACTCGGCTGGTGGCGACCCGATCCGGGGGGAGGCTGGCAGCACTTCGGCCCGACCGGCTGGAGCGACGCCCCCCGCCCGCACCGGCTCGAAGGGCGCTATCCCTGTGTGCTTCCCGTTCTCCCCATCACGATGGCGCCGAGCACCGCAGCCAGCGCCGAGACCGTCGGCCCCGACCAGGTCGGGCCGGTTGAGGCACTCGAACGGAGCGTCCAGATGTGCCGCGAGTTCTACCGGGCCGGGAGGCTTCCCATGTGGGACGCAGAGGCAGCCCTCACTCGATGCCTGCTCGTAACCGACGACGGGCTCATCAGATCACCCGGGGCACTCTCCGGCGAGTGGTACGTCTGGAGGGGCGCCGCGTGGGTGGTCGACCAGCGCCCACTCGACGCCGCGGTTCAGGGTCTGGACGATGGCGTGGACGGGCTCGGACCGGAAGCCGCCGGCCTCGTCGACGCCGGCCCGCTCACCCCCGAACCGATCACGCCGGACTGGAACCCGCCGAGCCCGCCGGCCCCACCGAGCCCGCCGACGTCGACCTCGGCAGAGCCGGCATCGAACTGGTGGGAGTAGCCGCACCCGCGAGCCGGACAAAGGGCGGTTCGGCTCGCAGCTGAGGAGCCGGCGTACGTCACATCGTGACGTCGCACGTCACGCCCCTGATGTGTATGGCATTCGTCTTCGTTCTGATCTCGCTGGCTGGGCTCGCGTTCAGTGCATGGTCGGCCCGCCGTCCCATCCGGGTTCGTTCGATGTTCGACGTCATCAGGATCGTGGTGTCGGTCGGCACCATCGTGGCCATCGCGGCCGGTACGGGAACGCGCACACCGGCCCTGTTCGCCCTGCTGGGTGCCGCGGCTGGCCTCGGCGCTGGCTGGTACGTCGGCTCCCAGATCGAGGCGTGGTACGACACCGGCGCCGTGTGGATCCGACGGTCGATCGTCGGCGCAATCGTGTGGGGCGCCAGCGTGCTGGCGATGCAACTGGCCGGCTACGCCAACCAGTCGGCACTGGTCTCGTTCGGCCAGGCGATCGCTGTGTTCGGCGTTGCCACTCAGGTCGGAACCCTGGCCGGGCGGGCGGAACCGGTTCGTCTCGCCCAAGCGGCCTCGGGCATAGCTCTGGCGTTGCTCGTGTCGATCGGTGTGAGCGTTGCCGTGGATCGGCCAGCCGCCCTCGCCCAGGGCGACTACGACAACCGAGACGAAGCGGACTACGACCAGGTACGCCAGGAGAACAACGAGAACTACTGGTGGCGGGAGATCTGCACCCGAACCCTCGGTGACACCTATGTGTCGGACCCCGGCGCACTGATCTGCAGAAACGAAACCACCGTCATCGACGACGACGGCGAGGGCCCGAACGAGGCCAATCTCGATCGGAAGCTCTCGCAGCTCTTCGCTGACGTCCCCGATGCCGAGCTTCAGGGATCGGCTGCCGTCGGCGACGAGGGCGTGATCATCCTCGACAACTCCCCTGACATCCCGGCGTCAGAACGCCACGTGGTCTACTTCCGCCGAGCCGAGTTCTACGTCGCAACGGGAGGAGCCGATCCGGCGACTGCTCTGCGACTGGCTGAACAAGCCGACCAGGTGATCCTGGCGGTCTTGGGCGAGGGCGGCCCGGCCAATCCCGGCCAGCCCGGTGAGAACAACCAAGGCCAAGGCGACGGCGAAGGCGACGGCGAAGGCGACGGCGAAGGCGACGGCGAAGGCGACGGCGACGGCGACGGCGACGGCGACGGCGAAGGCGACGGCGAAGGCGACGGCGACGGCGACGAGGAGGAGATCACCGACGAGGAGGCAGCCGCCGGTGGCGCCGCCGGTGCGGGCGGTGCTGCGATTCTGATCGCGATCGCCATCATTGAGATGTTCCTGGGTGGGTCTCCGCCCACCGGCGCCGGCGCCGGCACTCCGATGGGGGGCTTCGCCGCTCCCCCGTCACCCCCTCCGCCCGACCCGGGCGGTCATCCCGGCCATGGTCCCGGTCCGCCGGGCACCGATCCTGGCGCGGCGTGGTGGGAGCCGGACCCACCACCATCGAACCAGCCCCCACCACGTCAACCGCCGCCAGCCAACCAACCACCACCAACCCCCGACCCCGCCAACTGGTGGGACGCCGACCCCGCGCCACCACAACAACCCACGCCACCACAACAACCGCCGCCAGCGAACCAACCACCACCAACCCCCGACCCCGCCAACTGGTGGGACGCCGACTCGACGCCACCACAACAACCGGCCCCACCGCAACAACCGGCGCCCCCGCAACAACCCGCGCCGCCAGAGCAACCCGCGCCCCCACAACAACCCGCGCCGCCAGAGCAACCCGCGCCACCACAACAACCGCCGCCAGCGAACCAACCACCACCAACCCCCGACCCCGCCAACTGGTGGGACGCCGACTCGACGCCGGCTGACACTGGCTCGGCCCCCGAAGACGGCTCGGTCCCCGACAGCGACGCAGGCTCCGACTCCGACGCCAGTGGCGAGGAACAGTCCTCGGCCGACGGTGCCGGGCCGTCTGAGCTGGATCAGCTCGTCTCGGCTGCGCTCGGGAACGGCGGCCCCACCGACAATCCGTTCACCGGCTTCGACCAGGCAACCGGAGGTCCAGGTGACGCCTCATGCTCCGGATTGCCTCGATTCTCGGTTTCAACCGCAAACCGTCAGCTCTTCGTCGACGATCTGATCACCGCCTTCGCGGCCAACGGGCCAGCGATCGCACTGCAGATCACCTACAACGGCGCCACGACGCCGGCCGGGCTGTTCGGTCCGAATTGGTCATCACCGATCGATCCGATCGTCGCGGTCGACGACCGCTCGGTCACGCTGTGGACCGGGACCGGTCGCCCGGTCCGGCTGGATCTCGATGGCGATCCCGTGGCCACGGAGACGACCACCTATCGAGCCCACCGACGGGGTGACGCCGTCGAGATCAGCGACCACGGCGACGGTTCGACCGCGATATTCATACCCACCCCACGCCATGACTACCGGATTGCTGGCCAGCGCGACAGCTTCGGCCACGAGCTCGTGTGGCAGCGCGATGGCGACGGACGTCTCCTCGCCGTTATCGACGACGCCGGGCGACCGCTGCGTGTCGATCTCGACGATCGTGGCCGATGCCTCGCCGCCCACCTCCCGGACGGTCGCACAGCCCGCTTCGACTACGACGGCGACCGGCTCAGCCGGGCCACCGACCTGGCCGGCATCCGCACCGACTATCGCTACGACGATCGCGGCCGGCTCCAGTCAATGTCGGTGGATCAGGGGGCGTCAGCGGTTCGGTTCGCCTACGACGGCGACGCTCCGGCGGTGGCCGAGGTCGTGGACGGGGCCGGCGGCGTTACTCGCTACCAGCAGATCGATGCTCGCGACGTGGTCGTCATCGACGCCGAGGGTCGAACGACGACGTACCGCCATGACGGCGGACACCTGACGGCGCGGTGGCAGGGATCCATTCAACAGCTCGACGCCACCTATGTGGACGGCAAACCGTCGCTGGTCACCACACCCGGCGGCGATGTCACGATGAGCACGCTCGACGGGGTGCTCACCAGCGAGGTCGACGAGCGAGGGGTGGCAACGACATACCAGCGCACCGGGGGGCGGCTCGACCGTATCGACGTGGACGGCACCGAACTGTTCCGCCTCGAGCACGGTCCAGCCGGCCCGACCAGGATCGAGCACCCGAACGGGAGCGTGGAGATCACCTACGACGACCACGGCCGCGTCGGTTCCTCCCGCGCCGGTGATGGGCACACCATCTCCTACACCTACGACGAGTTCGGCAACGTGATCAGAGTGGACGACTCCGAGCGAGGCGCCGCCCAGTTCCGCTACGACGACCACGGGCTTCGGCTCATCGAAGCAACGACGCCCCTCGGTACCACCAGGTACGACTGGGATGACAACGACCGCCTCCTGAGCCTGATCGACCCGGAGGGACGTCGGACCGACTACCGGTACTCGTGCTGCACGCCAATCGAGATCTCCGACCCTGCCGGGCGGGTGGCGCTGCGCCACGACGCCCTGCTCCGGGTCGGCTCGACCGTCGACGCCGCCAACCGCACCACCCTCTACGAGTGGGATCGGTCCGGCCTGTTGACGGCGGTGACCCAACCCGGTGGAGCCACCACGCGCTATCGCTACGACCGCTCGGGCCTCCTCGACTCGGTGACGCACCCGGGCGGCGGGGCCGAACACTACGAGTACGACGAGCGGGGCCTGGCGGTGGCGACCGTCGATGCCCTGGGGGCCCGCACTGAGCTGGCGCGTGACGGCCGGGGCGACGTGGTGGCCCGGCGCGACCCGTGGGGTGGCATCACTCGCTACGAACGCGACCAGGCGGGCCTCGTGACATCGGTGCATCGTCCGAGTGGCCGGCTCATCCGTCGAATCGACGACGAACAGGCCACGACGGTGACCCACGACGACCGCGTCGTGGCCACCACCGTCCACGGCGACGACGGCACCCGGATCGATGACGGCCTGGGTGGCATCGCCATCAGCACCAACCGCAGGAGCGGACGGATCGATGTCGAGGTGGATGGGCTCCGAACATCGACAGTGGCCGACGGCGCCGACGCCAGAACCGTCACCTTGCCCGACGGCACTGTCGTGACGACGTCGTTCGACAGGTCAGCCCGCCGCCATCGGCTCGCGTGGGATCAGCACTGGGTTGAGATCGATCTCGACGATCGGGGCGCGCCGCACGCCGAACGACGGAGCAACGGCACGCACACGACCTATGAACACGATGCCGCCGGCCGACTGACACAGCTCCGTCACCAGCGCGAGAGCACCGCCTTCGTCGATCTCCGATTTCAGTGGAACGAGGCCGGACAGCTCGTGGCCGAGGAGGGCACGGCCGCGATCGAAGGCTCCCTCATCACGCCACGACCCCTCGGCCCCGAGATCACCTACGAGTTCGATCATGGTGGCCGCCTCACTCGCGCCGACGGAACGACCGGCTCATCGGCTGCCGGCTACGACGGCGATGGCAACCTCACCGTGCTCGGCGAGGGTGCGGTGGCCACCTACGAGGCCGACGGACGGCTGTCGTCGATCACCGGGCCCACCGGAACGACCACGCTTCGCTACGACGGCCGACGTGATCTGGCGGTCATCGACTCGGCCAGCGGGCGTCGCCGATTCATCCGGGACGACGAGGGGGCGACCGTCGCCATCGTCGACCAGACGGGCACCGCGCCGATGACCTGCTACGTGAACGGGCCGTTCGGCCCGGTGGCCCGGGTGACGAGCGGCGAGACGTCGTTCCACCACTGGGGCCGAAGCGGAAACCTCGTGGCGGTGACCGACCGCGACGGCCAGCTGACAGCGGCCCTCGACTACGACTCCGCCGGCCGCGTCATTGCCACCATCGGGGGCGACGAGCCGTTCACCTTCCACGGCCGCTGGGGCGTCGTCTCGATCGGTGGTGATCGCTACGCCATGGGTCACCGCGTCTACGACGCAACGCTGGAGCGCTTCTGTCAGCCCGACCCGATCGACCTCGCCGGTGGTCCGGGCGTCTACGTGTTCGCCGATGGCGATCCGATCGCCATCGCCGACCCGGCGGGCACGAAGGGCTTCGGCCAATGGATCTACGACCAGGCCGATGCCGCCACGGCGACGATCGACGATGCCATGAACTTCCCGGCCATGCGTCGGTCGTTCTGGCGCCGCAAGGCCGAACTCGAGCAGTGGTTGGGCGACGACGGCCCGGGCCAGGCGATCGAGCGGAACATGGGCGCCTACGCCCGGGACAAGGTGGAGCAGCTGGCCGCACCTCGCTTCATCGGCGAGCAGCTGTCCGGCGTCGGCCCGGGACGGACGCCGGTCGACCCGATCACCCGTGAACAGGCGACGAGCTGGATCCCGGGCCACCTCCGCGATCTGGCCTGGACCGCAGGCCAGATCAAGCACGGGGGCGGGGTGGGCAAGCACGTGAGTACGGCCTACGGCGCCGCCCGCCGGATCGGCCAGACCGCCCTCGACTACGCCAACGGCACCACCACGTCGAAGGTCGGCTGGGGCAAGTCCCCGGCCGGGTATGTGCAACATCTCGGCGAGGTCGGCAAAGCCGGCGACACGGTGGTCAAGGGTGCCGGCAAGGTCGAACGCGGTGCCTGGTGGGGCACCGAGATCATCCAGTTCTGCCGCAAGCGCGGGCAGTGAGACGGAAGGCGGGACGGTGAAACGGACCTATGAGTACGACGATGACGGGCGACTGCTCGTCGAGGCCGACGGCAGCCACTCGATCGTCAGGCGCCGAGACATCGTCGGCAACGTCACCAGCCACGAGCACGTCTCGGGGCCACCCACCACGCCGACAGCGGCGCCGTCATCGCCATCATCATCGGAGCATCCTTCGGACTCGACGCCCGAGCCGGGAGCGAACTGGTGGAACTAGCGTCCGTGGCCCGCAACGCCGTGCTCCGCACCGTGCTCATCTGCCTCGTCGGGCTCACCGTTGCGTGGGTGGCGGCCGCGGGGACCGCCTCCGAATCGGAACAACCGACGAAGGGCATCGCCACCGACGGCACCACCGAACCCGACAGTGGACCTGTGACCACCGAGGTCGCTCCGCCGACCACGGCGCAGGAGGCCGGCTCATGAGCCGGCGTCGTGTGGTCGATCTCGTGATCTCGACCGTGGTGGCGCTCGTGGTGTGCGGCGCTGCCGCCGCCACGCTGGACCGCATCGCCTTCGGGCCGGCACTGCTGGTGATGGCGGCTGCCGCGGCGGCCGCATTGGGGTGGCCCCACGCCGACACCCAAGAGGTGGCACCCGCGGCCCTGCCGGGGCCTCCCGGCGAGGCCACCACGTCACCGGTTCATTGGGATGAGTCCGCGCCCTCGGCGGCACCCACAACGGCGGAGGTCACGGCACCAGCCGCGGCCGCGGTTCCGCTCAGCGCCGTCGCGCAACCACTGGCGCTGGCCCGCTATCGCCGATCTTCCGACGCCAGTCGCCGACCGCAGTGCCCGTTCTGCGGCCGCTTCGAGATCGTGCGCACAGACGTACCCCAACTGCACGAGTGCCTGTCGTGCGCCAACCGGTGGCACGTCGCCGACGACGAGCCCTGGCCGGCCACGATCGGCCATCCAGCCCTCAGCCCGACCACCGACCACCACCCGCCTCACGACCCGAGGAGCATCCAATGAGCTACGAGCGCCGAGTCGACCGGGATCATCCCGCCTGTTTCGTGTTCTTGATCGATCAGTCGTACTCCATGATCGAACCAGCGGCGGGGGCGGCCGACCGGTCGAAGGCCAAGGCGCTGGCCGAGGCCGTCAACGATCTGATCTACGAACTCGTGATCCGCTCTGTGAAGAATCCGAACGAGTTGCCCCGTCGCTACTACGACCTGGCGGTCATCGGCTACGGCGGCCACGTGGGCCCGGCCTGGGGTGGGGCGCTCACCGGGCGTGACCTGATCGGTATCGACGAGATCGCCCAGAACCCGGTGCGGGTCGAGGATCGGCCCGACGGCACCCGATTCCCGATCTGGTTCGAAGCGGTGAACGATGGCCCGACTCCGATGTCGGCGGCCATGGATCAAGCCGGACGCCTCGTAGCCGGGTGGGTCCAGGGCCACCCCGACTCCTTCCCGCCCGTGATCGTGAACATCTCCGATGGTGCGGCCACCGACGGTGATCCGCGGATGTGGGCCGAACGCCTCGGCTCGCTCAGCACGAGTGACGGCGCCGCACTCGTGTTCAACGTGAACATCTCATCGACCGGCGGCGCTCCGCTGTGGTTCCCCGACAACGCGACGGCGATGCCAAGCGAGTACGCCCAGGCGATGTTCGACATGTCGAGCGTGTTGCCGGGGTTCATGCAAGAGCTCGCGGCAATGGAAGGACACGCCGTCACCAGCGGGTCGCGGGGCTTCGTGTTCAACGCCGACATCACCTCAATCGTCAACTTCCTCCAGATCGGCACGTCGACCCAACACGTCGGGGCCGACAGCGGGCGCGGTGGCGACGCCATGGGGGCCTAGCGCAGTGGCTGTCACCATGCGCGCGTTGTGGGCGCCCAAGGCGGGCTCCACCGACGTCGAGTGGGAGGACGGGTTCGCCTACGACGAAGCAGGACAGCGGGCGGCGATCGCCGACGGCGCGTCGTCGGCGATCGGAGCGGGCGAGTGGGCTCGTGTGTTGACGGCCGGCTGGCTCCGAGAGCCGTTTCCGCTCGGCGAGCCCGCCGCATTCGAACGCTGGCTCCGGCGCCGTCAGCCGGAGTGGCAGGGCCCGGTCGGAGGGGACGGCGAGGCGAGTTCGTGGTGGGCCGACGCGGTGGCAAACCGCGGTTCATGGGCCACGCTCGGGCTCGTCTCGCTGACCGGGTCGGGGCGCGACTGGATGCTGGAGGCTGCCGTCGTGGGCGACATATGTGTGTTCCTCGTACGCGACGGCGTACTGGTCGACGCCTGCCCTCCTCCGGACTCGATCGAGTTCGGCTCCCATCCCGAGTTGGTCGGGACCGACACGCGCTCGATCGAGCGCACCGTCGGCGCCATGCGGGTCGATCGGTTCCCCGCCGCCGACGGCGACGTGATCCTGGCCGCAACCGATGCGCTGGCCGAGTGGGCGCTCGGCCACCATGACCAGCACCGTGACCTGTGGGCGACCCTGGCCACCGTCGATCAAGCCTCGCTGTGCGAGCTCGCGCGAGACGAGCGGGCCGCGGGCCGGTTGGTCAACGACGACGTGACCCTGTTGCGCTGCGAGCTGCGGGCCCGCTGATGGTGGGATGGCCGACCCGCAAGCAGTACGTGGCTGCGATCCAACGCGCTGCGGCGACCTTTCGCGAGCCGAGCTTGCAGCGAGCTGCGTTCCAGACCGACCTGCTCGGCATGCCAGCCTTGTCGTCGGGCCAGACGGCGATCGTCTTCAAGGCCGACGTCGATGGCAAGCCACAGGCCGTTCGGGTCTTCACCACCGAAACCAGAGGTGGGCAGGCCCGCTACCGGGCGCTGTCGCAACATCTCCGGTCGAACACGATGCCGTCGATCGCCGCCGCACGGTGGATCGACGATGCCCTCGATGTGGAGGACACGACCTATCCCGTGGTGGTGATGGACTGGGTGGACGGCGCTTCACTCTCCACCGCCATCGAGGATCGGCTCGACAGCCCCGACCGGCTCGAGTCGTTGGCCGAACAGTGGTGCCGCCAGATCGCTGACCTGCGGGCCGCTCGGGTGGCCCACGGCGACCTCCAACACGGCAACGTGCTGGTCGACAACGACGAACGCCTGCGGTTCATCGACCTCGACGGGGTGTGGATCCCCGGGATTGCCGACCAACCTCCGGGAGAGTTCGGCCACCCCAACTACCAACACCCCGACCGCACCTCAGGCGTGGTGTGGGGTGAACACATCGACTGGTTCTCCGCTCTCGTGATCTACGTGTCGCTGCGAGCCCTTGCGATGGATCCGTCGCTGTGGCGGTACCACAACGGCGACAACCTCATCTTTCGAGACGAGGACTTCCGTGGCGCCGCGCCGATCTGGAAGGACCTGCGCGCCCTTGGGGGCGAGGTCGCCGACCTCGGTCAGCTCCTCGCCGAGAGCTGCAACGCCGACCCGCTCTCCCCCACCGATCTCGACGCCGTCCTCCGGGCCGGCACGGCGCCAACCGCCACGAAGGACGACGCGTCCGGGTCGGGGTACACGACAACGACCGGTGACGTCTGGTGGAACACCTCCGCTGGAGCCGGTACCACCGCAACGCCGGGCCCTCGCCCCGAGCCCCCACGGCGACCGTCCGGTCATGCCTCGACACCCGACCCTCCGCGCCGACCGACCGGCACCGGGGCGCCACGGCAACGGGCGACGAAACCGAAGGAACAGGTCCGAGCCGAGTGGGGCGACGTTGGCCCCCACACACCGCCGCCCCCGCCCCAACAGCCACGCGGCCCGGGCGGCGGCGGTTCAGCCCCGGGCCCCAGCGGTCCGACCATTGGCGGCGTCACCATGACGCCGACGCAGTGGGAGACCGTCGAGGCCTACGCCGGCGGCCTCTCCATCGATGAGATAGCTGCAGCCCGCGGGCTCAGCGCCCGAACGATCAAGGGTCATCTGCGCCACGTGTGCCGGCTGGCTCAGGTGCCGTCACTCAACGACCTGCCGGCGTGGCTCGCCACCCACGGTGTGCCGATCACACCTGCGGTCAACCATCGCCGCGTCGATCCCCCCCGAGGTGGCCGATCGGTCCCGCCTCCTTCCCCCGCCTCCGGACAGGCCCCAGCCAACGCTCCGCAGCCGCCCGGCCCGCCCGATCCGGCAGTGGACAACGGCGGTCCGGCGTGGGCAGCCCGAGCTGCCGGGGGTTCGGCGGCGGCCGCATTGGGGATCGCCCTCGGCGGCGGCGGCCTCGCGCTCATCGCCGCCGCCCTCGTGCTCACGGCGATCTTCGTCGGTATCTGGCTCCTGGCTGACTGATGAAACCCACCGCTGCGAACAGCACACTCGAACAACAAGGAGAACTCAGATGAAGTATGTGGGCGGCGCAGTGATGATCGCCATGTGGGCCGCAGGCGGCCTGATCGCTCTGCAGAACGGCCAACCGGCGTTGGCCGGGTTGGCGGCACTGATCATCGCAGGGGTGATCTTCATTCTCGCCGACTCCTGACGAGCCCGTCGGCGGCTTCGCCTGGGTGGGCGGCCACCGCCGGCCGTGCCGTTGGGTCGCTGATCAAAGCAGGCCGAGCCGGCGGGCCACGGCCACGGCCTCGACCCGCGAGGTCACACCGAGCTTGCGGTAGATCTGCCGGTTGTAGGTCTTGACCGTGTTGAACGACACGTTCAGCGCCTCGCCCATTTCCCGCTGGCGGAGGGTGCCGGGCAGGAGCCGAAGCAGCGCCATCTCCCGGTTGGTCAACGCTTCGATGGGCACTGGTAGCCGGCCGGGCGGCGGGGCGAGCGGCTCCATCCGGAGCTGGCGCTCGGTCACGGCGGCGAGTTCGTGGAGCAGACCCGTGTCGGGCAACGCCCGGATCTCCTGGCGGGCCAGGCGTAGGGGCGAAGCGGGGTCGTCACGCCCCACGGCGTGCATCGCTCGGGCGAGCATCAGGTGGGCGAGCGCATCGACGGGTCGATCACCTCGGCGACCCGCCAGGTCGATGGCGCGCCCACAGTCGGCTTCGGCCGATGCCGCGTCACCGATCTCGAGGTTGAGGCGAGCCCGGGCGACGTGCGCCATCGCCATGTGGCCGAAGCTCTCCAGCCGATTGGACCTGGCCACCTCGAAGGCGACATCGATGGAGCTCTGCGCCCCGGTTCGATCCCCGATGTCGAGCAGCGAGTTCGCCAGATACCCCCGGACGAGAACGAGCGCGAACATGTCGGCGGTCCGAACCGAAACCGTCAGCGCATCACGGAAGCCGTCGATCTCATGTTCTCCCAGCCAGTATCGGGCGGCGCTGCGGGCCCACGCGAGGGTTGCCTCAGCCGGCCTCCGCACCCCGACCGGCGCTGCCACCTGAAGCTCCGCAACGGCTTTGGCGAAGGCTCCTTCGAGCAGATGGGCATACCCGACGAGGAGGGACCGGTCACCGGCCAGCACCCGGTTCTCGTCGGTGGATTCCAGCGCATCGAGGTGGGCGTCTGCGGTCCAACACCAGCGATGGACCGCATCGACGTCGCCTTCGATCACCGCAATCCATGCCCTCAGCAAGGCGCGCCGCAGTTGGCCGTCGTGTTCGTCAGGAACGACGAGGGAGTCGTCCCAGTGCGCGACGGTGGCAAGTGCGCCCTCCCGCAACAGACGCGGTGCGGCGCGCCCGGCCACAGAAAGGCCGAAGGCGTGATCGTCGGCCGCAATGGCATGATCGACGGCCTCTTGGGGATCGCCCCGACGATCGAAGAGGCGAGCGGCTCGCCGGTGGAGCTCGGTGCGCGTGCGGGGCTCCCGCCGATCGAGTTCGATCAGCAACCAGTCGCGGAACAGGTGGTGGTAGCGGTACGACCGCCCGTGTTCGTCGGTTGGGATCACGAATACGTTCGTGCGGACGAGTGCTTCGATCTGGCCGGCCGCATCGTCGCGATCGAGTAGCTCGTTGCAGGTTGCGGCGTCGAGTTCGGTGAGAACGGCGCTCTGGGTGAGAAAGCGAACGCGATCGTCGTCGAGCTTCGCCAGCACCTCGCTGGCGAGATAGTCGCTGATCAGGCGGTCATCGCCGGCGAAACCCTCGACAAAGCCGGCCGGGTCCGCGCTCGAACGCAGCGACAGTCCGGCCAGGTAGACGCCGGTCGGCCAACCCTCGGTCGTTGTCACCAACGACCCAACGATCTCGTCCCCGGGCTCAACGCCCGTCGTGTGACCGACAACAGCGGCGGTGTCGGCTGCGGACAAGCGAAGGTCGCCGACCCCGATCTCGATCAGCATGCCGGCCACCCGCCGCCGTGGTAGGTGAAGGTGCGGGTCGGTGCGAGACACAACGGCGAGCGTGACAGCCGGGGGCACGATGTCGACGAACGACTCGAGCGACTCGATGACCTCGACGCCTTCCAGCAGGTGAAGGTCTTCGATGACCACGGTCATGTCGTGGTCAGCCAGCCGATCGACCAACGGTTCGACGATCTCGGCTTCCAGCGGAAGTGCCGGCGCTCGCAACCGGTGGATCAGATCGTCGATGTCGACACCGCATCGTCCGATTGCAGTGAGCAGGTGCCGCCAGAAGCGAGTGGGATCGCGGTCGGCCGGATCAACGGCGACGTAGGCAACGGGCCCCTGCCGTTCGGCCAGCCACTGGGCAATGAGCTGGGACTTCCCCCACCCCGCGGGCGCAATCACCGCTCGAAGAGCCCCGACCGATCCTGCATCCAGTCGTCCGGCGAGGGCGGCGCGCATCACCGCGCCCGGAAGCACACGTGGTGGCCGCAGCTTGGCCTCGACGACGACAAAGTCCCCGGGATCGGGCATCTTGGCGACCCTAGGCCAACCCGTCACCCGTTCACGATCTCACCACCACACGGCCTCACCCACCGGCGGTACGGGGTGGGTGATGCGGCCTCACCCACCCTGGCGACATGGTGCTGGTCGACGGGAACGGGATCGGAGGCCGAGATGACCGATGCGAACGACAGACGGGCGACTGCGGTGGTATCGCCGCCACCGCGCCTCGGAATCGGGGACGTGTTCAGGCTGCTCTGGTCCGACACCTTGGTCAGGTTGTCGTTGGCAGTCATCGTTGGTGGCTACGCCATCTATGCCGTGGCGGCACCCAGCGTGCCCGCACTCGCCGACACGGTCGCCGACGACTTCTTCGAGCGGTTGACCCCCGTCCCTGTGTTCTTGTTGCTGTCGTGGATCATCTTCGAGATAACCAGGAACCGGCAGCTGCCCGACTACGGGTCGAAGGCTCCCGAGGTCGCGAAAGCGCGCGTCGAGCTCCTCGTCGTTGGCGTCTACACCGTTGCCGCCATGGTCGTGCTTGGCCTGTTCGGGATCACGTACCACCCCCAAGAGAACGATCCGGCGTTGAGCCAGAGCGACCTCATCTGGTGGGCCGCCGTCAATCCGATCGTGTACGCACTCGTTCCCTATCTGTGGCTCCGCTCGCGGGGGTCATCGGATGAAGATCTCGGGCTCCGGGGCAACAACTGGAGGCTCGACTGGAAGCTCCTGGTGGTGATCGGAGGGATCGACCTGATCCTGGCCATCACCACGCGCGACTACCTCGATCTGGATCTCGGCCAGATGGTCGTCGCCTCGCCCTTGACGTTCCTGCTGTACGGGCTGGGTGCCGGACTTCCGGTGGTGATCGTGACCCAGGCCGTGATCGCGCCTCGCGTCTACGCCATGACAGGTTCCCATGTCAGTGCGGGCGCGGCGTGTGTGATCGCCTACGCCGTGTTCAGCTCGACCGATCAGGGTCTGATCTACGACGGTGCCGCCCATGCCATCCTGGCGTTCCTGTTCATCACAGTGTCGAACTTCGGGCCCGGCCTGGTGAAGGGAATGCTCACGGTGCGGACCGGCAACGTCTGGCTGCACTTCCTGGCCTACCACGTGCTGTCGTTTCACACCTGGGCCGACGCTCCGCTGGTAGCGCGGATCTTCGAGCTGTAACCACAACCCCGATCAGCATCGGATGGCTCGGGGCCGGGCCCGATCGGCCCGGCCCCCGCGCCAGCTGGGGAGAACGTCGGCTCGGGACGTCGCCCTAGGACGTTGCCGCCTGGTCGTCGACCAACGCAGCAATCTCAGCATCGAGCTGGCCACGACGTCGGCGAGCCCCGACGGCCGCCAGCGCCAGGAGCCCGAGACCTGCAGCACTCAGCACGGCCACGCGACCCATCGGGTTGGTCGAGGCACCGGCGTCAGCGGCGGGGAACCACAGGTCCTCGGTGACCATCGTCGAGCCGTCAGCCAGGGTGGCCTCCGACACGAAGTCGATGTGCGAGGTGGACAGCGCCGTCACACCAATGGCGGCCAGGGTCGACACCTCGCCGGAATCGACGATGGCGTTGGAGTTGGCGTCGGTCCAGATGGCGAGACCGTCGAGTTCGGCACCGGCCACCTCGCCGTCGGCATCGGCGTCGAGACGAGCGAGCTTGGCGTAGCCATCGGTGTAGAGGCCGCCCTGGTCGCCGAACAGGTGCTCACCGGTCACAGGCCCGGCGAAGCGGGAGTCGAACAGGATCCCCTCGGTCGGGGCGAACCACTCGGACACGGCCTCGGTTGCGCCGTCGGCGTCGAAGTCGAACGCGAACTCACCCGAGATTCGCTCCACGGCGCCGCTGCCGTCCAGATCGAGCCCGACCGGCGAGAACTGGTTGAAGGTGCACGTCTTCGGAGTGGACGGTTTCGTCTTCTTACCCTGGAGGCTCACCTGCCTCGCCTGCAGGTAGGGAGAGTGGAGGAGGTACTCGTTGTAGCCTCGGCTCCCGGCTTCGCTGAATGGGCGACGCTCCAGCTCAACACCATCGTGATCGAGCAGGATGACCTCGGTGTCGGGGGGGAGCTCCCCCGAACGCAATATCACGTAGAAGGTGTCGTCCCAGTTGACACCGATGTGGAAGATCCTGCAATCCCAGAGGTAGGGGGGCGGCTGCAGCGGCGGATGCGTGGTCGGCGGGGCCGTGGTCGGCGGGTGGGTGGTCGGCGGCGCCGTGGTCGGCGTCGGCGGGTGGGTTGGCGGCGGGGTCTTGGGATCCTCGCCCCCACCGCCGGAGCCGTAGAGCGTGGCGTTCACACCGAGGTTCGACGAACCATCGACACACACGTAGCGCTGGTCATAGGAGTCAGCGCTGTTCACATCGAAGCTCGAACCGAGCGGAGCGATGAACACCACGATGAAACAACCCGACCCGGCGTCGAACTGGTAGCGGCCGTCGGCGCCGGTACTGCGACTCCCCAGCCAATCGCTCCGTTGCCATGGGCTTGCAGCCTCGAACAGATCCACGTCGACACCGGAGGCCGGCGCGCCGTCGGCGAAGGTCACCTGGCCGCCGATCTCGAGTTTGGTGCTGGCCGATGCCGGGGCGGCGGTTATCGCCAACAACAGGGCGCTGATCAACCCGATGGCAGCCGCAACCGAGATGGTTCGAGAGGATCCAGGCACCCGGGTACCTGGCTTGGTATTGCTGAACATCGAGCCTCCTGCTCTGTCACGACGGCGCGGGATCACGGTCCAGCGCACTGGTGCCCGTTAATGACGAACCAGCCGTAGGGTTCCTTATGCGTCGCGATGGTCGTGGGTACGTTCACTCACGTCAGGCCGAGCCGGGCGGCTCATACTGCTTGCCCAGACCCCGGCCGGCCCGGTCGGGGTCTTGGCGGAGGCATGGAGCCGAAGGGGTGACACGTGGCGGTCGGCACCGAACGCACGACGAGAGCGGACATCGACACGCTGCTCCGTGAGCGCGAGACCCTCGACGACCGCGCCTTCGAGACGATCGTCCGCCACTACCGCCCGAGCCTCGTCCGCTACGCCACGAGGCGCGGGGCCGCCGACCCTGAGGCTGTGGCCAACGACGTGCTTCTGAGTGGCTATGAGATGCTCCCCCACCTGCGGAAACGGCGCGAGCAGTCGCTCCGTGCGTTCCTCTTCCTGGCGGCGTCGCGGCGGGTGATAGACGGCGCTCGGGCGACAACGTTCGAGACCATCGACATCGACGATCTCGCCGCCGATCCAGCAGGCGAGTTCGAGTCGGAATCGGTCGACGCGATGTGGCTGCGCGAGCTCGTGGACGAGCTCTCTCCCGATCAGCGAGAAACGATCCAACACCGGTTCTTCGACGATCTCACCGCCGATCAGGCTGCGGACCTCCAGGGCCGCGAGGCCAACGCGATCTACCAACTCCAACACCGCGCCGTGGCCCGACTCCGACGACTGGCGTTCGCCGGAACCGTCACCCTCGTCGTGGCGATCGCAGTCGCAATCATCTGGAGCCGCAGTGGCGGTGACACCGTGCTCGACAACACCCCGGTCGACAGTCCCGTTCAGCCGGCCCCCGACGGCGAGGCCGACGCCGACGAGCAGAGCGCACCCCAGGCACCGCAAGATCAAGCAGACGACACGACCCTGAACGTGGAGAGTGACGCCGACAGCGCCACCACACAGAGAATCACGCCGGCCTCGGAGCCGGGCACGGCTCCGGTGACCTCGACACCGACCGAGGATGGCGCCGCAGCTGAGAGCGACGACACGACTACGACCACTCCCTCGACGATCACCGTTACTGACGACGCGATCGTGACCTTCATCAACTGGACCTTCAACGCCTGTTCCACTCATCAGCTGAACGGTGGGCTGAGCGCTCTGCGGCTCTACGATCCGCAGAGCAATGCTCAACGGGCCGACGCGTTCACACCACCGGTGGCGATCCGCTTCCTCGACGCCACCGGAACCCCGATCTCGACGATCGATCTGAGCAAAGGGGCACTGCGAGGAACCGAGGCCGGGTCGTTCGGCTGGATTGGCCAAGCCGACGCCTCCGGCACGTATGCGACCTACTCCGAAGCTCCCGTGCCGGCGCGATGGGGAGTGCTGATCGATGCGTCGGTGGCCGACTCCTGGGCGCTGGTCGAGGTGCAAGCCCCGACGCCAGTCGCCGTCGACGACTGGTCGCCGGTCGGCTCCTGTACGCCGCGACCCTGAGATTCGACGGGATCGTCCTGCGTCGCCGCCAAGGCTGAAAGCGCAGGTCAGCAGCCTCGCGGTAGGCCCTTCACACCAGCAGGCACGGCGGGTTCGCTCATCGGGGGCCCATGGATCCACATGCTCGGGAGTCGGTACCACTGGAACGCCATCGGTACCCGAACGTCGTGTTGTCGATCAGATGCGACACCCCCAGCGACGCCGGGATGGCGAACAGGAGCCACCCTTTGCAAACACCACTACGACGAAGGACCCAGAAGTTCGCTGCGGTCGTGGCCGTCGCCGGAATGCTGCTGGCGCACCCCGAGGTTGCGTCGGCAGGCTCTGACGGCCACGGCACGCCACCACCGCTACCAGCAGTGCCCGACGGCGAACCCGGCGGCCCACGTGACGGAGAGGGAGAGCCGGGGGGTCCGCGGGGCGGCGACGGCGAGCGGCCTGGCGGGCCGCGGGGCGAGGACGGCCCGCCCAGGGGACCGAGGGACGGCGAGCCCAAGGGGCCCAGGGACGGCGACGGCGGCGAGGGCGGCGAGCCCCGGGAACCGCGAGGCGGCGACGACAAGCCGAGCGGCGACAAGCCCAAGGGCCCGAAAGACGGCGAACCGAGCGGCGACAAGCCCAAGGGCCCGAAAGACGGCGAACCACGCGGCGACAAGCCCAAAGGCCCGAAAGACGGCGAACCACGCGGCGACAAGCCCAAAGGCCCGAAAGACGGCGAACCACGCGGCGACAAGCCCAAAGGCCCAAAGGGACCCAAGGGCCCGAAGGAGCCCAAGCATCCGCCAACCACGATGCCTCCCACCACGGAGCCACCGACAACCGAGCCACCCGTGACGGAGCCACCGACAACCGAGCCACCCGTGACGGAGCCTCCGACAACCGAGCCTCCCACCACGGAACCGCCGGTGACGGAGCCCCCGATGATGGATCCGCCCGACATGGAACCACCGGCCGATCCCGAGCCACCGGTCGCGGCGCCGCCGGCGATGCCAAAGGCGCCGGCGCCAGTTGCGTCGCATGACGATCCGTCGCATCTGACCGGATGACCACGGTCGGCATGGCGGTGACTCCAGTCGAGCTGCTGCGACGACTGACTCCGTTCATCGTCGCCACCATGCTGGTGGCCGCGAGCGGAGTGGTCCTCGTCGAGCAGACGGCGTCGGGGGCGGTGGTCCAGGCGAAGTCAGCCGGCGTCGACGCAGTCGATCCGGTGCTGGCCGCACCGACCACCGATCCCGCAGCGCCGACCGCCGTCATGCCGGCATCAGAACCCGTCGAGGTCGACAACGAGATCGACGCGATCTCGACGGGTTCGCCCAACGTGGCCGTCGTGGCCGCAACCCGAGCGGACGTTGCTCGCACCATCGCCCGCCAGGCCCCATCCGAAACGGCGCCCACAGTCGCGACCTTCACCCCCACCGACGACGACCCGGTGCACTTCCTCGCCGTCGACGATCAACGCACGTTGACCGCCGGTTGGGCCAGCCGAACCGTCGATGGAGCGTGGCTCGAGGTGCATCTGCCGGTGGAGCCGAACGGCACCACCGGCTGGTTGCCGCTCGCCGATGTGGAGCTGTTCGCCAACCCCTACCGCGTGGTGGTTGACCGGGCCGAGTTCTCGCTCACCGTGCTCGACGATGGCGAGGTGGCCCTCGAGACCGAGGTGGCCGTCGGCACCGGAGCGACGCCCACACCGGTGGGCACCTTCTTCACCGAGAACCTCATCCGAGTGGACGAACCGGGCTCAGTGTATGGCCCGTACGCGTTCGTGCTGTCGGGCCACAGCGAGAGTCTCCACACGTTCAACGGGCGACCCGCCATCATCGGCATCCACGGCACCAACGACCCGGACGCGATCGGGTCCGAGGTGAGCCACGGGTGCGTTCGCCTTCCCAACCACGTGATCACTGATCTCGCCGAGTTCCTCCCCCTCGGTACACCGGTCGAGATCATCTGAGCTCCGTCGCCGGCCGCAGGCGGACGTTTCCCGGACGTCTGCTGGTCGCCTCTTCAACCCGGAGGCGCGGTCTGGCTTAATGCGTCGCAATCAGTTGGGTGCTCGGCGACAGGCTGAGCCAAACCGAGGGGAGCCTCGATGCGACGAAGAAGACCGGGACGAGTCAGGGCGGCCTGGCCTGTGGTGGTGATTGCGCTGATTGCGTCAATCATGATCGCCGGGGCGCCGAGCGCCAATGCGGCGAACAAAGGGGACACGCTTCGAGCCAACGAGCAGATGGGGCGAGACGACCGCCTCGTGAGTGTGAGCGATTGCTTCCTCGTGCTTCAGGGCGATCAGAACCTGGTGCTCTACCGGGGAAGCACTCCGCTCTGGGCATCGAACACCGTGGGCTCGGGGGCAAGCAGAGCGGTGATGCAGGGTGACGGCAACTTCGTGTTGTACACCTCGGACTGGCGACCAGTGTGGGCAAGCAACACGCACGGCTCGGGCGGCGATCGGATCGTGATGCAGGGCGACTGCAACCTCGTGATCTATCGCGGATCCTCCCCGGTGTGGGCCACGAACACGGTCTCGCCGTCGCCTGCACCGACCCCTCCGGCGCCCGCTCCGAGCCCGACGCCTCCGGCCCCCACGCCACCCGCGCCGTCACCACCGCCGCAGCCAGCACCGACGCCGCCTCCGTCGACGCCGGCTCCGCCCGATCCGCCGCCTCCGCCACCGCCCGAGGAGCCGGCCCCGCCCTACATCACCCCCGGGCCGGACGGCACGACGGGCGTTGAGTCGCAGGTCTGTGGCGGCACGCTCTCGGCTGGCACCCTCCACGACAACACCGGGCGGCACCAGACGTACTTCCAGATCTGGGGCTTCTGCAAGGAGGCGACCCTCCATGTGTGGTACACCGACCCGCGTGGCATCGACCGTGTGGCCACCCGACGACTCACGAGCGACCAGTTCAACGAGCCCGTCGCCAACTTGCGAGAGACCAGCGTGATCATCGGCGGCCACTCCCGGGTGAAGTGGGCCAAGGCCTGCGTTTGGGACTGGTGGAGCAACGACTGCGAGAGCCTCACCTAAGCCGACGTCGTCGGCGGCAGACGCATCGTGACCCTGCCGCCGACGATGGTCACCTCATGAGTGGTGAGCGCGACACACACCGGGGCCCGGGTGGGCTCGCCCGATCGGATGTCGAACCGGCCGTTGTGCTTGGGGCATTCGATCTGACCGTCGATCACGATGCCATCGGCGAGGTGTACCCGGCGGCTGTGGGTGCAGATGCCGTCGGTGGCGAAGTAGACGTCGTCCACCCGGTAGACGGCGAACGTGGTGTCGCCGACGTCGAGGCGGCGAACCTGCCCCGGTTCGAGGTCGTCGACGGCACACACGTCGACGACTCCCTCGTGGTGCGCGTCCGTATCCAGGCGAATCTCAGGGTTTGCATCGGTGTGGGCGGTGGAGACCGAAGACGGCGACGGCAGCGGTCGCTCGATGTCGTACGTCGGGTCGCGGTGCTGCCGGATCAGCGCCGGCACCAGCTCGCGATAGGCCCCGATGAGCGACGGGCTGGGACGGGGAAGGTCGTCCTTGATCTCGTTGTGCAGGGCGCGCAGGTTGTGGGTGGGCACGGTCGGGAACATGTGATGCTCCACGTGGTAGTTCATGTTCCAGTACAGGAACCGGAGCACCGGGTTGAGGTACATCGTGCGCGTGTTGAGCCGATGGTCGAGCACGTCCTCCCGGAGCCCCAGGTGCTGGGTGGTACCGAGCACGAGCATCAGTCCTGCGCCGTAGAACGACGGCCCCACCACGAACAGCAGCGGCACCAGGCTCGTCGTGATCACGCACCAGCCGATCACGCCCACCCAGATCGCAACGTAGGCCCGCCCCTCCCACACGATCTTGTGGTGCTCGCGCTCGGGCACGAACGAGCGGTCGCCGTCGGAGATCTTCCCGAACGCGTGGCGCACGGTGCGGGCCATCGACTTCGGGCCGTTCCTCACGTTGAACAGGTTCGGGAACCAGTCGACGGCTCGGGGCGGCCGAGGGAGGATGATTTCGGGGTCGCGGGCAACGATGATCGTGTCGCTGTGGTGGCGCACGTGTGACCACCGCCAGAGAGTGGCGTCGCGCAGCAGCATGAACGACGCCGGGTAGTAGACGAGGTCGTTGAGTAGCGGGCTGCGGAACGCCGTGCCGTGCCCACACTCGTGCCATCGCGGGTCAGCCGAGCTCCCATACAGCGTGCCGTACACGACGAGTGCGGGGATCGTCCACCACGACCAGAGCGAGAGGTACAACCACACGCCGGAGCCGACCAGCAACGCGACGTACAGGCCCACGTGGAGCGCGGCGTTGAGGTTGGTGCGGGCGGTCAGCTTGCGCAGCCGGTCGGGATCGATCGGGGTGCGGTACCAGTCCGCCTCGGCCAGACCGGCGGCGATCGCCGCCTGCTCGGCCTCCGAGCCGAGTGCGTAGCTCCGTTGCACGGCGTTCACCATCGACCCAGACCCTTCCGATCCCTCCCTAGTTCAGCATCTCCGAGTTGCCACCGACTAGTGGAGACGATCGCGACAGCGCACTCCCTGCCTCCTGCCGTGAGCGGTGGAGCCGGCCCGGGCAGTGCAGCCGGCACGCGTGCGCACGTGCCGGCTGCCCTGCCCCGTAATGGGCCGCGACGGGCTAGTTGCCGCCTTCGGTGAGCTCGACGTCGATCTTGGCGAAGCCCTCGCCCGTCGTGTCGAGGCCGTCGGCCTCCAGATTGGCCAGCGCCTCCGCCACGATGTCGGTGCGGAACGCATCGTCGTCGGGGGCGGCAGCGAGGATGCCCTCCTCGGTGGCCACCTTGACAGTCTGGTCCCACAGGGCCGGGTCCATCGTGCCGACGCCGAGCGGCGACGGCCACACGAGGGCGTTGATCTCGTTCATCATCCACGCCTGGTGAGCGGGGCCGCCGAAGGGCGGCTCGGCGGCGACGATGATGTCGACACACTCCTGCTGATTGTCACGGCAGTGGATCCAGCCTCGCAGCGACGCCTCCACGAAGGCCACTGCGGTGGCCCGGTACTCGGCGTCAGATGTGAGCCGGTCGGCGTCGGCCCAGATGGCGTCCTGGAGCATGGCCGTTCCCACATCGTTCCAGTTGATCACCGACAAGTCTTCGGGCTGGTAGAGCTCGCCGGTGTCGGGGTTGACCGTCTCCAGCACGAGCGCGTACTCGTTGTAGATCATCGCCTGGGCGGCGTCCACATCGCCGTTGATCAGCGCCGTCATGCTGAAGTCCTGCTGCACGAGGGTGACGTCGGCGTCGGGATCGAGCCCGTTGGCCCGAAGTCCGGCGAGCATCTCGAACTCGTTGCCGAAGCCCCAGTTGCCGACGTTCTTGCCTTCGAGGTCGGCTACCGAACCGATTCCGGCGTCGGCGAAGCTCACCTGGAGCGTGCCCGAGCGCTGGAACACCTGGGCGATGTTGGTGATGTCGAGCCCTTCCTCGCGGGGCGCCAAGCCCCGAGGCACCCACGAGATGGCGAAGTCGCTGCCTCCTGAGTCGAGCACCGTGGCCGGCACGATGTCCACACCACCGTCGATGATCTCGACGTCCAGCCCGGCGTCGGAGTAGAAGCCGAGATCGCGGGCTGCGAAGTAGCCGGCGAACTGGCTCTGCGGTACCCACTGCAGCTGCAGCTTCACCGGCGTCAGGTCACCGGATGCCTCGTCGCCCGACGCGTCGTCTCCGGCGTCACCGTCGTCAGTTCCTTCCGCTGCGGCATCGCCGCCACTGTCGGCGTCGTCGGTGCTTTCGTCGTCGTCACTGCCGCAGGCGGCGGCCACCATGGCCAACGCCATCAACAACGCCAACAGACGTCGTACGTGTTTCGGTTCTCTCATCGGTTGCTCCCCTTCTTGCGGTTGAACGAGCTACGTGGTGCGGTCGGCGCGGGTTGTGGCGTGCCACGGCATGACCCGCCGCTCGGCCACGAGCACGAGGGCGTAGAGCACGGCGCCGATGAGGGTGCCGGCCAGCACGGCGGCCCAGGCCTCGTCGTAGCGAGTGAGCCCGGCGGCCTGGGTGATGAGCGGGCCGAGGGCGTCCTGGCGGCCGCCGAAGTACTCGGCCACGATCGCCCCGATCACGGCCAGCGACGATGCGAGCTTCAACGCCGTGAAGAAGAGCGGCAGGGCAGTCGGGATGCGCACCTCGCGGGTGATGCGCCACCGGCTGGCCGCGTAGGACTCCATCAGTTCGATCTGGGCCGGGTCGGCCAGCGACAGGCCACGAACGGTGTTGATGAACACCGGGAACGCCACGAGCAGCAGCACGATCAGCTGGTTGGGCCGCTGCGAGGTGAGCCCGAACCAGTTGTTGAAGATCGGAGCGAGAGCGATGATCGGGATCGCGTTGACGGCCACCGCCACCGGCGTGATGGCCTCCCGAGCGAGTCGGAACCGGCTCACCAACAACGCCAACACCACGGCCACCAGCACGCCTGCGACCAGGCCCGAAACGATCACCCATCCGGTGATACGGGTTGCCGTCCAGATCACGCTGACGTTCTCGATGAAGGCACCCACGATGCTGCTCGGGGCGGGTAGTACGAAGCCCTCGGGGCGCAACACGGCCAGGAGGCCCTCCCACAGGGCAAGGATGGCGACGCCCGCCACGAGAGGTGGCGGCACGCTCCAGCCTGTTCCCGCACGCGGCTTGCGCCGGTCGAGCGGACTGGTGGCCGTCATCGAGCCTCCACGGCGCGCAACGACTTGCGCACCTCGGTGACCGACTGGTGGAACGCGGGCTCATCGCGGGTGAGAGCGCTTCGTTGGCCGAGGTCCACGTCGATGATCGAGTCGATCCGGCCCGGCCGCGGCGACATCACCACCACCCGGGTGGACAGGTAGACGGCTTCTGGCACCGAGTGGGTGACGAAGATGACGGTGGTGCCGCTCTCGGCCCAGATTCGCAGCAGTTCGTCCTGCATGTGCTCGCGTGTCATCTCGTCGAGCGCGCCGAAGGGCTCGTCCATGAGCAACAGCGACGGTTCGAACGAGAGCGCCCGGGCGATGGCCACCCGCTGCTGCATCCCGCCGGACAGCTCGGTGGGATGGTGCTCGCCGAAGCCATCGAGTTGGACGAGTTCGAGCACCTCGGCCGAGCGCGTGCGGCGGGCCGACCTCGACCACCCCATGAGTTCGAGGGGGAGTTCGATGTTGCGGCTCACCGATCGCCAGTCGAACAGCCCCGCCTTCTGGAAGGCCATGCCGTAGTCCTGGTCGAGGCGGGCCTGCTCAGCTGGTTTGCCGTTGACCTCGACCTCGCCGGTGGTGGGTGGGGTGAGCGACGCCACGAGGCGCAGCAGCGTGCTCTTGCCACAGCCTGATGGGCCGATGAGGGTGACGAACTCGCCGGGGGCGATGGTGAGGTCGATCCCGTCGAGCGCCTGCACCTGGTTGGCCTTGCCAGGGTTGAACGTTTTGGTGGCGGCCCTCACGCGTACCGCTGGTGAGGAGTCGTGGGCGTCGCTCCTGTCGGCCGTCATCTCAGATCGCCTCCCGGTTCTGGCGGCTCAACACCACGCGCTCCGCCGCCGCCACCACGAGGAACACGACGATGCCGAGCAGGGCGGCAGCAATCACGCTGGCGTAGAGGCGTTGAGGGCCGGTGGTGTAGTTGAAGGCCTCGTTGAGGAGCCGCCGGCCGAGGCCTCCGCTCACCCCGGCCGAGATCTCACCGACGATGGCGCCCACGATGCTGGCGGTGGCGGCGATCTTCGCCGCCGCGAACAGGTAGGGCACCGACGCCGGGAGCCGCAGCCGACGCAGGGTCTGGGTCCAGCTGGCGGCGTAGGAGGCCATGAGTTCGAGGTGGTCGGGCTGAGGCGACTGGAGCCCGCGGAGGCCGTTGACGGCCACGGGAAAGAACGTGAGGTACGTGGCGATGATCGACACCGACATCCAGTCCTGCCACTCCCAGGGCACGAAGCTCACGTTCTGGCGGCCCCAGATCACGATGATCGGGGCGATGGCGATGAGGGGGATGGTCTGGCTGGCGATCACGTAGGGCAGCAGGCCCCGCTCCAGCGGCCGCCACCGCGACAGCACGATGGCGATCGCCAGACCGATCGCCAGGCCGACGAGGAATCCGACCGTGGCTTCGCGCAGCGTGAAGAGGCTCTCGCCGAGGAGGATGCGGGCGTATGTCTGGTCCTCGCTGCCGGGGGTGACGCCGAACTGACGCACGACGTCACCGATCGGGGGCATGTTGAGGTCGTCGCCGCGGGGCAGGAACGAGCCGATGATCGGCCAATCCGTCTGCCCGTTGTCGAGCGCGGCGGCCAGGCGCCGGTAGCCGCTGTACGCAAGGGCCAGCAGAGCGAGGAACACACCGAACACCACCACCTGTCGAGCCACGGCCACCACCGCGGCGCGACGGTCGATCTGCCGGGCGTGTTGGGCCGCCAACTGGTCCCGGACCAGGGCGTCCTCGGTGGACGTGATCACTCCCGCGCCTCCCCTTGGGCGGCCTCAGGCCGCCGGACTCGGCGCCAAGTCTGCCACTGCGTGCGTCAGGAAGCGATCAGATAGCGCACAGGATTGGCCGCGACCGCAGACGACTGTGCGCGGCGAGCCTCGGCGCCGACCACTCAGGCACCGGCCCGGTCGCCGGGAACCACCACGGTGGCGACTGTCGGCTGATGCAACAGGCTGGTGGTCACTGAACCCAGGAGCAGATGCTGGACGCCCGTGCGACCTCTGGCTCCGAGCACGAGGAGGTCGGCGTCGAGTGAGCGGGTGCGCAAGAGGGTGCGGGGGTCGTCTCCGTAGTCGAGGATCGTCGTGACTTCCCGGTCGGTGCCGGCAGCGATGCGGGCTGCGGCAATGGTCCGGTCGAGCGAGGCTCTGGCATCGTCGGCCGACGACTCGATCGGGATCACATAGGACGGTCCGACGAACGGTACGGCGCAACTCCACACGTACACCGCTTCCACGGCGGCTCCCGCCGGGGCGTGGGTGAGAGCCCAGCTGAGTGCCTCGACGGCATTGGGTGATCCGTCGACGCCGACCACGATCCGCCCGTGGATGTTGTCGAGGTGGGCGCGTTCGGGCACCACGATCACGGGCACGCGTGCGTGGCGGGCAACGTGGCCGCCCACGGATCCGATCATTGTGTCGATCGCGGCGCCGTGGTTGCGGCTCCCCACCACGAGGGCGTTGGCATCGGCCGAGCGCTCGACGAGGGTCGGCCCTGCAGCGCCGTAGATCACCTCGGTGGCGGCCCGCAGGTCGGGGGCGATGTCGGCCACAGCGACGCCGGCCTCACGGCGGGCCGCCTCCAGGCACCGGTCGAACAACGCCGCGGGAGTGACGGGGTCCATCCCCGGAACCGCCCAGTACGGGTACTGCCACGTGAGCACCGGCCGGACAGGGCCGAACTGCCCGGTTCGGCGTGCGGCCCAGCGCAGGGCATGGGCCGAGCCCGGGGAGCCGTCGACCCCCACGACGGCTCCCCACGTGTGCGCCCCCGCAGCATCCGTCATCTCGGCGACGTCTGGCTTGGCGGGCATGGCGGTCGTGGCGCGTTCCGAGTCGGACATTGGCGTGGAGATCATGCTCTCACCCTCGTTCGACCGCTTGATACCGAGTAGGGCCATAGGGCCCTACTCGCCAGCCTCAGTCGAGGCCGTCGAGGAACTCGTCGAACTGGGCCTGCTCGGCGTCGCCCATCTCCACGAGGTGCGATGCCGTGGGGAACGCCCCGCTGGTGACCTCCGTGGCCCACTCGGCGAGGGCCGATACGGCCACGTGGTGGAGTTCGCGGCGTCGGGCGGCCAGGTCGGCGTAGACCTTGGCGTGGCGGGGGACGTGCCCTTCATTCTCCCCGAGGATGTCGGCGGAGAAGAGGTACTGGGTGTCGCAGCCCGTGCCCGACCCCATCGACATCGTGACGAGCGACGTTCGTTGGGTGAGGGCGGTTGCGACGTTGGGCGGCACGACCTCGATCTCCACGCACGCGGCGCCAGCCGACTCGAGCCGCTTCATGTCGATGTAGAGCTGGCGGGCCTCGTCGGCCGTCTTTCCGAACGCCCGGAAGTTGGTCCACGTGGCGCGGTTCGGGACGAGGCCGATGTGACCGACCACGGGGATGCCCTCGGCCGCGATCACTTCGATGAGCCGAGGGCTAAGCGAGCAGTACACCGCGTCGGCACCAGCGAGGTGCATGCGCGAGGCCACGCGGAGCGCGTCGTCCGGGCCGGCCACCGTGGCGTGCGGGATGCCACACCAGATGAACGAGTTCGGTGCTGCGGCCGCGGTGGCAGCGAGCATGTCTTCGGTGTCGGCGCCGACGATGTCGATGCCGGCGTCGTGGCAGGCGCTGGCTTCGTCGGGGTGGTCGGTGTGCACCTGGAGCAGGGTGCGAACGCCGCGCTGGGAGCGAACGTCCTGCAGGCTCGGGTGGTGATCGAATGCCATGGGAGCTCCTCTCGATCTCAGCGCCGAGTCTGGTCTGCGTGCGGCCTGATCTCCAGCGCGCAATGGGCCGGGCCCGTAGGCCCGACCCATTCACCAGCCGCCCCGAGGCGGTTGCCCGTGGGAGTTGCGTGCTAGGCGGTGGTGTGGTCTGCGAGGCTGGCCAGCTCCGCGTCGAGCTGATCCCGCCGACGACTAACTGTTACGAGGGCGATCGCCAACAACCCCACGCCGACCATGCCCAGCACCCCGACCCGGGCCACCGGGCTCGTCGACGCCCCGGCCTCGGCGGTCGTGAACCAGAGGTCCTCGGTAACCATCGTCGAACCATCAGCCAACACGGCCTCCGACACGAAGCCCACGTGACTCGTCGACAACGCCACCACCTGATGATCAGCAAGGCTCGACACCTCACCGGAGTCCACCAAGGCGTTCGAGTTCACATCAGTCCAGATCGCCAGGCCATCCAGCTCGACACCAGCGACCTGACCATCACCGTTGATGTCGAGCAGTGCGAGCTTCTCGAACCCGTCGACATACAACCCGCCCTGATCGCCGAACAGATGCTCGCCCGTGACGGGTCCAGCGAACCGGGAGTCGAACAGAATCCCCTCCGTTGGAGCGAACCACTCCGACACCAGTTCGGTGCTGCCATCGGCATCGAAGTCGAACGCAAACTCACCGGCGACCCGTTCCACATCACCGGAGCCATCCACGTCCAACGCGATCGGCGAGTTGTAGGGCGCCCAGAGGCGCACATCGACGCACAGAAGCCGTTGCTCGACCTTGCCGGACTTGGTGATGAATTCGACAGGAACCTCGAGGTATCCACGGGGCAGCGCCTCGTTCAGGCGTTCCTGGTTCGTGGCGGCGTTGGTGACGCCGGTCGAGCCGAAGACGGAGCCCACATAGTCCAGATCTCGCTGGATCCCGCCGCTCGGCCCGCTGTTGGGGTCACGCAGCTGGGTCTGCTCGAACCAGCCACCTGAGATCTCCGCGACACCTTCGAGGAATGCGTCGATGTCGCTGACGTCCATCGACTCGATCGACGTTGCATGCCAGTCGGCCGGAAGGTCGCCTACGCGTACCTCGTAGCCGAAGAAGTAGCCGTAGTTGACGCTGCCGAGACCGGGCACCAGACCCTGCCGGAGGTGCTGGCCACCGTGCTTGATCGGCGGGGTGTAGCAGTGGTCGCAGACACTCGGCGGCTTGGTAGTGGGCGGTGAAGTCGTTGGCGGATGCGTGACCGGTGGATCCGTCGTCGGAGGCGGCTTCGGCGCGTCATCTGGTGCCCCAGTGTCTGCGTAGACCGTGAAGTCGACTGCGAGGTTCGCATCGCCGTCGGTACAGGCGTACCGCTGGTCGTACATCCGACCTGATCCGGGGGAGTCGAACGAGAAACCCAGCGGTGCGACCCCGACGAGGATGTAGCACGCCCGGGCCTCGACCGAGAACCGGTAGCCGCCGCCACCATCAGTGCGCGCCGGCCCGACAAACGCACCACGCTCCCAACTCGACACGGCATCGAACAGATCGATCTGCATGCCACTCACCGCAGAGTCGCTCGCATCACGAGTACTGCCGCCGAGCGCAACGTCGTTCTCAGAAGCCGACGCAGGCGAGGCCGTGAACGCCAGAAGCGCTCCGAGCAAGACGGCTGCCGCCATCGAGGCTTTCATCCGCGCCCCGGAGCGTTCGCCCCGACGTCCGGTCACTGTCAACATCCCTACTCCTCAACGCAACTGGGCCCCGAGTTGGACCTACGAGAGGAAGGTCCAACTCCGACGTCGTTCCTTATGCCTGCCGCGACAGTGGGTGAATTGACCTGAGCCCCGTTGGTGCCCGCCCTCCAGATTGCGCCCAGCCCCGCCCGCCCTGGGCTACTCGACGGTCAGCTCGCCTGCAATGGGCAGTGGCCTCGTGTTCGACGTTCGGCGAGGTGAAGTGAGCAGCGCTGAGCCGATCTGCTCAGTGGATCGAGTCGAACGGCCGGCCGTACAGTGCTGGCTGTCCATCCACGTCGGAGCACCATGGCCTCACCGGTACGCCACGAACGTTCACGAAGACTGAACCCCACCTCTGACGAGATCGACGCGCTACTCGCCGGAGAGTCGGCCGCAAGCAACGACGAGCTGTTCGCCGCCCTGTACAGGTACTTCCAACCCCAGCTCTCGAGGTTCGCCCGCAGTGAGCGTGCCTCAGACCCAGACGGGATCGCCGATCTCGCCTTGTTCGACGGCTACCGCGCACTCGCCACGCTTCACAAGCGCGACCAGCAGGCCTTCCGCGGGTACGTGTTCCGAGCAGCGCGAAGCTATCTCGCACGGGAACGTCGCGGGCTCGCGCCAGCACTCGACGGTGAGATGGACCAGATCACCGAGTCAGCGTTCGCATTCGAGAACGATCTGGTCGACTCGCTGGCGATGTCCGATCTCCTCGACGAGTTGTCGCCAGACCAGCGGGCGGTAATCCAACATCGATTCATCGACGGTCTCACCGCGGACGAGACCGGCCAACGCCTCGGCAAGAACTCGAACGCCGTGTACCAATTGCAGCATCGAGCGACACGCCGCCTGCGCAGGCTGGCGCTCGCCGGGCTGCTCGTGGTGCTCGTCGCAGTCGCTGCGTTCGCCGCCCTTCGTCAGGCTCAACAGTGGCTTCGAGACACCGCGCCCGCCGGTGAGGGCCAGGTCGAGACGGTCGACCCGACGCCCGTCATCCCAAGCCCTGTTCTCCCTGGTCCATCACCCGAGTCGGACACTGAGACACTTCCTGCGTTCCCCGCTGAAGAGTCGCGCGAGCGGTCCGGCATCGTGCCGGCACCGGACGTCGCTGAGAGTCTTGTCGACGAGGCGGACGAGCCGCCGATTCGCACCGACGAGCAGTCGAGTGCCGATACCGAGACTGGCGATGCTCCGTCACAGACCGTTCCACCAGTGGCCGTGGCCGATGTCCTCCAGGTTCGCATCGGCGAACAGATCACCCTCGACGTGCTCGCCAACGACCAGAGCCCGACGCTCGACCTCGACACCGTGTCGCTCATCAGCAGCGGCGCCGACTCGCTCGCACTCAGTGGACGAGGAGTTCTTACAGGAACGGTCTCTCAGGTCGGCGTGACGACGGTCTACTACCGGCTGCAGAACGAGAACGGCGACAGCTCGATCGGCCGGGTCGACATCACGGTCTCTGGCTGAACGTACGCGCCTGCCCTGTCACGAGGGGCGATCCCGAAACGCGTTGGTGCGCCGCCCCCGCCCACGGTGCTCAGGTCCCCTTGATGGGTTCCGATTGAGTCAGGTGACAGGTTGGATTGCGCGCCTTCCGCTACGCGTCGAACTGGCGATCTTGGGCGCCGCAGCGATGTTGGGCCTGCCCGTGGTCGGTTTCGTCGTGGCTGCGGATCGCTTCGGCGCTGCTGGTCGAGCAGGTGAGCTGGCGGCAGCGGTCGAGTACAGCATTGCGGCCGGCGACCTCGTGCATGAACTGCAGAAAGAACGTGGGGCGTCGGCGCTGTACCTGTCGTCGGGCGGTGTGGAGTTCGGCGATGAGCTGGCCGCACAACACGAGCTGACCGACCTCTCACTCCAGCGGTTCTCAGAGCTGCTGGAGTACGAGTCGGAAAGACTCGCAGCTGGTGTGCTGGTGCCGGCCGAAGAGTCGTTGGCGAGGCTCGACGACCTCGGCACCCACCGTTCGGATGTGTATGAGTTGGAGCTGACCGTCCCGACCGCAGTCCG
>JBCCFL010000001.1:0-267401 GCA_039029735.1 Actinomycetota bacterium | reverse complement strand
TGCCCAATAAGGTGCCGCGCCGCCGAGGATCGGCGCTACCATCGAACGGCCACGTCGGAGTGGCGGAATTGGCAGACGCGCTAGCTTGAGGGGCTAGTGCCCGTTAGGGCGTGGGGGTTCAAGTCCCCCCTCCGACACCACTCGAAACCCTTGAAATCCCTGGGCTCCCGAGCCCGGGGATTCGCCGTTTTGTGTCGCCGCGGTCACGTGGGCCGGGACTGGCTACGGCAAACCTCTCGTCGATGCTGCGGCCGACGCTCTGGCTGCGGGCCTCGACACGCCGACGCTCAGGGTTCTCGCAGGTGCGCCCGCCCGGTTCGCTGATGAAGAAGCGACCGAGTACGCCCCGGACACGTTGGATACGCAATCGCCTCCGCCTTGACTTCCTCGGTGCAGGTGTGGCCATTCGCCATCGCAGTGGACTCCACTCGTTCAGCAGATCGAAGTGGCAACGCCCCGGCTGGTGTTCGAAGGCCCGCCGATAGAGATGCAGGTCGACTCGAGGCCGGGTCGGTCGAATCCGCCACGCGATCCAACCGGCCCGTATCCGCGTCAGACGTCGACCCGGTCTCGCTCGGATGCGGACCCCACGGTGCGTGCAGTCTCCGCGTAGCGCTCGCGTTCGCGGGAGAGGATTGCTTCAGCGTCGACATCGCCAACGCGGTCGTGAAGCGAGTCTGACAAATCACCCGCGGCGATGAGGGCCTTGTAGCGCCCGCAGCAGACGCGCAGGAATGAGGTGAAGTTGTCGATGTCGTGGCCGGCGGCGAGCGCCTCGGTCTGCAGCCGAGCCATCAATTGGCCAACGCTCATGTCATCGCGGAACGCGATCTCCTCGAGCACGGACCAGTAGAAGTTCTCCAACCGCACGCTCGTCACGGCGTTCTGGACCCGGAACGATCGGGTTCGGCTCTCCCAGAGGTCCTTCTCGGCGCCGATGAACAATTCGCACATGGTCTCTCCTCTGAGGCGTCGGGTGAGGTCGCCAATGACACCGAGGTCCCCGACCCGACGATACGTCAGCTGTTTCGCACCAGTCCACAGGCGTGTAGTAGCCGGCTCCTACTTCTCGATTGTCGTAACGGGCTCTTACCTTCTCTGACCCCCTGGTTCATACAGTCAGCGGAACTCGAGACCCTTGGGGGGCCATGACAATCGATCCAGCAACCACCGCCGTCGTCCTGATCGAGTATCAGAACGACTTCACCTCGCCGGGAGGCGTACTGCACGACGCCGTCGCACCGGTGATGGAGCAAACCCAGATGATGAGCAAGACCGCTGAGGTCGTCGAGTCGCTTCGCGCCACAGGAGCGACCATCATGCACGCACCGATCACGTTCCAGGCCGGCTACAACGAGCTGTCCGACCATCCCTACGGGATTCTGAAGGGCGTCGTCGACGGCCAGGCCTTCGTCAAGGGCGAGTGGGGCGCCGAGATCGACGACCGTCTGGCACCGAAGGACGGCGACATCGTCATCGAGGGAAAGCGCGGGCTCGACACGTTCGCCAGCACGAACCTCGACTTCATTCTCCGGTCGAAGGGCATCAAGACCGTGATCTTGAGCGGATTCCTGACCAACTGTTGCGTCGAGTCGACGATGCGAACCGCCTACGAGAACGGATACGACGTGATCACGCTCACCGACTGCAGCGCAGCGGTGTCACCAGAGCAGCACGACAATGCCATTGCGTTCGACTTCCCGATGTTCTCCAAGCCGGTGACCGCCAGCGAGTTCCTCGAATCGGTCTGAGTCGACCCGCCTGGCCCTTACCTTGGGCCGGGCGTGGATCGGGCGGCTGGAGCGGCGTGAGAACGATCAGCTCGGCATCAGCTGTCGTCGTCTTCTGTGCTGGCGTCCGCCTGCTCTCGTCGGCGCCGCTCCGCACTCGTCCCAATCGCAGCGCCGATAGCGATCCCGACGCCGATCCACCACCACTGGCCAGTTGCGGCTCCGAGGGCCGCCCCGATCGCCGTGCCGATGGCCACGCCTGTGCCTGCGTTCATGTCTTGTCTCTCCGTTGAGCGGGGTTGTCCAACGATGCCTTCAATGCTCTCCCGAGGCCAGTTCTGGACGTTGAATTGGTGCTGACTCCATCTTCAGCTCCGCCATGCGTCAGGCCTGCCGGAGTGCGCACGACCGCACGGTGGCAGACTTCGGTGTGGCCGAGGCGCATCATCATGTCGCTGCAGCGCTACTCGTATCGGGCGGTCGGGTGCTGCTCTGCCACCGGCACCCGGATCGTCAGTGGTATCCGGATGTGTGGGACCTGCCCGGCGGTCACATCGATGACGGTGAGGCGCCGTCAGATGCGCTGCGTCGTGAACTCCAGGAAGAACTCGGAGTCTCGGTCGACCTGTCCAGCGTCGAGCCGTGGCGAGTGTTGACTCCTGCGCCTGATCTCACGCTCCACGTCTGGCTCGTGGAGCGTTGGGACGGCACGATCGAGAACCATGCGCCGGATGAGCACGACGAGATCGGTTGGTTCTGGTCCGAGGAAACGGACGCACTGAATCTCGTTGATCACTTCCTCGAAGAGATGATCAGCGACGCAACAGCTGGGTAGCGGTGCCCGAACATCGGGTTGGTTCGGAACTGATTGCTGTTCGGCTCCAAGGTTCGTTTCAGGTTCGACCGCCAAGGTCGAGACCATGAACAACTCCCCCCGAATCCGGAAGTGGGCTGCCACGTTGGGGCTCGCCGCCGTTCTCTCGGTCGGTGCGGTCGCATGCGGAGATGCGTCGAACGACGACACCACCGTCGGTATGCCGAGCGCCGATGACGCCGCCGCCATGGACGACGGTGGTCACGATCAGGGCCACGGCGACCACGATCATGGCGACGATGGTGCGGTGACGGCCACGTCCGACGGCCACAATCACGGCAACCACGACCACGCCGCCGATGCCAGTACCCACGCCGCCGTCATGAGCCTCGTCGATGTCGCCAACGCCACCCACACCGCAGTGGCCAGCGGCGACTGGGGCGCACCGGCCACCTGGGGTGGCGACGTGCCCGGCACCGGCAGCCTCGTGAACATCCCGGCCGGCGTGACCGTCACCATCGACACCAAGCTCGATCCTGAGATCGAGCGGATCGGCGTGGAAGGCACCCTGCGCTTCGCTGCCGATGTCGACACCGAACTCAAGGTCGACACGCTCGTCACCATGCCGAGCGGCACCCTCGAGATCGGCACACCCGACCGGCCGATCGCCGACACCGTGATCGCGTCGATCGAATTCGCCGACGACGGACCGATCGACCGCGCCGAGGATCCCGGACTCATCTCACGTGGGGCACTCCTCCATGGCACCACCGTGGTTCAAGGCGGCGAGGTCACCCACCGCACCACGGTCACCAGCTTCCCCCGGGCCGGCGACACCAGCATCGAGGTCAACGGCCCGCTCGTCGGCTGGAACGCCGGCGACGAGATCGTCATCACCGGCACGAACGGTTCCACCAGTGACGAACTTCGGGTCATCACCGCGGTTGACGGCACCACCGTGCGGTTCAACGAACCGCTGCAGCGTGACCACGTGCCGCCGGCCAGCGACCTCGATCTGTACGTTGCGAACCTCACCCGCAATGTGCAGTTCTCATCGGAGAACACTCAGATCGATCGGCGAGGCCACCTCATGGTGATGCACACCCTCGACGCCCAGATCAGGGGAGCCCGATTCAGTGACATGGGCCGCACCGACAAGTCCCAGGAGCTCACCGACGTGCAGTTCGACGAGATCGAACCAGGTGCGGTCGGCTGGGACGGGCGCTTCGAGTTGCTCGGTGGCGACAACGTGCGTGGCCGTTACACCGTGCACTTCCACCGCGGCGGCGCCGACCCCCGTACCACCCCCGGCGTCGTGGCCGACTCGGTCGTCACCGGCGACCCCGGTTGGGCCTTCACCAACCACTCCAGCCATGTCGACTTCCTGCGCAACGTGGCCTACGACAACGCCGGTGCCGGCTTCTTCACCGAGGCTGGCGATGAGACCGGCCGCTGGATCGACAACATCGCCATCCGCACGGTGATGCCGAGCTTCCGGCTGCACGACGGCGGCGCCATCGACCCCGACCTCCGGGCCGACCGGCAGGACTTCGGTGTCGACGGCGACGGCTTCTGGTTCCAGGGCAACCGCATCGACGTCATCGGCAACGTGTCGGCCGGCTCCTCGGCCCACGGCATCATCTGGTGGAGCGAGGCGCTCGCCGAAGCCGACCTCGGCCGGGTCTCAAGCGTCGAGGTTGCCACGTTGCCCGATCCGTCGCTCATCCCCGATCGTGATCGCATCGAGGTCTGGTGGGCGCCGCTCGGCGAGGTTCGCGACAACACCGCCTACGGCTCGACGGTCGGGTTCCGCGCTCGCTACATCCACGGCGCCAGCTACCTGGAGGACCCCAACGTTCCGCCGATGGCCTACATCGACAGCCTGCAGCCGACGATCGACGGCATCGTCACGTGGGACGTCCGAGACGGCGTGCTCATGAACTACAACGAGCGCCTGAACCTGAAGAACATCCGGGCGATCGGCACCGCAGAACCCTTCGTGCACAACTTCGGTCACACCGCTGCGCTTGGCGTCGGCCTCGACCTCAACAACGACGCCACCTTCGGGCCCGGCTCGGTGGAGAACGTCGACCTCCGCAACTTCGAGGTCGGGTTCCTGGCTCCCCGCCACGGTCCGTGGACCGTTCGCAACCTCACCACCGCGGCGACGACCGATGTGTTGCTTCACAACCCGATCCACACCGAGCGCTCGCTCGACATGGAGAACCTCACCTTCGCCCCGCTCGCCGGCACCGACCTTGCCGGGCGCGACAGCAGCCGCCGCAATGTCGTCCTGGCCTATGACGCCAATGGCGACGGTGACGGTGTGGATGCCTCGACCGCCGAGGACGGCCCGACCGGTGAACCCCAACGACCGGACCGGGTGACCTGGGACGGGATCGGCCTCTACTCGCCGGCGAGCAAGGGGCTGCCAGCTGACGCCCAGCGCCACCCGCAGGTGACCAACGGCCTCGTCGGGTCGCCGGCACCCGTGCCGACCATGACCCACGTCCCCGGCCTCGGCGCCATGAACGATGGTGGTGATGAGGATGACGAAGGTGGCAAGTTCGACGACCAGGCCGACGACGACGGTGATGAGGACGCCGACGACGACGGGCTCGACGAGGACGATGGCGCCCGCGAACCGTTCGACGCTGGTGAGAATCCGGTCGAACAGACCCTCGCTGACCTTCGGGCCGTGCTCGCCGCCGCCGATGCCCAGACCATCGAAGAACTCGCCGATTGGTGCGGCGGTGACGAGATCGAGCCCGATGACCCGTTCGGCCTCGTGTGTGTCGCCCTGGCGACCGACGGTGAGGTTGGGGAGGCCGGTGACCTCCCCGGCGAGGACGAGTTCGATGCGCTCGACCTCATCGTCGAACGCCTCGTCGGGGCCCTCGAAGAGGACGAGTCGGCGATGCAGGAGCTGCTCGAGCGCTGCGCCTCCGAGGTCGAAGACGACGTCTGGACCCAGGTCTGCTCGATCCTCACCGCCTGATCCGACGAGAACCAGGAGTGACGGCATCTGGGATGGCGACCACGACCCTCCGGGTGAACCATCATGAGCGCGTATGCGTGTGCTGATCATTGAGGACGAGACCCGTCTGGCGGCTTTGGTCGCCGACGGGCTCGCCCGCGCCGGGATCCGGTCCGAAGCGGTGCACGACGGGATTGCTGGTCTCGATCGGGCGTCGACCGAGGCCTGGGATGCGATCGTGCTCGACATCCTGCTCCCGGGCATGAACGGGTTCGCCGTGTGCCGCGAGCTCCGGGCCGCCGGTGTAGGGACGCCGATCCTGATGCTCACCGCCAAGGACGGCGATCTCGACGAGACCGAGGCGCTCGAGATCGGCGCCGACGACTATCTCCGCAAGCCGTTCAGCTTCGACGTGTTGATCGCCCGCCTTCGAGCGCTGGTGCGCCGCACCGGGCGCTCGGCCGAGCAGGTACTGCAGGCAAGTGGTCTCGAGATCGACACCGTCACCCGACAAGTCAGCCGAGACGGCGCGGCGATCGACCTCAGCACCACCGAGTTCGATCTCTTGTTGGCCCTCGCCCGCCGCGTTGGCCAGGTGGTGACCCGCCAGACCCTCTATGACGAGGTGTGGGGCTACGAGCAGGATCACAAGTCGAACGTCATCGAGGTGTTCATCCGCTATCTGCGCCAGAAGGTTGATGAGCCGTTCGGCGTGAAATCGGTGCAGACCGTCCGGGGATCCGGCTATCGCCTTGCTGCCGAGCTGGAGAGCGTGGGCTGAGCGATGCGGTGGGGGTCGATCCGGTTCCGGGTGACAGCGATCGCAATGGTGACATCCGCGGTGATCGTCGTCGCGTTCGGCTGGCTCTTCATCCGGCTGGTGACGGACCGCCTGGTGTCGGCGGGCCAGGAGAGCCTCGAAGCGGTCACCGCCGATGTCGAGGGTCTCTCGCTCCTGGATCTCGGCGAGGACGACGCCCAGTTCCGATTCGACGGGGAGGAGTACCTGATGGTGCTCGAAATCGACGACGACGGCGACGTTTTTGTCAACCTGCAGCCGTTCGACGACCCCGAGGGCGATTCCGTCGGAGGTTTCACGATCGATTCCGGGACCGGCGAGCTGCGCGGCGTGGAGGTCGAGAGTGACGAACTCGACGAAGAGGAGCTCCAGGAGGTGGCCGAGTCCGGCACTCGTCAGATCTTGGAACTCGTGGCTGGCCCCGATGGCGAGCGCATCGGGCTGATCCAGGCGGCCGACGACGCCATCTCCGACATCTCAGACGCAGCCGGCGCGGCGAGGAGTGCCGCCCTGATCGTGGGCCCACTCCTCGTTCTGACGTCGGGCATCACCACCTGGATCCTCGTCGGCCGTGCCCTTGCGCCGACACGCCGCATTGCCACCGAAGCCGGAGCGATCGACACCTCCAACCTCGATCGCCGTATGACCCGCAGCCGCACCGACGATGAGGTCGACACGATTGCACGGGTGATCAACGACATGCTCGAGCGCATCGAGGCGGGAGTGAAACGCGAGCAGCAGTTCGTCGCCGATGCGTCACACGAGCTGAAGACGCCACTGACCACGGCCCGGATGGCCGCTGAACTCGCCGGCCGCGACGCCCCTGGCTCCAGCTACCCGCCGCAGGTCATCGAGGAACTCGACCGGATGCAGGGCCTGGTCGACAACCTCCTGCAACTGGCGCGTGCGCCAGAGGGTCAGGCTCGTGAGCCCGTCGCCCTCGACGCGCTGGTGGCCAACGTGATCGCCCGGCATCCCGATCGAGCTCGCATCGAGCTGGTGGCGCCGGGCGCTGCCAGCGTGGCCGGACGCTCTGCTGAGTTGCGCAGCATCGTCACCAACCTCCTCGACAACGCAGCCCGCTATGGCACGGCGGCGATCGGCGTCCAGCTCACGAGAACCGGATCGTCCGTGGTGCTGACGGTCGACGACGACGGCCCCGGGATCGACCCAGCTCAGCGGGAGCGAGTCTTTGAGCGGTTCGTCCGCCTCGACGAGGGCCGAGCCCGCGACGACGGTGGCTCGGGCTTGGGGCTCGCCATCGTGCGTGGCATCGCCCGCCGCCATGGCGGCGACGCCGAGATCCACGACTCACCGCTCGGCGGCACCCGCGTGGTCGTGAGGTTGCCAGTGCTCGGTTCCGAAGGTCAGGGCGCTGCCGAGGGGTCGGGGGTGCCCGGGAAACACTGAGGGAACCTCCGTTCGGGCGAATCAGCGGTCGGTCGCGGGGAGGAAATCCCCGTGGGTACCAATCGGGACTCGCTGGTCAGGGATCCAGATACTGGCCACCGGGTCGCCGTCGAAGTCCTGTGCGTCGAGGATCACGAGGCGTGAGCGGTCGCGGTCGGGCTGGTACACGAACCCCATGAGCCAGCCATCGTCTTCACTGGTCCGGTTCGGACGAGGCACGAAGGTGAGTTCACCGCAGTTGCCGCCGTCGAAGTCCTGGCGAGTCGTCGTGCCGGTCTGGTGGTCAATCTTGACGGCGCCCTCGAAGGCGGGGGCCAAGCTTGCCCGTGCGGTGTAGCCGTATCGGTACGGGCGACCCTGGTAGGCCGGGTTCACCATGGGGAAGTCGAGCGGCTCGTCAGTCACCCGTTCGGCGGAGGCCACCGAGGTCGTGCCGTTCAGGTCAAGGGTCCATCGGTCGATCGTCGGGAGCGTGTCACCCAGCGGTCCGAACACGTCATCGCGGGCGGCACGCTCATAGCGGCTGACGTCGAGCACGAGGCGACCGTCGCCGGTCTCGTACGCGTTGAGCGGGTGGTACACGTAACAGGGTTCAACCTCGAACCACCGCACATCTTCGGTCCCGCCGTCCTTCGGCAACACGCCGATCCTGGCAGGCTTGTCCGGGGCCCAGGTGATCGGCAGCGTTGTCCGTTCCAACATGGCGGGATCGAAGACGACGTTGAGGTCATAGATCACCGCGTAGTTCTCGGTGATGGACATGTCGTGAATCTGAGTGAAACCACTGAGTGGGACCTCGACCCGGTTCGTGACCTGGCCGTGCGGGTTCAAGCGGAGATAGACCGCGGTTTGCCCCAGCACCATGCTGTAGACGACCGCGTGCACGTCGCCTGCGGTGGGGTCGATCTTGTGGTGGCCGGAGAACCCATCGGTCAGCGCCCCGTTGAGGTCACTGCGTGCGATCGTCTCGAGTTCGGGGTCGATCTCGACCGGCGCCGCGCCGCCCTCGACGGTTGCATAGAGCCGATCGTCGAATCGGGCAACGTTGGTGTTGGGCGAGAAGTCAATGCCGTTGAGCACCGGTCCACCACGATCATCCTCACCGAGGACTTCGGCTGCGTCGCCAGCCCGTACGACGCGGTTGCGATACCAGTGGGCGTGTCCATCTCGCAGCCGAACGCCGTGCACCATCCCGTGGCCGCTGAAGTAGTGGAGGGTCGGGCTGACCGGCCCCATCTGGTTCGGGCCGTTGCGCACGTAGAGACCGTTCAGTTCTTCAGGAATCGCTCCATCAACGTCGAGATCAGCGTGGGTGTGCTCGACCGGCACCGGAGATAGCGAAACGGTGCGATAGCGGGAGTTGTCGTCGAGGAGAGCCATATCTCTACGCTATGAGACGGAGCGTCTCATAGCAACACCGAGTTGGCCCATGGCACACTTGGATGGTGACGAGCGAAGATCGAGGGGTGTCAGTACCAAAGCCCGCTGACGCCCGCGCCGCACGGAGCCAGGCGGCCATGCTGGAAGCAGGCATCCATCTGTTGGCCACCGTCGGGTGGAGTCAGATCACCCAGCAGCGCGTGGCCGAGGTCGCCGGCGTTGGCCGGGCAACGGCCTACCGACACTGGCCCGAACAGTCAGCACTGCTCGCCGACATCCTCCAGCACGCCCTTGCCGCAGAGTCCTACGCGGTTCCCCACGTCGGAGACACCCGCACCGACCTCATCGCCGAGCTGCACGCGCTCGCCGCCGCCATGAACGACGGTCTCACCTACGACATCGTCATCACACTCATTCAGCAGTCCGGTGCGAACGATGAACTTGGGGCACTCAACGCCCAGCTGTCACGCATCGCCCGACGCGGCATTTGGAGAATCGTTCGCGACGCAACCGCCAGGCACGAACTCCGGCCCGGCATCGGCGAAACGCAGGTCGCCGCACAGCTCATCGGACCGCTGGCCTACCGCCGTCTGCTGATGCCTGAACGCATCGAGCTGAATCACATCGAGAGCACCGTCGACGCGTTTCTCACCTACGCCCAGAAGGCGGCCCCGGAGCCACGCGACTCCAACGGAACCTGAACGACTGACGCGGGGGCTCTACGAGAGCACGCCGTTCTCGTAGGCGACAGCCACCGCTGCCGCACGGTCGGACACACCGAGCTTGTCGTAGATGTGCAGAAGGTGTGTCTTAACCGTGGCCTGGCTGATGTGGAGTTGGGCTGCGATGGCGGCGTTGGTGTTGCCTGCTGCGACGCCGCGCAGCACCTCTATCTCGCGACGCGACAGCGCGCCCGCCTGTGGATCCCGGACACGATCGACAAGGCGCTTCGCAACCGGCGGGGCCAAGACTGTCTCCCCGGCTGCGGCGCGACGGACGGCAGCCAGCAGGTCCTCCGACGGCGCATCCTTGAGTAGGTATCCGGTGGCACCTGCCTCGATTGCGCGCACGATGGCTTCGTCGGTGCTGTAGGTCGTGAGTACGACGATGGCGGCCTCTGGCCATGCAGAGCGGATGGCTTCGATGGCGCCGACGCCGTCGAGGTCCGGCATTCGAAGGTCAGTGAGCACGACGGACGGCCGGTGTTCGAGCGCCGCTGCGACGACCTCGTGGCCGTTGGCGGCCTCGGCAACAATCTCGATGTCGACCTCGGCCGCGAGGAGAGCAACGATGCCGCCGCGGACGATGGGGTGGTCGTCGGCAACAACCAGGGTGATGGTCATAGCTGCCTTCTCGGGAGCCGTACCGAGACGGCTGTACCGCCGTCGTGGCCGGCTTCGATCTCGAGTGTGCCGCCCAGTGTTTCGGCTCGCTGGCGAAGCGAGGCCAAACCCTGCCCGCCTGTGAGCGTCCCACGATCGCGGACTGAGTCCCGGGCGAGGCCGATTCCATCGTCGACAACATCAAGCAGCACCGATGAGCCGACGTAACTGAGCGTCACGTGCACGGTGGACGCGGCGGAGTGGGTTCGGACATTCAGAAGGGCTTCCTGGACTGCCCGTAGCAGCGCAACCTCGGTCTCGTTGCCGAGGTCGGTCGGCGTGCCTTCAACGGTGAGTGTGGCGTCAATCTCGTCGCCCAGAGCGTCGACTTGGCGCTGTAGTGCGTCGGCGAGAGAGCTGCGATCGAGTTCGACCGGCCGCATCGCCGCTACCAGACGCCGGGCGGCGGCCAGATTCTCCTCCGCTGTCGATTCTATGCTCGCCAAGCCACTGAGCCAGTCCTCGTTGCGCTGCGTTGCCCGGCTGAGCAGAACGATCGAGGTGAAACCTTGGGCGAGGGTGTCATGCACCTCCCCGGCGAAACGGGCACGCTCTGCCAGCGTGGCCCGCTCGCGTTCGGACGCCGCGAGTTCTTCCCGGGTGTCCTGGAGCTGGGAGATCAGCACAGCTTGTTTCTCGTTGTCGTCACCGACCCGGTAGATGACGATCGAGATGACGGTTCCGACTGCGAAGGCGGTGAACGGGGACAGCAGCGTCCAACTGGGGCTGTCGGCCGCGATCTCGGCAATGAGCCAGACGCCGCTGACGATCGCCGCGAGTGCGATGCCCGCCTCTCGGCCTTTGGTGAAGCACATCGAGAACAGTGCGAAGCTCAGCACTGACCATCGGTCATCGTGGAACATGAGAGCCGCCCAACCGCCGATCGCGACGGCGACGCCGGCGTAGACGGTGGCTGCGGGCCAGTTCCGGAGGCGTTCACTGAGGGCGAACACCATCGCTGCGATCACCACGACGGCGACCGCGAGCCAGCCGAGCGTCGCCGGATCCGAGAGCGGCGGGGTGACCGTGAGCGCGAGCGCAACTGCCCACGATGCGACTGCGACGCCGATCCAGACCTTTGAGAGCGTCGACAGGGGTGATTGGTAGGCGCCGGCCACTGTGGTGGGGTTCGGTGCGCTCATCTCAGACGACGCTACTCGGCTTCGAGTCGGCCGCTCAGGCCCGAACGAGGTCGCTGCTGTGGCCGGGCTGTCGAGTCGTGCCGGTGTGCGTGGTGCGGTTGTGTAGCTCGGTCCGGATGATCGACGCGGCCCGGAGCGCCGAGACGATGGCGAGCACGAACGTGGTCGAGCTGGTCGTGACGGCGAAGTCAGCGGCGTCCCAAGGTGATGCCGCTGTGTCGGTGAGCCCAGTGGGGATCGAGGTGCCGAGCCACGGCGACAGATGGAATCCGATTGCTCCGACCATCAAACCAGCCACGCCGATGGCCCCGACGAGGCGGGTGGGGCGGTAGAGAATCGCGGCCCCGGCGAGGATCTCGGCGATGCCGGTGAGGTTGTTCACGAACGGGTAGAAGAGGTCGATTCCGGACTTGAACTCGATGTACTGAAACACATGCCCGGTCGTGAACTTGGCGATCCCGGCCGAGATGAGGAACAGGCCGAGGGCGATAGTGAGGAAGTGGTTGACGAGGCGCACGGGGTTCTCCGGTGGTTGGTTGACGTCTCCCATCTTGAGGAGCCGCACCGAGCAGCACATCGACCAGTTGGTTGGTTCTGCGGTCAACCTGTTGGTGGGTAGATCAATGAGCTGTCGGCTGATCCAGCTACGGGCGGCCGGAGAGCGTTCGTCGGAGGTGGTCAACGCTGTCGGCACAGCGATCGACGTCGTCGAGCTGGGGATCCCAACCGCTCCCTGGCTGTCCCAACCGCAGGCATCGCTGGATGGCACTGAGGTGACGAAGTTTGAGGTCCTTCGATGGGGTGGCGCTGTCGAACGAATCCTCAGCAGACGCGGACGTGCGGGTCGTCTGCATCCTCGGGAACTCCCCTGAGCCAGGTCACGCTCAGCAGGCGGAACAGGTCGACGAGGTCGTCGAAGAAGTCCGTGTACGGGCGGGCGAGACCGTGTTTGTTCCTGTCTCACAAGGGTTTGCGGCGCGGACTGAAGCGCTGGGCTTTGGGTGCCACAGTCTTAAGGCACACGTGACCGTCGGCTCGTAGTCGAGCCCGTGGCAGTGTTGCTTCTCGGGGGCCTGGGGCGTGTCGTCGAGTGCTCAGCCACTCAGCTCACGTCTGGCCCGGGGGTATTCGGCTGCCGGGACCCGGCGTTTCGAGATGTGCCTTCTCGCACGCTTCGAGGGCCAGCGCAGTGGGGTACGGCGTCGTTCTGTCACCACCGTGAAGCTGCGAGTAGAACGTGTTCACGACGGTTGCCACCGGCGCGTATCGCGTGATGACTCTCCAGGCTGAGGCGTTGATCCCGGCCGGGGCGTGCGTGTGCGGAGTAATCGAGGCGATGTAGTTGTCGCGGGCCACGTGATCGCCGGTGCCGACGAATCTGGTGACCAGCCAGTCGACCAGGCGGGTGATCGTGTGGCAGACGTCATGGCTTGCGTTGCGATGGAGGAACTCGGTTTCAGGTTCTGACAGCTCGAAGGTCGTAGACGTGGAGAGGCCGAGATCGGCGAAGTAGATCTGGTTGCCGTCGGTCAACACGTTGTCGAAGTGCGCATCGAAGTGGAATAGCCCTGCTGCGTTCATGGCGAACACGTCCTTGAGCAGCCGACGCTCCACGAAGTCGATGGCAGCACTGGCGGCGGTTTCGCCCTGGCGTGTTCGGTCGGCCAACCAGCTCGGCAGCGTCATCGGTATGTACTCCAGGAAGAGCGCCACGTGTGCGGGTGCCGCTGCGATCTCCACGACGCGAGAGCGAATTCCGGGTGAACCGTGCCAATAGTCGACGAACGCATCGATGTCGGCGAACCCGGACCAGGCCGGGCCGTCTGACGGGGGTCCATCCAGGGTGCGCCAGTGGTAGCAGGAGGCGAATGCGCCGAGTTCCCCACTGCGCACGAGACGGGTTGCGATCCTGTTCGCCGCAACCTCGCGCCAGACGCCGAACCCGGGCGAACCGACGCCGTACTGGCATCCAAGGGGCAGGTCGAACAGGTTCCTCGTCGACAGATAGTTACCGGGCCTCAGCTCGACCGACGTCAGCGGGATCCTCTTCACGAAGACCGGGATGCCCCGGATCTCGATGACGGAGTGGACGCCGCCAATGCCTACCCCGAGGGCGGCAGACCGGGTCAGAAGCTCCCTCAGCTCGTCGTCGGACAGACGGCGCAAGCCGGCCGCGACCTCCGCATGGCGACCCGGCCTGTCATCCGAGATTGAGTTGGCCCGGTCAGCGTTCCTCACCTCCACGACGATACGACCCGCTCAGTGACGGTTCGCCAGCACCTACGGCGCGGTCGTGGACGTCGAGCGCTGCGACGAGTGTGGATTCGACGAATCGGTAGTCGAACCCGGTTCGCCGGATGACCTTCGCAGGCCCCGTCTCCGATCAGACGTCGGCCTCGCGGTAGGCGCGGTCGAACTCCGGTGCCGCCCTGGTCGCTTCTGCGGCCATCTCTTGGGCCTCGCCTGCGTCGAGGCCGAAGGTCTCGAGGAGTATCGCTATGAGTTCTGTCCGGTAGGCGCGGGTGGTGCGCTCGGTGGTGACGCGGAGCACGGCTCTGAAGAGGGTGCCGGTTGCGACGTCGAGTGCGGCGTCGGTGGGCTCGCGAGTGAGCCGGCCTTGCTGAACGGCCGCAGCGAGGTCGTTGCGGAGGTGGCGGAACGGGTCGCTCGTAGGCGACGCGACTCGGGCGAGTGTTGGCAGGCGGAGCAGCACGGCTGCGAGTTGTGGGTTCGCGGCGCTGTGTTCGAGCAGGAGCGCGGTGATCGTGGCGAATCGGAGGACGGGGTCGTCGAAGGTGATGAGCTTGGCGCTTGTGTCGGTGAAGGCAGTCGCGACTTCGGCGATGACAGCGTCGATGAGGGTGTCACGGTCGTCGAAGTGGTTGTAGAAGGTTCCGTTCGAGACATCGGCTCGCTTGGTGACGTCGAGGATCGTGAACGCCTCGCCGTTGGTCGCGATCTCTTCAACTGCGGCCTCGATGAGTTGCCGACGGGTGCGTTCCTTTTTCTTGTAGCCGCGTGTCGGTGCTGACGAAGGACCTTGCATGAGTGACATCGTATGGCTCCAGCGGTTCCCTATTTGCGCACTGCCCTGGCCTGCCCAACCATGCCGACCTCGTTGTTGACGGGCATCAGGCCCGCCCCGAAACGGCACGCAGGCCAGCCGTGAGACCTTGAGGTTCGGCGGCGTCGTGAGCTCGGAAGGCGACGTGCTGGTCTGGTCGCACGAGGAGAGCGCCGGTCGGACCAACGCCGCAGAGTTCGCGCCAGCCGCTCGGAGACGGTTCGTCGACACCGAGGCGCACGTGGGCCACGGGCACGGCGTCTGTGGCCGCAGCAGCGCCCCAGGCTGCATGTTCTCCGAACGACAGCAGGGTCGGTTGCGAGAGCTCAACGAGGTCGAGGGTCGACCTGTCTCCGATCTCGTCAAGCCACGCATGTGGGAGCCGGGCCCCCGGGTTTGCCGATGGTGTGTACACGCGTGGACTGGACTCTTGCTCCCGTGCCGGCTCGGGCACCAGAGCGCCTTCGTCGTAGGTGTAGCCGAGTTGGAGACCAACGAGATCGAAGTGCTCTTCTTGGGCTGCGACGGCCTCGGCGATCGTCGGTGCCTGCGTGTCGTCGGTGACGGCCCGCATGAGCTGCGTGGTGGTGGGATCGGTGTCCAGGCCGAGCGCTTCGGCGAGGTGCAGCATCTTCATTGCGTTCGTCAGCGACTGGTCGGAGTTGTGCCGAGCCACTGGGAGCCGTTCGCGCTCATAGCTGGTCAAGAGGTTCGGGCCTGCCCAGCCTTCATGAACGGCTGCAATGCGCCACATGAGGCCGTGGATGTCGGCGGCACCGCTGTTCAGGCCGAGCCCGCCGGTAGGGGGGAAGCGGTGCGCGGCGTCGCCGGCGAGGAAGATGTGGCCCCCACCCATTGAGGAGGCGGTTTGCGCGCTCATCCACCAGGTTCCTCGGCCAATGATCGTTGCGGTGATGTCGGCGCCGGCGGCCTTGCGGATGACGTCGAGGCAGCGGGCATCGTCGTAGTCGTCGACGGACTCGGTCGACGGGTCGATGCCGTGCATGAACACCCAGTCCTTTGAGACGTCGTGCTGGACGAAGACGCCGTTGGCTTCCGGGTCGAGGATGAAGTGCAGAACCCCGGGATGGTTCGCAACGACATCGCGTAGGTCTGAGGCGAAGTTGATGGCAAGGGTGCACTGGATGAGTGGCGGTCCGACCATCTCGATGCCGAGCATCTTGCGGACCCCGCTGCCGGCCCCGTCACAGCCGATCACATAGCGACTGCGCACCTTGACGGAGCGCCCGCTGGAGAGGTCGACGATGGTTGACGCCACGCCGTCGGCGTCCTCGGTCGACTCGTGCCATTGATGTCCGTACCACAGCTCTGCTCCGGCCCGGGCCCGGAGCTCTGCGGTCAGAATGGGCTCGAGATGGTGTTGAGAGAGGTTGCGCAGCGGCGTCGGGGTCACGGCGAGGTTCTCCTCACCCTGGCGTTCGAATGGCAATCGTCCGATGAGAGTGCCGGTGAGGCTGGTGAGGAAGTTGACGTGGCCGGCCTCGGCTGGGTCCTGACATGCGTCGAAGATGTGGTCCATGTCGAGACCGGCCTGGCGGCAGATCTCGAAGGTGCGAGCGTTGACGACGTGTGCGGCCGGAGCACGCTGAGGGCCATCACGTCGCTCGACAACGACTGCGTTGAGCCCGTGGTTGGCGGCCAGGATTCCACCGAGAAGCCCTATCGGCCCGGCGCCGACGATCAATACGTCGACCTCGATCTCGACGTCGTCCTCGTCGGAGTCGTTGGCGATCGTCGCGGAGTTCAACGTGTCCGTTCCGCCTGTTCGGCCACCAGCAACGCTCGGGTGCGTGCGATCTCGTCTGGCGATCCGCCGACCGGCGCCGCTGAGAGCTGGGTGGCTCCTGCGAGTGCCAGGGAGCCGATCCGGTCGGTGACCTCAGCTTCGGATCCGACGATCGCGAGCTCGCCGATTCCTGAGACTCCCTCGTGGTGGAGCATCGCTGCGTAGCTGGGCAGCTCGGTGTAGCTGGCGAGGATGGCGTCGAGGAAGGATCGAGCGGCTGGGGGGTCGTCGGTCACCCACACCGGGAGAGAACACACGATCGCCGGGGTTGGACGACCGGCGTCCGCCGCATTTGTGTTGATGGTCGGGGCGATGTGGCTCTGGATCGTCTTCGGGCCCACGCACCACAGAATCGTGCCGTCGGTCCGGGAGCCCGCGACCCTCAGCATCTGTTCGCCCAGTGCGGCGAGCATGACCTTCGGGCTGGTGCCGGCTTGCTGAATCTGGCCGCTGTAGCTCCAGAAGTATCCGTCGTGTTCGGCTGCCCCGTCTGAGAGGAGCGGTTGGAGAATGTCGAGGAAGTCGAGCATTTGGCGGACCGGACGTTCCCACTCGAGTTTCCAACGGTCTCGCACCGTCGGCTCGTGCGAGAGGCCAAGACCGAGGACGAGACGGCCGCCGATGGCCGCTTGTGTGGTCAAGGCCTGCACTGCGACTGCCTGGGGGTGCACCGTCCACGTGGGTATGACGGCCGTGCCGAGTTCGGTCGACTCGTTGCCGGGCCCGTGTGCGGCATACACGCTGAGGGCATCGATGCTGCCCGATTGGGCGAGCCAGTAGGCCGTGAATGCGTCGCGCTCGGCAGCATCGATGTCGGCTCGAATGGTTGCGAGGTCGGCGCTGAGCAGTGTGTTGGTTCCGTTGATGCCAATGTCCATGGTCAGCGCGGCTCCGCGATCCGTGCCTCGAAGTTCGCCTGCCATGTGCGTAGCGGTGTGAACTCTGGGGCCGACGCAATCTCAGCTCTCGTGGCGGCAGCGATGTCGTCGTCCGTTGAGGTGAGATCGAGTGGGCCGGCGTAGGGCTGGGCCACATGGAACGGCGAGTCGACGAAACACTCGAGACCGTTTCCCTCGGGGTCGGTGAAGTAGAGCGACCACGCGTTCCCGTGGTCGATCGGGATGACCCCTTCGACTCCGGCGTCGTTGAGCCTGGCGCCGATGTCTCGGAGGTGATCCAACGACTCGGTCCTGAAGGCGAGGTGGTCCGCCATCACGAAGTTGTGCTCACCGGTCTGGTGGCCGGTGACGAAGACGATCTGGTGATGCTCTCTCGGATCCTGCGAGATGAACGCCATCTCCGTTCCGTCGTCCAACTCACCTCGGTTCGTGACATGGAATCCGAGCACGTGCTCGTAGAAGTCCAGCATGGTGTTGAGGTCGTTGACCGCCATCGTGGTGTGGCTGAGCCGGAGTGTGGGGTGGGTTGCCATTGCGTCCTCCTTTGGCGAGGTGAGTGGCCTGATGGCCGGGGTCGAATCGGTTCAGTTGGCGGCGGGCAGATTGATGGTCGCCGCTGCGATCTGCTCGGCCGGAACGGGTTGCAGCTGGCCGCGGATGTCGCCGTAGAAGGTCTGTTGGACGGTGTGGATGTTGAAGTAGAGCTCGCCTTCGGCGGCGATGTGGGCCATGCCGGCGATGGTCCGGTGGCGGTCTCCTGGGATTGCCCGGATGATGGGGCACCCGGCAGTGAGCGCGCCCACGATTCCGCTGCCTTGGGTGGCGGCGGCGACATCTTCGTTGGTGATCTCGTAAGACAGGACGCCATCCTCGAAGTACTCGGCCACGTCGCCCGTCGCACCGAAGTCGACCATGATCGGGCCGAGCTGGCCGGGGCGGCCACAGTGGATGTGCACGAGGTTGATGTCGTCGGGATCGATGTTGGCGACTTCGAGATGTACGTAGGCGCGGCTGAGCTCGCGGTTGAACGCAAGCGTGCCATGGCCGCGCGAGTCGCGATCCTCTCGATCGGTCGATGGCTCAGTCGAGAGGAACTGTTCGGGCGCACCCGGGGGAAGATCGTCCTCCTCCTCGGCTTCCTGCTGTGGTGAAAGCCAGGACTGGTACACGAGCCCGATCTCGTTGCCAGCGAGGGGGTCGAGCCCGATGTCGAACACGACGGGGACCTCGTCTTTGGGATCGAGCATGGCGTGGCCGTGGGTCCCGCCCGTGCCCGGGGGACCGGTGATGACGAAGTAGGCGATGATCAAGCCGGCAACGCCGACGACGATGCCAAGGATCGTGAACAAGCCTCGGATCGTCGTGAGCAGAACTCGGAGGAAGGTCATCAGGGGCCTTTCGGGTCGTAGACGCGTCTCACAGCGAACAATCTGAAATGAGATGCAACTCAATATTGAGATTGATCGCAGTTTCGATTACGGTGACCTGCATGTCAAGCCCCCCGACAAGGACGGCCGCATGCTGAGCGCGCTTCTCGCCCCATCCCACGTCTCCGGCAGGGAGACGCCGAACGAACGGAGGGCCTACTGGGTGATCACGGCGATCGTCGCCGTTGCGATGTTCCTCGCCGCCAGCGGATCTGGATCTGGCGAGTACGTCACCGCCGAACCGCCGCCGGACGCGCTGAACATTGCCGGGAACGTCTTCGCGGCAACGATCGGCGTCCTGGTCCTGATCCCCCGAACTCGGATCTACGGCGCGATCCTCGCCGTGGCGAACATGTTCGTGTCGATGTACCTCAACTACACCTACGACGGCGTGGACTACTTCGTCGACCTCATCCCGTACAACGTGACGACGATCATGCTTGCCTCGATCCTGATCGGCCACTACGAGCCCGACCTGGCCATGCTGAAGCCAGCGCGGCACAGCGCCGCCACCAGCGAAGACGGTTCACACCTCGACGAGCAGCCAGAGGCCAGCACGTCGGCAAGACCCACGTCATGAGGGGGCGTGTGCGGAGCCGGAAGACCTACCTCGTGTTGCTCGCATCGGCCGTGGCGGGCATCGCGGGGCTGGCGCCGTGGGGTTCGTGATTCAGGCCAGTTGAGGCTGCGGCCGCTCGGCCCTGGTCGAACTGGAACGGCGAGATTCCGCCCTGCTCCCACGCGGTCACTGACCCGGCCTCCCATGCCTCCTGGCTCTTGGGCACGATGTGAAAGCGGCGTCGGAGGTCTTCGAGCGGCTCGTCGGCGAGGTCGAACCAGTCGAGGGAGAGCAGGTCGTCCCCACCGGCGCGGGTGCCGCACAGGAACCCACGCCGCATGGCGTCTCCCATGCGTACGGCCATACGTTCCCCGTCGGCAGAGAAGTGCCCGGTGTCGGATTCGAACAGGCCCGCCCCCGTCGCAAGGTGGCCTGACTCGAACAGGCTCAGCACCATGGCCTGAAGCGAGAACGCTCTGGCGTCTTCGTTGGCCATCGAGATGAAGCTGAACACCTCGATCTCGCTGGCCACCGTGCTGCCATAGTCGGCGAGAACATGCACCCAGTCGTGTTGGGCCAGTAGCGGGGGAGCAGACCCTGGTTGGCCGGGGAACGCAAACCCGCGTGCGGCGTAGAAGTCGTGCACGCCCCGCCCGATCGAGCGGGCAGGACACGTGGCGAGCGCAGCCCACCTCGCCGCGAGCTGGGGGTCGTCCTCGACGATCGCCCATGCCGACTCCAGCCCAGCAACGCCGGTACCCGTGGTTGACTCGGCGGTCCAGGCGCCCTCGTAGCCGGAGCGTTGGAAATCGGCGAGCGCCGCGGCCTTGGTTCCCGTAGCGAGCTTCTCGGTGATGTCGAGCATGTCGTCGGTGACTCCGAGTGCGGCTGCGTAGGCCTCCAGACGGTCATGGATGTCGGCCGGCACCTCGTCGAGCAGGAGGGCGCCGATCATCATCACGTGCAGGATGCGCCGACGCCACGGTTCAGCCCGGTGCGCGAGAACCTCGGCGAGCTGTGCTGGGCCGACCGTGGGGAGCTCATCGAGATCGAAGGATCGTCCCGTCATCGAGCGGGTGATCGCCGACACGGTGACGACCTGGATCGCGCTGATACGGTTTCGGCCGCCCAGGGCTTCGACGAGTGCGCCGGACACACCACGGACTTCGTCGTCGCTGGGATCGGCCCAGTTCGCCTGCTCGATCGACGGTGCTGCGCTCTGGCCGCTCATGACGCCACCGCGGTGAGCGCAGCCCGAAGGGACGGGACGGTCTCGGATTCGTCGTGTGCCTCGACGATGATGACTCCGGGTCCTTGGGTCTCGTGGACGAGGGCGCGGTAGTCGTCGAGGCTCCAGCCTGCGGTTGTGTCGTTGCCGCCGGGGATGGGTGCGCCGGCTGCGCTGAACCGGCATGCGCCTGGTGCGAAGTACACGATCGACCATTGCTCGGTTCGGAGCCGGTTGATGAAGTCGCTGTCGTCGGTTGCGGCGATGTAGGTGGGATCGCCAAGGAGCGGCGGGATCACCTCGGCCGCCCTGGCGGCCATCACCGGATCGCAGGCTCGGGCCAGAATGCGCGTGTCGGCGTGGTCGGACGCTGCCGGTGCGAGCTCCACATCGTCGAATCGGCCGGCGGCGAAGTCGGCCTTCGCCTGGTCGATCTCGGCGCGAGTGTTCATGACGAACGGCCCGCCGAGGACGACCGGTTCGCCGATCGGCTTGCCCGCCAGCACCAAGATGTCGGCTGGGCTGGCGGCGGTGTCGATGATGACGGCGCCGTCGCCCTGGTCGAAGCACACCGTCTCGAACTGAGACACCGCTCGGCCATTGATCGACGCGGATCCTCGCAGCATGTATGCCATCACGTTCCAGGACGGGTCGAACTCGTGGAGTTCCACTGAGCCGGCGCCAGATGACTGAACTCGAGCGATGGTGGTGGGCTGGGTCGTACGCAGTGGGCTGCGATGCCCGTGGAGTTGGCCGGTGATGACCTCGATGGTCGCATGGCCGATATCGATGACGGGCGTGTCGCCGGCATGAGCTGAGGCGATAGCGGGCGGATTCGTCTTGGTCGCGGCCGGCATGTTGACCCACAGCTGCACCTCGTGGAACACGTTGGTGTCAGGGTCTGCGGCCATGTCGCCGCCGTGCTGGATACCAGACCCGGCGACCATGTTCTGGGTGGAGCCGGTCGACAGGGTCTCTCGGAATCCGGCGGTGTCAACGTGGTGCATGACGCCTTCGAACATCATGGTGATGGTCTCGAACCCGCGGTGGGGGTGCATGTGGCCCTCGACGTAGAAGTCCTCTGCCAGCGTTTGTGGCCCGATGTGGTCGAGCATGACGAACGGGTCAATGACCCCGAGCCCATGCGTTGGCAGCGATCGCTGGCCCCGTACGCCGGGGACGACCCCGTCGATTCGTTCGTGGGCCGTCACACTGCGGACGGTTCTGGTGGCGGTGGTCCGTTCAGTCACGCGTCGCTCCGGTCGTTGTGAGGGGCTGGTCTGGTTCGATCTCGGGGCACCACGGCATCTCGCAGTTGTGCGTCCAGCCGAGACCTGTGGGTTGTTCGGTTGGATCGGGCGTTGTGTCGGCGCTCGGCTGCCTTGGAAGGAAGACGCTGAGTACCAGCCCGACTCCGACGGGGATGGCGAGAACGGCGAAGGCGTTGCTGAAGCCAGCGCCGGTGCCCTCGTGGAGCGGGTTCCATGCCGCGGCCTCGCTGCTTGTGTTGAGCACAATGGAGGAGAAGAGCGTGGCGCCGAAGCTGCCGCCGATGAAGAACATCATGGTGTTGAGGCTCAGTGCGGATGCGAGGTCCTTGGGGTGGACCAACAGCGACACGACGGCGGCGAGGGGCGTGTTGACGAGCGCAAACCCCGCGCCGAACCCCATGGCGATGATGGCGACACTCCAGGCCGAGCTCCCGATGGTCCAGGAGATGGCAAGGGTCGACACGATCATTGCCGCAGCACCGATCCGGATCGGGATGGCCGCGCCGGTCTTGTCCGCCACCCGTCCTGCGACGATCCCGACGACCGCAGTGGTGAGCGCGGAGGGGATCAGCGCAATTCCGATCGAGAGCGTGGACATCTCGTGCAGGTCGCTGAACGCGAACGGATAGCCGATCTGTGCGGCGAGGTTCGCGAAGGTGACCGCGAAACCAAGGAGCGTCAGCGTCAGATAGCTCCGGTTTCTGATCAGCGTGTTGGGGATGAAGGGGGCCGTGCCGTGTCGTTGATGGACCGAGAAGATCCCGAGCGCCAGCACGGCGACGGCCGACGCGATCAGGGCGTACTGGTCGGTCCAGCTGGTCTGGCTGCCGCGAGTGACGACGTACAGCACCGAGGCGATCCCGAGCCCGAACAGGCCTCCGCCGGCGAGATCGAGCGGTTCGTCGGTGCGGGCCTCGTTCTGGTCGAGGTGGCGGATACCGATCGGGACGCTGATGATCGATGCCGCGCTCACGGCGAAGAGGTATCGCCAGTCGGCGATCTCGGAGATGACGCCTGCTGCGAGCGGCCCGACCGCCGCGCCCACGCCCATGGTGGCGCTGACGATGCCCAGCACGAATCCCCGCCGTTCCTCGGGGAACGCCCGGCTGGCCAGGGTCATGCCAAGGCCTGGGACGGCTGCGCCCCCGGCGGCCTGGATCGTGCGGGCCCCGAGCAGGGTCGGGAGTCCGGTCGCGATCGCGGACAAGACCGAGCCCACGGCGAACACGCTGACGCCGATCAAGAACAGGTTGCGGGCCCCGAACCGGTTGGCCAGCCGTCCGTAGAAGGGGATGGCGACGCCGTAGGTGAGCAGGAATCCACTGAGCACCCAGGAAAGGTCTGCGTCATTGATGTCGAGGTCGGCACCAATCTCGGGAAGGACCACGGCGACCGCGGATCCGTTGAGAACTCCGAAGAACAGCGCGAGGCACACGACCGCCAGTACCGCCGGCCTCCCCGTTGGGCGGAGCGCCGGTTGGGTTGGTGTTGTCACCGGTCGGGCTCAGGCCGCCGGCACGCTGGCCGGGAGGTGGGTCTCCATGATCTGGACGAAGTCCCCCATGTCGTAGCCCCCGTAGCGGCCGAGCTCGGCCATCACGGCCTCCCACGTGACCGGTACGGCGCCGGCCTGGATCATGCGCTGCATGCCCCGCTCGTGGGCGTCGACCGTGGTGCCTCCAGAGACATCGGAGACTGCGTAGATCTCGTAGCCCTCGCGCAACATGTCGAGCACCGGGTAGGCGAGACAGACCTCGGTCCACAGCGCAGCCATGATCAGCTTCTTGCGACCGGTCGCCTTGACCGCATCCTGGAAGGCCTCGTCCTCCCAGGCGTTGACGCGTTGGCGGTCGATGGGCACGGCGTCGCGCAACACGTTGCGGATCTCGGGGATGGTGTCGTCCTGGTAGCCGCTCGAGACGGCGATGGTGGACAGGATGATCGGTAGGTCATACATCACGCCGGTCTTGGCCATCGCAACGGCGTTGTTGATCAGCACGTCTCGGTCGATCGAGTTCGTTCCGTCGATCAGGCCGGGCTGGTAGTCGATCAGAATGAGTGCCGAGTTCTCCGGTGAGAGGAGGTGGTCGGTCTTCGGGTCGCGGGGCATCGGAGCTCCTATTCGAGTGCATGAACAATAGTTGTGTGCACACTCAATAGTAGGTGCCTCGACAATGGTTGTCAACACAACTAGTATGCACGCATGGTCGAACGCGAACGAACAGAAGCGACGCGTGTGGTCGACCCGGCTGTCATCCGTGCATCCGGGGCCCTGCTCTCGGCCGAGACCGCCCTTGGCCGGTTGATCGACACCGAAGCCGTCGCACCAACTGGACTGGATCCGACGATCGTCGACCTTCTCCTTCGGCTGGATCAGGCGCCCGGGCACCAGATGCGGGCCGTCGAACTCAGCCGCCAGGTCCTGATGAGTCCGAGCCACGTGTCTCGTACCCTCGACCGCGCCGAGAAGGCAGACCTCCTCCGTCGCGCACCAGATCCCGATGACCGCCGGGCGTCCCTGGTCACGCTCACGCCTGCGGGTCGCGACGTCATTGCCGACTTTGCGCCGCGACTGACCACCATCATCGATCGGGTGATCAACCAACACCTCTCATCCGAGGAGGTCGACACCCTCGTCGACCTACTGGGGCGGATCGAGCGCGCTGCCTGTGAACCCTGCGTCGACGACGACTGAGGCAAGGTCCGCCGAAAGGGAAGCCCACTGCGTTCGGGTCAGTTGCTCGGCCGCCGTCGACGCACGCCGTCAATGACGCTGCGGGCGAGCGCTCGTGTCGCGTCGGCGAGTTCGGGGTCGAAGCCCATTCGCTGCAAGACCACGTTGTGTTCAGCGAGGCAGATCACCTGGTAGGCCGCAGCACGAGCGGCAGCGTCGTCGCGGCCGAGCAGCTCGAGGATCTCGCCCATCGAGTCGCGGTAGTCGTTGGCGATACTCGTGGCGATGGCGTCGTCGTCGGTTGCGGCCACGAGCAGGATTCCGAACACGTCGTCGAGTTCGGCGTGGTCCCACACGTAGGAGCGGCAGAAGTAGTAGTCGACGAGCTCGTTGAGGTCGGGAGCGCGGCCGATCCTGCGTTCACGGCTTCGATCGTGCCGTTCACAGATCTCGTGTACGGCGGCAGCCACGAGAGCCGCTCGGTTGCCAACGAAGTGTCGGACCGCGGAGCGGTGGACACCAGCACGGGCGGCGACCTCTGCGATCGTCACCGTTGCAGTTCCGCGCTCGGCGACGAGCGTGAGGAACGAGTCGATGATCTGGCCACGACGCTCGCTGGCGACCGACGGGCGGCCAGGGGCCACGCTGGGGTCCGTGCCCTCTCTGGTATTGTTTGTACTCATGACAATCAACTCGTCCGACTCGGTCACCCGTGAGCAGCGCGACCCCATGATGCCAGCGGCCACCCGAGTCAGTCGACGGCGCGTGCTTCAGTTCGCCGGGCTCGGCCTCCTTGCGCCGCTCGTGGCTGCCTGCGCTGATCTGCTTGGGCGCGACGCTGGCGGGGCCCTCGGCGACGGTTCGATCGATGGGTCCGTCATCGTTGTCGGGGCGGGGCCTGCTGGCATGACGGCCGCACACCTGCTCCGCCAGCGGGGGGCCGATGTTCGTGTGCTGGAGGCACTGTCGACCCCAGGTGGGCGAATCGTCCACACCCGAGACTTCGTCGACTTCCCGATCTCGCTCGGCGGAGAGTGGCTTCACGTCGAACGGTCGGTGCTCGATGACATCGTGGCCGACGAGTCCGTCACCGTTGAGACGGTCACCGTCGGCTACGAGGAGGACGGGGAATATGCGATGGTCGACGAGGACGGTGCGCTGGTGGAGATCGCGCTGGACGACACGGGCTTCGACATCGACCAGAAGTTCGTCGGCTCGAGCTGGCTCGACTTCTTCGAGACCTACGTACTGCCAGGAATCACCCCGCTGATCGCCTTCGACACAGCGGTCGAGCGGATCGAGTATGGCGAGGGGGGTGTGCGGCTCACCGATACGAACGGGGGAGTGCACGAGGCCGACCGCGTGATCGTAACCGTGCCGGTCGCAATCCTGCAGCAGGGGCTTGTCGAGTTCGACCCGCCGCTCTCGGACGACCGGCTGGGCACTCTCGACGACGCCATGGTCTGGAGCGGTTTCAAGGCATTCATCGAGTTCGAGCAGCGCTTCTATCCAACCCTGCTCGCTCCGGCGGACTCCGGGGTCGGGGGCGGTCAGCGCCTGTTCTACGACGCTGCCTACGGGCAGGACTCTGACGCCAACGTGCTCGGGGTGTTCTCAGTCGGGGAAGAAGCCGAGCGCTACCAAGCCGCAGGGGATGGCGCGATCGACCTGATCTTGGCCGAGCTCGACGAGATCTACGACGGGGCGGCAACCGACACCTACGTCCAACACGTGACGCAGAACTGGAACGAGCAGCCGTGGGCCCGGGGCGCCTACCTCGCCGACGAGGATTTCCGCACCACCCGCCGGCTCGCCGAGCCAATCGACGACCTCGTCTACTTCGCCGGGGACGGCTACACCGCGTTCGACGATTGGAGCAGCGTCCACGCGGCAGCATGGTCGGCTCGCGAAGCCGTCGGCGCGATGCTCGGCTGACGCTCCCACCGGGTTGGGCCGGCCACTTACATTTATGCATCGATGTATGTAAGTTGCTATGGTCTGGTTCGTGCAGCGACGACGAACGCAGGCCGAGCGCCGGGCAGCAACCCGTGGCGCGCTGATCCACGCCGCCAGCGACCTGTTGATCGAGCAGGGGTGGGCCCAGGTCACCTCGGTTGCAGTGTGTGCTCGGGCGGGATCGACGCGTGGCGCCTTCGTTCATCACTTCGACGGGCTCCCTGATCTCTTCGCCGCCGTTCTCGAACACCGCTACAACGAGATCGTCGCCCTGGTGGAGTCCGAAGGTGAGCCGACGTCGATCGTCGAACTGGTCGAGCGAACGTGGGCCATCAATCGCACGCGGGAGTTCAAGGTCGTGCTCGAAGCCTGGCTCGCCGGCGCCAACGATCCGGAGCTGGCCCGCACCCTCGATCCCGTGATCGCCAACTTCGCCAAGCTCATCGGCCCCGACCGGTGGCCGGACCTTCTTCCTGACGAGGCAGCCCGGTCCTTCTATCTGGCCGCCAGAGAGTCTCTACTCGGGCTTGCCTGGGGGCTCGCCGTCAACCGCGGCCGGCCGCTGCCCCACGAGACCTTCGTTCTCGACCACCTCGTCACGACCGCAAACGCTCACGAAGCCCGACTCGGGCGCTGAGGGGGAACAGCCATGACCATGACCGATCCAGCCCGTCCGGCTTCGAACACGAAGAGCCGAACCGGGTACAGCGTCTGCACGATCTGCGACATCGGATGTCAGCTGCGCACCACAACCGACGACGGCGTCGTGACGAAGGTCGAGCAACACGACAATCCGATGCTGGCCAAGAACATCTGTTACAAAGGCACGGCTGCGCCCCAGATCCACAATCATCCAGACCGTTTGCGGGTGCCGCTGAAGCGTGTGGGGGAGCGGGGTGAGGATCGCTGGGAGGAGATCTCCTACGAGCAGGCCATCGCCGAGATCGCCGAACGGCTTCGCGGGGTGATCGATACCCACGGTCCGGAGGCGTTCGCGGTGTCGACGTCGGGATGGAACACCCAGACGACCCACGGTCTCGATCGGCGATTCATGAACCTGCTCGGCTCCCCGAATTGGACCTCGGGCGTGTCGCTGTGCGCCGGCAACACCGCCGCGGTGAGCCGGCTCACCTATGGCTGGTACACCCTCCCGGACTTCGACAACACGAACTGCTTCGTGCTCCTCGGCCACAATCCACGCAAGCACTCGTGGACGCCGGTCTACAACTGGCTCGAGAACGCTCGTGCTCGCGGCGCCACCAGCATCGTGGTGGACCCGCGCGTGTCGGAGCAGGCCGAGAAGGCCACGATCCACCTGCAGATCAAGGCCGGTACCGACGCTGCTCTCCTTCTGGGGTGGGTGAAGGTGATCATCGACGAGGGCCTGTACGACCAGAAGTTCGTCGATGAGTGGTGCGTCGGGTTCGACGACTTGAAGCGACGTGCTGATGAGTACCCACTCGAGCGCGTGGCCGAGATCTGTGGCGTTGATGCCGACCTGATCGCACGGGCAGCCAGGATGTACGCCGAGGCCGACGGGGCCAGCATCCCGTGGACGCCGATCACCGACATGCAGATCGACTCCACATCGAGCATCCGGCTGCAGTGCATCCTGCGGGCGATCACCGGCAACCTCGACGCCGTGGGTGGCGAGCGGTTCTTTGGCCTGAACCCGGGCTACCGCACCGAGGCGGAACTACAGCTCCACGACGAGATCAGCCCCGAACAACGGGCCAAGCAGATCGGCTACGCCACCCACCCGGCCTACACCTACCGCACCGCCGAGATCCTCAGGCCACACATGAAGCGGGTGTGGGGCCACGAGTGGATCGACATGGTGATGGGCTGCCACATGGCGAACCCATCGGAGATGTTCCGGGCGATGGCCGACGGTGACCCGTATCCGATCAAGGCCTTCTTCACCCTCGGCAACAACTCGTTGATGAGCTACCCGAACCAGCATCAGATCCTGCGGGCGATGCTCAACCAGGATCTGATCGTCGCCCACGAGATCTTCATGACGCCAACGGCGATGCTCGCCGACTACGTGATGCCGGGCGACGTGTTCAGTGAGCGAAATCACATCGCCGACTCATGGGCGTGGACGAGCAACCTGACTCTCAACGAAGCCGTTGCCGACGCTCCGGACGATGCCAGTTCGACGTTCCGGTTCTGGACCGACCTCGCCCACGCGATGGGCTTCGGCGAGCGATTCCCGTGGGACTCGCTCGAAGACGTGATCGACTACCGGCTGGAGCCGTCGGGCATGACCTTCGAGGAATTCCGGGGCACCAAGTACATGGACGTGCGGCCGCCGGAGTACCGCAAGTACCGCAAGACCGGGTTTGCGACGCCGTCGGGCAAGGTCGAGCTGTCGTGCTCGATCCTGGGCGATCTCGGCTTCGATCCGTTGCCCTATCACCGGCCGGCACCGGCTCCCAGCGCCGAGTTCCCGTATCGGGTGTTCTCTGGTGTGCGCGAGGATCCGTTCTTCCAGACCGGTCAGCGCAACATTGGCGTGCTTCGCCGTCGGGTACCGGCCCCGCACTTCTTCGTCCATCCTGCAGACGCCTCGACCGAAGGTCTGGTCGACGGGGAGTGGGCCAAGTTGGAGACCGCCCACGGCGAGGTTCGGATGAAGGTGTCGATTCAGGAGTCGATGCGTCAGGGGCACATTCGCGTTCCGCACGGTTGGTGGTATCCCGAAACGCGCGGCCAGACCGACCTCGCGGGCGCCTTCGTGAGCTCCGATGCGGTGTTGACCGTCGATACCGACGATGTGCTCGACCACGAACAGGGCATCCCGCACTTCAAGGGCTACCCCGGCCGGATCTCGCCGTGTGACGCTCCCGACGGCATGTCGGCAATCACCCTCGGGGCCGAGTGATGGCGGCGCGAAGCGAACTGCGCCACCGACTGCTGGAGTTCAAGACCTCGCTCATGGGCCGAATGGTGCCCCGAGTCCTGTCTCGCAAGGCGAACGGCATCGACGGCGTTGTCAAGAAGCTCGTTGCGAAGAGCCCCGCAGCGGCGCCCGACCCGTCGCTCCTCGACGAGCTGGAGCACCCCGACGACGTGCCGGAAATTGTGGTGAGCCGCTCCACTCGGTGATGATCACGGTGCCGAACGGTCCAGACCAGATCGATGTGATCGAGGAGGTGGAAGATGAGTGACTCGCAGGTCGGCGACGTGCTGATCGAGGCAGAGGAGTTCGACGAGTACGGCGGTTGGGTGCTCGACTCGCAGTTCGACCTGGAGATGGGCTCGCCGTACCTGCTCGCCCACGGCATGGGTGCTCCGGTGGCCGATGCACACACCGTCGTTCACATCCCCGCCACCGGCGCCTACTCGGTGTGGGTGCGGGCGAAGGACTGGGTTCCGGCCCATCACCCCGGCCGGTTCGAGGTCTCGCTCGGGAGCCACACACTCGGCACAGCGTTCGGGGCCAACGGGCAGGACTGGGGCTGGGAAGCGGCGGGATCGGTCGAACTCGACGCTGGTCCACTCGATGTCACCCTGCACGATCTGACCGGGTTCGAAGGGCGCTGCGACGCGATCTTCCTGAGCCGCAACGGTCATGAACCGGTCGAGGGAGCCGGCCCCGAGGCCCGGGCCTGGCGGCGCCGACTTCGAGGCCTCCCCGACGACCCATTGCCTGAAGGGCCCTTCGACGTCGTTGTGGTCGGGGGAGGGGTGACAGGGTCGGTCGGCGCACTCGTGGCGGCGCGCCTCGGATTACGCGTTGCCGTAGTGCAGAACCGCCCCGTGCTCGGCGGCAACGCCAGTGTCGAGATCGGGATCGGGCCGCGAGGTGAGAAGGGCTCGACCGTGGCAGAGGCCATCGCCCGAACCCCCGACGGCGACCTCCAGGTCGGACGGCTCCTGGAATCGGAACCCGACGCCACGGTCTTCCTCCACCACCAGGTGTTCGGCGTGTCGACCAGTGGTGACGTCATCGAGTCGATCGATGCTCGAGAAGCGATCTCGGGCCGTGAGATAAGGATCTCGGGGTCGCAGTTCATCGACTGCACCGGCACGGCGATCCTGGGCATCCTGGCCGGCGCGCCCACGATGTTCGGTATCGAGGCGGCTCATGAGTACGGCGAGAGCCACGCCCCGCCGGAGCGCCTGGATCAACACCACGGCCACACGATCTTCTTTCGGACCCGGATGGCCGATGAGCCCGTCGAGTTCCCGGCGGTTCCGTGGGCGACGGAGGTGGCGAAGGACTTCGCCGACCTCGGCGGCCAGGCGAGAGAGCCCGGCAAAGACAATGGCGATGGCCCCGTGGTGGAGTCGTTCCGGCCACCCGAGGATGACGACTTCGCCAACCTCACCCGCCGCCTCACCCACTACTGGGAGTACGGCCAGTGGTGCGACCCCTACACCGAGGGCGAGCACATCCGTGACCATCTCCTCCGAGCCGTCTACGGCACCATGTGGAACGTCAAGACGATGGAGCCCGACCAGTGGGCGAATCTGGAGTTCGACTGGGTGGGACACGTCGCCGGCCAGGGCGAGTTCAGGCGCTACATCGGCGACCACGTGCTCTCCGAGAACGACATCAGAGATCACGTGGAGTTCCCCGATGCCGTGGTCGAGAACTCGGGTGCGTTCTGCCTGCACCACCCCATCCACGAGGACTACGACTTCCGGCTGAAGGACTGGACGTGGGACACCCGCGACGAGGAGCCGTTCGACATCCCGTTCCGTTGCCTGTACTCAGCGCACGTGTCGAACCTGATGATGGCGGGCAAGCACATCAGCGTGACCCACGTGGCCGGTTCGGTGTGCAAGTTCATGGGCAACGGCGCGCAGCATGCCATTGCGACGGCCGCCGCCGCAGCGGTGGCGATCAAGCATGGGGCCACGCCGCGCCAGGTGTACGACAACCATCTCCAAGAGCTCAAGGAACTCGTCACCGAGGCCCGCGGCGCCGACTGAGTACGATTGCCGGGTTGTTGACAACGATCCGACTGCACAGCGAATGAGAGGCCTGCCGTGACCTCGGCCGTCGTCGTCGGGAGCGGGCCGAACGGGCTGGCCGCCGCCATCACACTTGCGGACGCAGGCGTGGAGGTCGTCGTGCTCGAAGCCACGGGGGCGATCGGCGGTGGTGTGCGCAGCGGGGAGCTCACGCTGCCCGGGCTCACCCACGACCTGTGTTCCGCCGCTCACCCCTTCGCAGTCGACAGCGCATTCGCTCGACGATTCGACCTCGCTGCGCATGGGCTGCGATGGCGGTGGGCGGACGTCGAGTACGCACACCCGCTCGATGTCGGCGGTGGGGCATTCGCGGTGCGGTCGGTGGCCGACACGGCGGCTGGCCTCGGGCCCGATGCCCCGGGGTGGCAGGCGGTGTTCGGCTCCGCCACCGAACGCTTCACCGACCTCTCGCAGGACATCTTGCAACCGATCCTCCGGCGCCCTGACCATCCGCTCGGCATGGCGCGGTTCGGTCTTCGAGCGACGCTGCCCGCAGGGCTCCTCGCCCGGCGCTGGGAACGCGAGGAGGCGCAGGCGCTGTGGGGCGGTCTGGCGGCGCATGCCTTCCGGCCGCTCACCTCGGTGATGTCTTCGGCCATCGGCCTCGGTCTCGGTACGGCGGCTCACGCCTACGGCTGGCCGGTTGCCGAGGGAGGCTCTGGGGCGATCGCTGCGGCCATGACCTCGCAGCTCGTCGAGTTGGGCGGGCGCACCGAGGTCGAGGTACGGGTTGGGTCGCTTGCCGAGCTGGGGCGCGAGCCCGACCTCGTCATGCTCGACGTCGCCCCAGGGGCCGCAGTGAGGATCATCGGCGACCGCCTCCCCCGGGGCGTTGAGCGCGCCTTCACCCGCTACCGGCACGGTGCGGCCGCCTTCAAAGTCGACTGGGCTGTGGAGGATGGCATCCCCTGGCAGCATGAACCGGCCCGACGCGCCGGCACCGTGCACGTCGGCGGACGCTTCGAGCACATCGCAGCCGCCGAGCGGCTCTGCGCACAGGGCCGGATGCCGGAGCGACCGTTCGTGCTCGTGTGCCAGCAGTCCGTCGCCGACCCCACCAGGGCGAACGGCAACGTCCACCCGGTGTATGGCTACGCCCACGTGCCTGCGGGCTACACCGGCGATGCCACCGCCGCAATCGAAGCCCAGATCGAACGCTTCGCTCCTGGCTTCCGTGATCGGGTGCACGCACGGCACGTCACCTCCACCACCCAGATCGCCGACGGCAACGCCAACTTCGTGGGCGGCGACATCGTCACCGGGGCGACCCACGCTCGCCAGCTCGTGTTCCGGCCCCGAGCCACGCTCGACCCCTATTCCACCGGGGTACCGGGTGTGTTCTTGTGCTCGGCCGCCACGCCGCCGGGGGCCGGCGCCCACGGAATGTGTGGCTACAACGCAGCCAGAACCGCACTCCGCTCGCTCGACGCAGGATGATCGTTGGCCACCCCTGGGAGGGGGTGCTGGCACGTAGACATCTGGCGGGGAAGCACCCTGTCGGTGGGCCGTTGGCCGTCGCACGCTTGGAGACACCGATCGACAGGAGGCAGATCGATCATGCGAATCGAGCGCAGCATCAACACCGTCTCATGGATCCCCTCGGACCTGCTAGAGGGAATGGGCCGGATCGCCACTCGGATGAAGATGGCGCATCACGACCCGCCGCCCCCTGACAGTCTCGGTGCCGATCTGCCGGGTGCGATCGACGAACTCCGCCTCGCCGACAGATTCCGATTCGCCAACCAGCTCCGGGCGTGGATCGAAGTGGAGGATGGGGCGATCACCGATGCCGGCTACTGCGGAGGGGGCCACATCGGTGCCACCACCGTCGAACTCGGTGTCGGGGCCGTCACCGTGCCGGCCACACCGCTGCCCGATCTGCAGGCCGAACCGGAGGTGACGGCCACATCCGCCCGCTTCGTGCAGACGGTCGGAGGTCGAACCGGCGCACCGATGCCCAGAACGGTCAAACGTCCGCCGTTCGTCCAGTACTCGGCACCGATCGTGTGGACCACCCTCGAACTCACCATCAACGTCGACGGCAGCCACGAGGGCTCGATGACCGGCGCGTCGGGCTTCCCGCGCCATTGGGTGTTTGGCCACGACGGCGACCTGGCGGCCAAGAGCAGCCTTGCCGAGTACAAGCGATGGATGAACGAATCGTTCGGGAGCCGGACGCCGTGGGGGAGTGAGGACTCGCCGGCCCTCGTCACCGAGGTGGAGACGGCCCTCGAACGCCAGCTCCAGGAACAGATCATGAGGGGCGCAGCTCCGCCCGTCATTCGGCGGGTAGCGGCCGGAGATCTGCTCACCGAGCAGGGAGATCCAGGCCACGAGCTCTACCTGCTCCTCAACGGCCTCCTGGTGGCAGAGGTGGACGGTGAGCCGGTGGCCGAGCTCGGCCCGGGGGCCGTCGTCGGCGAGCGGGCGATCCTCGAAGGTGGTGCCCGAACCTCCACGCTCCGGGCCGTCACCGACTGCAAGGTGGCCGAGGTGCCGGCCACCTCGGTGGATCAGCAGAACCTGGTGGAGCTGGCCGATGATCATCGCCGTGAGGACCACGGAGCGCGGCCCGGCTGAGAGCGGAGCGGACATGTGACTACTCCGTGGGGAGTAGTCACACACACTTCCCCTGAAGGATGCCGATGCCGGCGACGGTCTGCGATGATGAGTCGCAGTGTCTCACCTCTACCTCGGCCAGGCCGTGTGAGCGATTCGACCGGCGCACGGGTCATGACGTGGCTGCGGGATGACGCCCGCCGCTTCGACTTCGTCGTCGCAGTCGCCGTCATCTGCGGCGGCTTCGCCCTCAGCTACGGAACGCCGGACTCGTTCGATGTCGGTCCAGCAGACGGGGCAGCCGGTGTCGCTGCGTTCGTGCTGCTGGCGCTGCGGAGTCGGTGGCCGAAGGTGCTCTTCGGCCTCGCCGCTGCGGGATCGGCCGCGTTCGTTGCGGTGTATGAACGCCCGACGTTGCTCGTGTTCGCCGGTCTCGTGCTGCTGTCGACGGTGTGTGTCCGGCTCGAGCGGTGGCCCGCGGTCGGGCTGGGAGCCGTTAGTGCAGCCGGTCTGTACGCCATGGGTTTGGGTATCGGCGACGTCGACAACTTCGGAGACGCACGGGCCGTCATCTTCATTGCCTGGGCCGCCGTGGCGGTCGGTGTCGCCGATGCCGTCAGGTCGTGGCGGCGCGCGCAAGAATCAGCCGAGGCTCAGGTCCGCTCCGCCTTGCTCGCCACGGAGGCCCAGACCCGCCAACACGTGAGCGAGGAGCGGTTGACGATCGCCCGTGAGCTGCACGATCTCCTGGCCCACAACCTCTCAGTGATGAACGTGCAAACGGGCGCAGCCCTCCACCTGCTGCGTGACGATCCCGACGGGGCCGAGCAGTCACTCATTGCGGCCCGCACCGCAGGCAAGACTGTGCTGGAGGAGTTGCGGGGCCTGCTGAGCGTGCTTCGCCACGATGACAGCGACGAGGCACTCACCTCCTCGGTCCCGACTGTTGACCAGCTGCCCCAACTCGTCGAGACGATCCGCTCGGCCGGGCTCGACGTGCAGTGGGCTCGCACGGGTGTCGCTCGACCACTCGCCCCGGCGGTCTCCCTGGCGTGCTACCGGATCGTGCAGGAGGCGTTGACCAACGCCGCAAAGCACGGCTCGGGCCTCGTCCATCTGGTCACCGACTGGGATGCTGATCGACTCGTCATCCGGGTCACCAACCCGCTGAGGGATTCTTCCGGCGACAATGGTTATAACGGGCACAACGGGCACAACGAACACGGTGCTGGTCACGGTCTCATCGGCATGCGCGAGCGAGCTGTGGCCAATGGAGGTCACCTGGCAGCTCGGGAGGTCGACGGCTCCTTCGTGGTCGATGCCTGGCTACCCGCCGCCGTCAATCAGAGCGTTGTCGATCGAGAGGTCGTCGAATGACGGTGCGAGTGGTGCTGGTGGACGATCAGGCTCTGATCCGCAAGGGGTTCAAGGCCATCATCGACTCGGCCCCCGACCTCGAGGTCGTCGGCGAAGCCGACGACGGAGCCGAGGCGCCGGCGGTCGTTCGGGCGGAGCGTGCTGACGTGGTGCTCATGGACATACGCATGCCTGGTCAGGACGGCATCGCAGCGACCAGGGCGATCACCGACGACGACGATCTGGCCGGCGTGCGGGTGATCATGTTGACGACCTTCGAGCTCGACGAGAACGTGGTGGCCGCCATGGGCGCCGGAGCGAGTGGATTCCTCGACAAGGGGGTTGACCCCGATGTCTTGCTCGACGCCATCCGTGTGGTGGCGGCTGGCGACGCCTTGCTGACGCCCAAGGCGACCCGGGCACTGCTGGCCTCTCTGGACGACAGACCGGCCTCGGTACCGGTCGACGACGAGATGCTCCAACATCTGACGGCCCGAGAGCGCGAGGTGGTCGGGCTGGTGGGGAAGGGGCTCTCCAACACTGAGATCGCCGAGACCCTCTTCCTGTCGCCACTCACGGCCAAGACCCATGTGAGTCGGGCGATGACGAAGCTGCACGCCCGCGATCGGGCCCAGCTCGTGGCCATGGCGTTCAAAACCGGCCTGACCCGGCTCGACGATCTCTGATCGGCCGGTTCGGCCTTGCGCCCTCAGTTGATTCGCCTCAGCTACTCCCAGGGGAGTAGTGGCGAAGCCTCCCGGTGAAGGATTCCCGCTGGGGTCCGATCCTCGACGATGAGCCCATGATCGCTCACCGCCACCGTGACCTCGGTGGTGGCGAGCGACAGGCAACATTCGTGGCCGGTGCCCGCCACCGCCAACCGGAAGGAACCCCGGAGATGATGAAGATCACAGGGCCAGCGCTGCTGGCGATCGCGCTACTCCTCGCTGCGTGTGGCAGCGACGACGAGACTGACGCAACCGAGGAAACAGCCGACGTTGTCGAGGACGCGACAACCGACGGCGATGCCTCGGCCGACGACGACGCCGACGACGACGCTGATGCGGATGCGGTGTCCGACGCCGAAGGCGAGACCTCCGAGGACGCAGCCGCCGACGAGGCCCCGGCGAGCGATGATGCTGCGGCGAGCGATGATGCCGCGGCGGCAACTTCTCCTGCCGGCGCCTCGATGAGCCTGAACGGCTTCCGCTACTGCGAGATCCTCATGTCGGTGCCCGGCGAGGACGGGGAGCTGGTCACCGAGGTTTGGGGTACCCCGGGCCTCGACCCGTGCGATCAGGCGGATTGGGACGCGCTCGATCCCGACGCGATTGCGGCCGAGAGCAACGCCACCTCGATCCACATGAATGGCCCCCGGTACTTCACGGTCGACGGCTCCGCCGAAACCGGGGCGGGCGAGGGCGGCGTCGGCACTGCCGCCGGTGGAGAAGCGGTGGCCCGCCAATTCGGCGACATCTCCATGGCCCTGCTGGCCACGGTCGACGGGGACGACGTCGATCCCGTGTACTACACCCCGAGTCTGGTCGTGCGGACGACCACATGGGCCTTCCAGGCCGGTACCGAGATCTACGAGCTGACCGATCCGGACGGCAACGTCTACACCATGCAGTCCTACGCCCTGTTCGCGGACCCCACTCTCACGCCAGCGGACCTGCCCACCTTGGGTGACCGCCTCGAGATGCCGGAGGGCTGGTCGTTCAGCACTCGGGTGGTCGAGGAAGACTTCGTTGTGCCGCTCGCCCCCGGTGGTGCCCTGGTCGTCAACGACGAACTCGGCAACTCCTACCAGCGGAACGGGTAGGACGCGCTCTACGCCGACGGCATGCGTGATTGTGCTCCCGCGGTTCGGGCGCAGGCTGGGCCTGCAGCCGGCTGAACAGCGACTCAGACCTCGCCGTTCACGATCACGCGTGAGTGGTCGAGCCCTTCGGCATCGCACAACTCGCGATAGCGGCTGAGCACGCTGTGGGCGTCGGTCACGCCGATGACGTCGCCGTTCTCGTCGACGTTGACATTGGCGCCGTAGATGGCGAACCAGACATCGGTGGGGCCGTCGTTGTCGTCGCTGACCTTCAGCGTGTGCACCGAATGCGCCGGCTCGTAGAGATACGAGCCGGTGGTGTTCACGAAGTCGGGGTACTCCAGGTAGTACCAGCTGCCGGCCAGCGTCACGGCGAACACCTGGCCGGTGTGGTAGTGCTTTGCCACCTGATAGCCGGGTTGGAAACGGGTGCGTACCACCCAGAGCCCGACGTTCAGATCCACCTGCAGAACTTGCAGCGTGCTGCCATCGCCGATGTCGACGTGAGGCAGCTCGTTCTCGCCGAGATGGATCGCCTCGGTCAGTCCGTGCATGGGCACGAGCCCACCTGCGATCACTCGGTCCTTCTGGTCAGTCATGTCAGCCCCCTTCGTGGCACCAATCGATCCGTGGATCCCCCGTCGAGCACCGCACCCCTACAACGTCGGGGCCCGTTCGGCCGGGCGCTTGGCTCCCTGGTAGAGGAGCTCACGCAAGGCCGCTCCTGCCCGCTGATGGAACTCCACCGCAACCGGGTCGAAGTCTGTCTGTGGGCGCGGGGTCAGTTCGAAGTTGCCGTGGTCATCGGTTCCGCGGACGAGCGTGGCGAAGTCCCAGTCGGCCAGCACCTGCTGGGTGCTGGTCGGTATGTACTGAAGGGACAGTCCGATGCGACGGTCGGTGGTCGTGTTCGGGCCGGAGCCGTGAGCGAGACGCACGTTGTGCATCGACATCTGGCCGGGCCCGAGCGCCATCGAGGCGACGTCTCGCTCGGAGATGTCGATCTGGAGTTCCTGGCCTCGAGTCAACATGTTGTCTGTGTTGTAGGTCTCGTCATGGGCCAGGAGTTCTCGGTGACTACCCGGCACGACCGACATCGCGCCAGCGGCCTCGGAGGCAGGGGAGAGTGCAATCCACACGTTCACGAGGTGGTCGTTGTCGAGCCCCCAGTACTCGAGATCCTGGTGCCATCCGACGTAGCTCGGGGAACCTGCCTCCTTGATCCAGAACACCGAGTTCCAGAGCAGAATGTCGGGGCCGATCAGATCCTCGACTGCGTCCAGTAGTGACTCATGTCGGATGAGTTCGTCGATCCACGGCCAGAGCAGATGGCCCCCGGCGCGTTCAGCGCCCCCGATCGGACCGCCCGTCTCACCCTCGTAGGCCTCGAGCGCAGCCCTGGCCTCGGCGGCCTCACCCATCGTCAGCAGATCGAGCGGCGCGAGATAGCCGCGATCGCGGTAGTGGTCGATCTGGGATTCGGTCAGGCGCTTCGGCATCGCTTCCCCTTCGCTGGCCGCTCTGGCTGGTCGCACAGCGGCCCTCCATGAACGCTACTCGGGCGGATGCCGGGCGGTCTACGCTCGGCGCCGTGTCCTCCTCCGGGTCGCACGGCGGCGCACCCGAGCTCGGATCCACCTTGCGATGCTCTATCTGGCTGATGGCACACCCGAGTTTCCCGACAAGAAGGCGGCGCGGCAGGAGTGAGACCGGAGCGCGGTGGAACAGTGGCGAAGCCGGCCTGAACCGTCGGGAGACGAATAGGCCCGTGTTCTCGGGCTCTGCGAATGGCCGGCGACTAGGGTCGCCGGCCATGACCTACGCGACACACGTGCTTCGGTTGGACCGGCAACGATGGGTGATGGTGGCCAACATCGCCATCAAGATCGCGCTCGTGACGACGTTCGCCGTCGCCATCATCTTCGAGCCGTCCGGGGCGCAGGGCAAGGGAATGGAGTTTCGGGCACCGGCGTTCCTCGGCTCCGCGGTGTTGGTACCAGTGATCGCCATCGTTCGCCGGTGGGATCCGTTCCCTCACACTGCCGACGCGTTGCTGGCCGCGCCGTTCCTTCTCGACACCTTCGCCAACACCGCTGGCCTCTACGAGCGCTTCAACAGCACCGACGACGTGCTGCACCTGGTCAATTGGATCCTCCTCGTCGGTGCGTTCCACGCATTCCGCTTCCGGACCATCCACGACCGCCGCGATGCGCTGATTCTCGGCTACGGCATCGGGGGCCTGGCCATCATCTGGTGGGAGGGCTTCGAGTGGCTGCTCTCGACCGAAGGGCCGCTCACGAGCGGCGGGGGGTTGGAGCTCGGCTACACCGACACTGTCGGGGATCTGATCCTGTCATCGTCCGGCGGCCTCGTTGGGTCGCTCTTGGCGATCTGGGTGCTCGGGCCGGTCATGAAGACGGCTCCGGTCGATGTCGCCGAGGCCACCGCCTAGGAGTCCGAGGTCCGTTCCAGCGTGGCGGGGCCGACCACCGGCTGTCTAGTGTGCGGACAGCTCGCCGTGCCGACCGCGGGCCCAGGCGAACCGATCGCCACAGCCTCCACCGACCAGACGAAGGACCACAACCATGGTCAGTTCCCTCGAAGCCGCCTCTCTGAGCGATGCGGCGTTTGTCGTCCGGCCTCTTCCCGAGGTGGTGTTCCGTGCGGGATCGCTCGCCGAGACACCCGCCAGGGCCCGCCAACTCGGAGGGCGTCGAGTGCTCCTGGTGACCGATCCGGGCGTGGTCGCCGCCGGGTTGGCCGAACAACTCAGCACGCTCCTCGTCGCCGATGGTCTCGACGTGACGATCTTCGATGGGGTCGAGGCCAACCCGACACTCACGAACGTGGTGAGCGGCAGCGAGGCAGCTGGCGACAGCGACGGGCTCGTGATCGTCGCGCTCGGCGGCGGCTCGTCGATGGACTGTGCCAAGGCCATCGCGATGGACCTCGTGAACGACGGCCCGATCCGCGAGTACTGCATTGCGGCATCGCTCGGCGAGACCGGTGTGATCGACCCGGCCAGCGCCGCTCCGCAACGCCAGCCGACTACCGCAGTTCCCCTCATCGCCATCCCGACCACCTCGGGGACAGCGTCTGAGACCAACGGATCGGGGGTACTCACCGACGAGTCGGAGAACCGCAAGATCTTCATCTCCAACCCGTTGACCCGGCCGGTGGTCTCGTTGCTCGACCCCGAACTCACCCTCGGTCTGCCGCCCTATCCCACCGCCACGTGCGGTATGGACGCCCTCACTCACGCCATCGAGGCGTTCACCTCCAACCGGGTCACCCCCTACAGCGATGCCATCGCCCTCCAGGCGATCCGGCTGGTCGGGGAATGGCTGCCGGCGGCGGTTGACGACGGAACGAACCTGGAGGCGCGGTCTCAACTCCTGCTCGGATCGCACATGGCCGGGGTTGCGTTCGGGACCGCTGGCCTCGGCATGTGCCATGCGCTCGGACATCCGCTCTCAGCCGTTCTCCATCAGGCACACGGGCAGACCCTCACGACGATGCTGCCCCATGTGATGGACTTCAACCTGCCAGAGCGCACCAGTCGCTACGCCGCCGTAGCCGAGGCCCTCGGCGCGGCCGACGCATCATCCGACGACGACACCAACGCTCACGCTGCCATTGCTGCCGTTGGGGCAATGGCGGAGCGAGTCGGAATCGCTCGGTCGATCAGCGACATGGGCGGGAGCTCGGATCATCTCCCCGAACTCGTCCAACAGGCGATGTCCGACGTCACGATGTTGGCCAATCCCCGGCCTGCCACCAGTGACGACGTTCGCACCCTCTACCTCGCTGCCTTCTGAGGGTCGAGATGCACGCAACGTGGCGCTACCCCAGTGAGATCCGAAGCGGCGCCGGCCGCATCGCCGAGATTGCCGACGCCTGTGCGACCGCAGGGATCACCAACCCGATGATCGTGACCGACCCTGGCCTCGTCGCGCTATCGCCCGTGCAGTCGCTCGTCGGTCTGCTCGATGAGGCAGGCGTGGCCCATCGCGTCTTCAGTGACCTACGCCCGAACCCGGTCGGTCGCGACGTCGACGCCGGCAACGCAACATTCCGCGCCGGTGGCCACGACGGTGTGATCGCGATCGGCGGCGGATCAGCGCTCGACGTCGGCAAGATCATCGCCTTCAGCGCGCACCAACCCCACCCGATCTGGGACTTCGAGCTCGGCGACGACGACGCAGCCGAGGCCGATGTGTCAGTCGTTGCGCCAGTGATTGCGGTGCCGACCACGGCAGGCACGGGCAGCGAAGTCGGCCGTGCCGGGGTGGTCATCGACGAGGCCAACCGGCGCAAGGTGATCGTGTCGGATTCATCGATGTTGCCGGTGTTGGTGATCGCAGACCCGGAGCTCACCGTTGGTTTGCCCCGTGTGCTGACTGTCGGGACGGGGCTCGACGCCTTGGCCCACTCCCTGGAGGCGATTTGCTCGCCCGACCATCACCCGATGTCTCACGGCATCGGAATGGAGGGGTGCCGCCTCGTGCTCGAGTACCTGCCAACCGCGGCTGAGTCGCCAACGGATCTGACGGCTCGGAGCCAGATGCTGACCGCAGCCGCAATGGGCGCAGTTGCGTTCCACAAGGGTCTCGGGGCGATCCATGCGCTCTCGCATCCGGTGGGCGCGCACTTCAACACCCACCACGGGATGACCAACGCAACGTTCATGCCCTACGTGCTGATGGCCAACCGCCCGGCGATCGAGCCCACCATCGATCGCCTCGCAGCCTACGTCGGTGTGGCCGGCGGATTCGACGGGTTCGTCGACCACGTCGTCGATCTACGGGCAGCGCTCGATGTGCCGCACACACTGGTGGACCTCGGCGCCGATCCGGCTGCGATCGATGCGATCGTCGCTGACGCCGTGGTCGATCCGACTGCAGCCACGAACCCGATTCCGGTCGACGCTGAGTTTGCGGCCTCGATCTTCGAGGCGGCCTGCACCGGCCGACTCGGCTGACGGGACCGAGCGACCTCGCCGACGCACTAGCCGTTCTCGCCGAAGGCGGCCTTCACGCAGTCGCGGAACCACCGCACGCTTGGTTCGTCGCCATCGGCAGCGCTGCGGAACAGCGAGAGTTCGAGCGGCTCGAGATCGAAGGGTGGGTCGCGACGATCGAGGTTGTAGGCGGACGCGGCATCGCCCATCGCCACCGACGGGATCGTGAGGAGGTGGTCGGTCTGAGCGAGAACCGGCGCCGCCATCGAGAAGTGGGGCACCACGGCGTGCACGAAGCGGGGGATGCCCAGCTCGGCGGCGCGCTGATCCGTGGGCCCTTTGCCGTGACCCTGGGCGATGGTGGGTCGTACCTGGAGGTGGGGGTAGGCCGACCACGCCTCGACCGACCAGTCCTCGAAGGCCGGGTGGCCGGCTCGGGCGTACACGGCCCAAGGCCAGCTCCCGAGCGGCTCGGCCCGAAGGTCGTCGCTCTGCACCCCTGACGAGCCGACGAGCGCGTCGTAGCGGCCGTCGGCGAGGTCCCGGATCACCGACCGGGAGTACGGCTCCAGCTCCACCCGGACGCCGGGCGCCTCGGCGTGCACGGCGCGCAACAGGCACGGCACGAGGGGAGCGATGAAGTCGGGCGCCGCCAAGCGGAACGTGCGGCTGGACGTAGCCGGTCGGAACGGCTCGGGAGGCTCCAGGGCACGAGCCACCTGGTGCAGGAGCCGGGGCAGGGTCTCGGCCAACTGTTCGGCACGGACGGTGGGCCGCATGCGTCGCCCATCGCGTACGAGGAGTTCATCGCCGAGTAGTTCGCGGAGGCGCTTGAGCCCGTGACTGACGGCCGAAGGAGTCAGATTGAGCTGTTCAGCGGCGCGGGTGACGCTCCGCTCGGTGAGCAGGGCATCGAGCATCACGAGGAGGTTGAGATCGACATCTCTCAGCTGGGGCACAGTTGAATCGCATTCATCTTCTGTGAGTACGTTCTATTTGAGTCATCTTAGGTCTGCCCGTAGGTTCAGCCAAGGAACAACCGTGAAGGACCGATCACCGTGCTCAGCAGAATCAGAACCTCCCCGATCCCGATCTGGATCAACGTGCTCCTCGTCATCCTGGTCTGCTTCATGTCGATCCAGGTGTACTGGAACTACTTCGACCACAACGTGCTGCTCGACTCCGGCATCACGATCCAGGGTGAGCCCGATCAGAACGTGCTCTACACCACCGCAGGCCGGCTGGTGGCGATGATCGCCGTGTCGATCCTCGTGCTCGTCACCCAGAACCCGGCCCAGTACGTGGTGGTGATGCTCATGAGTGCGATCCGTGAAGCCCAGGAGGGGATCATCGATCCGCTGTACCCGATGGCCGACGCTCCGATGGCCCCGATCGTCGACTTCGGCGTCCACGTGGTGATCGTCACCCTCGAGGTGACCGCACTGATCGTGGTGTGGCGCCTGGCCAGGCGCCAGCAGAAGGAAGCCTCGGCTCTGCAGATGGAGAACGCGTGATGGCCGACGTCGTGGACATGGCGTTCGCTGGTGCGCTGACCTTCTCCGACGAGGGAGTGCTCTTCGTCGGCGACAACCACAAAGGCGCGATTCACGGATTCGAGACGCCGGGGGCGGCGCCGTCGGCATCGACGGTGCCCGTCTCGATCCGCAACATCGACGCCAGGATCGCCGAGCTGCTCGGCGTCGGGCTGGGCGCAGTCGAGATCAACGACATGGCGGTGCATCCGGTGTCGAAGGAGATCTACATCTCCGTGACCCGGATCGGAGGCTTCGCGTCACAACCGGCGATCGTGCGGGTCGCGGTGGATCAGCACCTCAGCCTCGTCGACACGTCCTCGCTGGCGGTGCAGTCGCAGGTCCTCACCGAGTTCCCAGACGGCGAGACCACGTTCCAGATCCGGGGGTCGGGAGGCGGCCCGCTCCCACGAGACATCGCCAAGGGCGCCGTCGCGATTCGATCACTGGCCATCATGGATCTCGAGTACCACGACGGAGACCTGTTCGTGGCCGGTGTGGCCTACGACAGCTTCAGATCCTCACTGCGCCGGATCTCCTATCCCTTCGACGGTGCTCAGAGCGTGACCGCCGTCGAGATGTACCACATCACCCACGACCAGTACGAGAGTCGGGCGCCCATTCGGGCGATGTCGGTGCAACAGATCGACGGGCAACCACAGCTCGTTGCGGCCTACACGTGCAGCCCACTCGTCCTGGTTCCACTCGACGAACTTGTCGACGGCGCGCAGATCTCGGCCCGCACCATCATCGACATGGGCAACGGGCAGCCGCTGGACATGGTTCCGTTCGAGATGGATGGCGAGCCGATGCTGTTCGTGACCAACAACAGCCGATCCCCGCAGGTGATCCCTGTCAACGGCCTCAGTGGCGCCACCGCGGTGACTCATGAGGACTTCGAGCGAGGCCCGAAGCTCGACCTGCACCCGGTGATGCCGTTCGGCCCGACGGGCAAACCAGTCATGTTCGAAGGGGTGCCACTACACATGGCGCGGCTCGATGACGAGTACTTCGTGTCGCTCACCCGCGATGCCTATACCGGGGATCTCAACCTCGACGTCAACCCGACGGCGTTCCCGAATCGGATCCACAACCTCTTCGCCGAGATGGACTTTCCCGGAGCGTGACCCGGTGCCTGACCTTGGCAATCCCCGGCTCGTGGTACCAGAGACGGTCGATGATCCTCCGGTCGTGCGCTTGATCGGAGGCAGCGTCAGTCCCGACCCGGTTGCCGAGGATGACCACCTCGCCGTCTTTGTCGGCAGCGCTGATTCGTACCACGCCAGGCGGACTCCGGTCGCCGGTCGCTACGAGCGTTGGGGTACCGAGCTGCGCTTCGTCCCGGCGTTCGGCTTCGTTGCAGGTCAGGACTACGTGGTGCGGGTACGTGGCGCGGCCGGATCCCATAGGCTCACCGCGCTCCGGCTTCGGTCGGAGGTGTCCGCACCGCCTGCGGTCGTGACTGCGGTCTATCCGAGTGGTGATGTGGTGCCGGAGAACGTGCTGCGCTTCTACGTCCACTTCTCTGTGCCGATGACGCCCCACCTGGCGTCGCAGTTCGTCACGCTCCGCACTGCGTCCGGCGTTGCCGATCATGCGACATTCATGCGTTTCAAACAGGAGCTCTGGAGTGCCGACCGCACGCGTCTGACGGTCCTGGTCGATCCAGGCCGCATCAAGCGAGGTGTCGCAACCAATCTCGACCTCGGGCCGGCGTTCACCGAAGGCGACCAGTACGTGCTGGCGGTCGACGGTGGATGGCCGTCCGCCGACGGTTCGTCGCAGCTCCAGGCGTTCTCGACGCGCATCCGGGCAGGGGCACCGCTGCGAGAACAACCCGATGTCCGACGCTGGCGGTGGTGGCCACCTCGACCCGGTACCCGCACGATGTTGGAGATCTCCTTCGACCGACCATTCGATCGGCACTCGTTGAACGGCGCCATCCACATGACGGCCAGCGATGGAACGGTCATCGCCGGAACGCCAACCGTCCCCAGCAGCGAGACGTCCTGGTCGTTCACGCCCGATGAGCCGTGGCCCGCTGGTGAGGTGTACGTCTCGGTCAGCGACGCTCTGGAAGACGTGGCCGGCAACAGCCTGCGCGAGCTCCTCGACCAGCCGCCCGGATCATCAACGTCCAGTACGGCACGTTGACCGATCAGCGCCGCGAACGCCGGCGCGAGCTGCACCGGCGCCGGCCGGGCGTTGGCGTCAGTGCTCCGTCGCCTCGACGAGCTTCTTCAGGTTGGAGACCTGGCCGTCCATCTCTCGCCTGAGCTGCCACGCACCGGCCCAGTCCAGCAGCCGGGCCAGAGGATTCGTCGGGTGAGACGTACCGGTGAAGGTGAAGCGGCACCCGCCGTCGACGTCCTCCAGCCGAAGGTCGACGAGGATGTCGACCATGCCCTGGACCACCTCGTAGGCGAGGTGTTCGCCGACGGCGACGGCGGTGATGCGCAGGCGCCACGACCACGTACGGCCGAGCACCCGCGTCGCGGCGTCGAACTCGGCGCCAACCGCCAGCGTCTCAGGCGGTTCCACCGACGTCACGGTGGTCCGCCACTCGGGCGTTCGAGCCAGGTCGGCGATGACGTTCCAGACATCGGCCACCGGCCGGTCGATCACGACAGAAGCCTGGTGCTCAGCGATGGACTCACGGTACCTGAGGCTGGGCCCGCCGTCGGTAGTGCTACCACGAGGCGTGTCAGGCGAACATGGACGCCATGGACAAGCTCGTCGACGTGGTGCTCGCCAACAACGACCGGGTCACGGTCCGTGTCGGCGACACGTTCTTGAAGATCGACGCCGACCACGAGCGGGCCGACCTCGAAGCCGCCGCCATCGCCCTCGCCCCGATCCCGACTCCTGAGATCCTGTGGCATGAGCCACCGGTTCTCGCGCTGGCGGCAGTCAGGGGCCGAACGCTCGGCCGTCTTGGCCATCCCTCGTCGGCGCCCGCTGCCGCATGGTCGGCGGTCGGGGCTGCCGTTCGCCAGCTACACGATGCCCCGCTGCCGCCGTGGCCGGCCACGAGCGCCGAGTCTGTTGAGTGCCGCATGAACGACGCATGCGGTTGGCTGCTCGCGAACGACGTGCTGCCTGCTCGGATCGTGGAGCGGAACCGGAAGCGGGCGGAGTTGGTGCTGCGGCCCTACGGCCCTGTATTCGTCCATGGCGATCTGCACCTCGAGCACGTGTTCGTCGACGGAGATGACGTGAGCGGGATCATCGACTGGTCCGAGGCGCGTCAGGGCGATCCGCTGTGGGATCTTGCCTCGCTCACGCTCGGGAACGAGCAGCATGTTGACGACGTGCTCGCGGGCTACGGACGGGACGTCGACCAGGAGATGGTGCGCGCCTGGTGGTCGTGGCGGAGCCTCGTGGTCGTTCCCTGGCTCGTCGCCAATGGCTACGGCGACCCAGATGAGTTCCCCGAGGTAGGCGTGCTCCGATCCCTGGCCTGACGGATGATCCGGGCTGAGGGCGAGCCGTGCAGTACGACGCGGCCGCGCACTAGCGTTGCGGGAGACAGGCTCTCGCAGAGCCCAACTGGCCACTACATGTGGAGGGAACATGTCGGTTCTTGGTGATGTCGTAGACAGTGCCGATCTCGTGCGAGCGGAGCGTCGCGCCGGTGAAGCGGGCTATGCGATGACGGCGCCCGTGATGGAGCGGCTCGGGCCGCTCGGGGTGTTCAGACTGCTGGGCCGCGATCGGTCGACGGGGCTGGGTGAGTTCATCCGGGTGCTTGAGGCATTGGCCCATGCCGACCCATCGGTGGCGTGGGCTGCGGCCAACTCGAACGGGGCAGCGATGGCAACCCATGCGTTCCCCGATGCCATCGCCGCCGAAATGCTGGCGGAATCGAACTGGTTCTACGGCGTCGGCTTTCCTCCCACCGGCAAGGCCGAACGAGTGAACTGAACGCTCGAAGTCAGCGGCCGCTGGCCGGTCGTCAGCGGATGCGAGCACGCAACCCACTTCGTTTTGAACTGCCTCGTGCACGAGGATGGCGAACTCGTGATGGCGGGTCCGATACCGGAGATGGGCTTCGTTGCCGTGCCGAGGTCGGCGGCTTCGATCGAGCGGACGTGGGACGGTGTCAACGCCGTGTGGGGCAGCGGCAGCCACGCGGTGGCCATTGCGAGCCACACGGTGCCCGGTGATGCGATCGCGAGCATGACGGCGATGGCGACGGCTGATGTGCCGATGGCCCGCCTGCCTGGTCTGTCGGGTCAGTCGATCTGGCTGGCAGCCGTGGCCGTCGGCATCGGACGAGCCGCAGTGGAGGGGGCGATCTCGCAGGCCTCGACGCGGATCTCGGCGGCCAGCGGTCGGGCGTGGTCGGACTACCCATCTACGCAGAACTCCGTCGCCTCTGCCGACATCGCCATCGAGTGCGCCCGGCAAGGCCTGTTTGCGCTCGCCGACCACACCGAGGAGCAGCTCTTGGCCGGTGATCCGCCTGACCGGCAGACCAACGCCCGGCTCCACTCCATCTGTGATCACGCCTTCCGCACGGTTCGGCGCTCGGTCAGCGACCTCTTCACGGCGGGCAGTGTGGATGCGCTGCGGGCAGGTCACATCCTGGAGCAGTCGTTGCGCGACATCCACGGCTTCAGCGTGCAGTGGGAGCGCTATCGCCACCTGCACTACGCCGCAGGCAAGGGCCTCCTCGGCGACGACATCGTGGACCCGATGTACTAGCGCTCGCAGTCGTGGCAGGGTGGGGGCCGTGCGTGAGCACCAGATCGCGGCCGGTGCCGCCTTTCGGGCGCTGCACGACGGCCCGGGGATCTTCGTGCTGCCGTGTGCGTGGAATGTCGCATCGGCGCGGCTGTTCGAAGCCGCAGGGTTCGCCGCCATAGGCACGACCAGCGGCGGTGTGAACTGGAGTCGAGGTCGGCCCGACTACGTCTACTCCACCCCAAGAGAGATCATGCTCGGCGAGTACGGCGAGATCGCCTCGTCGGTTGCCATCCCGACGAGCGGGGATCTCGAGAACGGCTACGGGATCCCCGCAGAGGACGTGGCCAACACCATCGGTCGGTCGATCGAGCTCGGCATGGTCGGGGGGAGCATCGAGGATCAGGCTCCCGGCCCCGAGCCTGGTCTGCTCCCGCTCGAACTCAGCGTCGAGCGGATCGCCGCCGCGCGGGAGGCCGCCGACCGGTCTGGCGTGCCCTACGTGCTCACCGCCCGGGCGGAGTCGCTCTACGGGGGCGTTGACCGACCGATGGACGACGCCATCGAACGCATCACTCGATACCGGGCCGCCGGCGCCGACTGCCTGTTCGTGCCCGGCGTGGCCGACGTGGCATCGATCGCCCACCTCGTCGAGGCCATCGACGCTCCGATCAGCGTCGGTATCGGTTCCGGCGGCGCACAACTCACGCTCGACGTTCTTGCCGACATCGGTGTCCGCCGGGTGAGCACTGGCGGCAGCATGCCTCGGGCCATGCTCGGGTTCCTTCGCCAGGCGTGTGCCGAGCTGATCGAGCACGGGTCATTCTCGTTCGCCGAGCGGGCGATACCCGAGGACGAGCTGAACACGTTCCTCGGCTGAGCAGCCGGCGCGCCCGAGCTCAGGCCTGCAGGTTCGGGCCGCGGCGAAGGTGATGGCCGCCGTCGACCGAGAGGTTGACGCCCGTGATCCACGTGGCCTCCGGCCCGCACAGGAAGTGGATGGCGCCGGCCACGTCCTCGACGGTGCCGACCCGCTGGATGGGCATGCAGTCGAGGTAGTCGCCCAGGATGGCGTCGGAGTTGCGCAGTTGTGCCGAGATCTCCGTCTCGACCAGGCCCGGTCTGACGCTGTTCACCCGCACGTTGCGAGCTCCCATCTCATCGGCGGTGACCTGCACCAACATGTCGATTCCGGCCTTGCTCGAGCAGTAGGCGCTCATCAGCCGATGGCTCCTGATCCCGGCAATGGACGACACGGCGCACATGGCCCCACCGCCCGCCGCGGAGATGGCGAGCCCGGCGTGCTTGAACGTATGGAAGGTGCCCGTCAGGTTCACCTCCAGCACCTCGTTCCAGGCGCGTTGATCCATCGCCGTGACCGGCGCAGCCGTTCCGACACCGGCGTTGGCGATGGCAATCGTCAGCGGGAGGTGGGCATGGGCGGTCTCGACCGCGCTCCGCACGTCGTCCTCGTTTGCCACATCGCCGGCCACGACGTCGACCTCGCCGAGCGACGAGAGTGACTGTTGGGCGGCGATGAGCTTGTCGTGGTTGCGGCCCATGATCGTGACGCGGGCACCGTCTTCCAGAAACCGAGTGGCGCATGCCAGGCCGATACCGCTCCCTCCACCGGTGATGAACGCATGCTGCGGTGTCGAATCTGGTGCCACGGTCAATCCTTCCCCGCCTCCGATGTCGGCTGCGCCGAGCGTCAGCGGCGGGTGACGGTCACCGGCAGGCTCGAGTACCCGTGCACGAACGAGGAGAACACCCGCTCCGGCTCGCCCTGCACCTCGACCCGCTCGAACCGCTGGAGGAGCTCCTCCCACAGCACGCGGAGCTGGAGTTCGGCCACCCGGCTACCCATGCAGAAGTGGATCCCATAGCCGAACGACAGCTGACGGTCGGCGTTCGGGCGGTCGATGTCGAGCACTGATGCATCCTCGAACACGCTCTCGTCCTGGTTGGCCGAGATGTACCACATCAGGACCTGGTCGTCCTTGCGGATCTGCTTACCGCCGAGTTCGGTGTCGGTCGTGGCCGTTCGGCGCATGTACGACAGCGGCGTCTGCCAGCGGATGACCTCGGGTACGAACTTCTCCATCAGGCTGGGGTCGGCCATGAGCTTGTCGTACTGGTCGGGGAACTTGTTCAACCCGTACACGCTGCCCGTCATCGTGTTTCGGGTCGTGTCGTTGCCGCCCACGATCAGCAGCAAGAGGTTGCCGAGATGGTCGAAGGCCGACATGTCCTTGGTGGCCTCACCGTTGGCGAGCATCGTGACGAGGTCGAAGCCGTCGCCACCGCGCCGCTCTTCCCAGAGCCGCTCGAAGTAGGCAACGCACTCGAACAGTTCGTCGATCTTCTGCTGCTGGGTCTCGACAACGCCGCCAGGCGTCGGGATGGCGAATACGACGTCGGACCAGCGCGTGAGCTTGCGGTGATCCTCCATCGGGAAGTCGAACAGCGTGGCGAGCATCAGCGTGGTGAGCTCGATCGACACCGTGTCGACCCAGTCGAACGTCTCGCCCTCAGGCAGCGAGTCGAGTAGTGCCGCCGTCCGCTCGCGAAGCATCGGCTCGATGTTGCGGATGTTGCTCGGCGCCGACACGCTCCGCACGGTTTTGCGCTGCTGCGTGTGGTCTGGCGGGTCCATCGCGATGAATGGCGTGAGCGTGGTCTGCGGGCTCGCGGCCGCACGTGCGGCCGACTGCCCGAGGGTGATCCCGCTGGCCGACGAGAAGGTCTCCCAGTCGCCATCGACGGTGCGCACGTCGTCGTAGGTGGTGATCGACCAGTACCGGCCTGCGGTCTCCAGCTCGTTGAAGTGCACCGGATCCTCGGCCCGCAGCCGGGCGAAGTGGTCCTGCCAGCGGTCTTCTTTGAACAGGTGAGCGTTCAGGGGGTTGATGTCCTCGATTGCGAGCTCGGACGCGGCGGGGACGCCCTCGCCCTTCTCGGCCATCTCCATCTCAGGGGTAACGATGTTGGGATCGAAGATCTGACGTGTCTCTTCGGCCATCTCAGTCATGAACGCACTCCTTGCTCGGCGTCAAGTGTGGCTCATCCAGACATCGACCACCTAGGCGGGGTCGTCGAAGAACCCGTCGACGCCGACCGGTTGACCGAGCCGCGGGGCATAGACACCGAAGAACACGTCGGCGACGAGCTCGCGTCTGCTGTTGACCCCTGCCTTCCCGAACACCGACTTGAGATGGTCCTGCACGGTGTAGGCGGAAAGGTGGAGTTCGCCTGCGATCTGCTTGGTGGAGCGGCCCTGGAGGACGCCGCTCACCACGTCGAGCTCTCGATCAGTGAGGCCCAGAGCGGCGCTGATGATGGACGCCACCTCCGGCGGTCCAGCACGTTCGATCGTGACGACGGCCCGCCCCGGCCCCAGGGGGGCGCCTCGGAGCACCACCCACGATGACGCCACACGCGCCCGCTGGGCCACGGTGTGACCGGCGGAGGCGTGGGCCGCAACGGCTTGAACCACGGTGGGAACCTCGCCGTGGCCCCGGTCACCGCGCCGTAGCTCACCGAGCCAGGTCAGTGCCGACGGTGTCGCCTCCACGATCGAGTCGTCGGACACGACCAGCACAGCAGGGCCGTCGTCGATGTGGACGGCGAGGTCCGGAACCGCCGAGCGCACCAGCGCACCACGGATGGCGCCGGTGACAATGGGAGCCATTCGCGCCGCGAAGTCCAACTCGTCGACGCTGAACGCAGCCGACGTGGTTGCCCGCATCAGGCCGACGCCGCCCCAGCTCGCGTCCTGGTGCTGGAACAGCACGCGGAGTTCCTGACCCACTCCCATGTCGTTGAGATGGTCACGCACTGCGGCATGGCCGACACCATCGGGGCCGTCCTGGTCGCTGAACCGCAGGCCGGTCGATCGCCGTTCGGTTGCGAGCTCCCGGTACTGGCCGGGTGTGTCCAGGGCGTACTCCAACTCGAAGAAGCGCGCCGCCGCTGTGCCGTGCTCGTCGAGGTCGCGGCCAATGGCCGAGGTGACCATGGTGGTGGCGGGATCGAACGTGCTCCAGCACGAGGCGTCGCTGGGCACGGCATCGTCGAAGCACTCCGCCGTTGCCGTCAACAGCTCGAGCGGCGCCAGTGGCTCCTCGGCCAGCCCGCGAATGTCTCGCAGAACCCGATCCGCACGCAGTTCGCTCCACGTCATGGCAAAGTCTGTCATCTGACTGCGGCCAGATGACATCCCAACTTGTTGGGGGGTGCCACGCACCCCACCTTCGTGGGGGGAGCAACGACCCCAGATTTACGGGGTGTTGCCACAGGGCGGTGGTGGCTCAAGGTGACGAACGCAGGCCCGAACGTTTCGGGCCCGGCAGAAGGAGAGAAGCCATGATCCGTGTCACCCTCAATCACGTTGCCATCGATGTGGCCGACCGGGAGCGGTCGGCGGCGTTCTACCACGATCTGCTCGGCACCGAGGTGGTGGCCGAGGATGTCGACCACCGCATCACGTTCCTTCGGTTGCCCGGCTCGGCGAACTTCAGCGACCTTGCGCTCCACGAGCACGCCAACATGGGCCAGGCCTACCCGTCCGATCAGATGCGCCTGGCCCACACCGGGTGGGAGATTCACGACGACATCGACCTGGTTCGAGCGTTCGACTTCTTCTCCGAGCGCACGACCGTGGTGCTGGCCGCCGACTTCGGCGTTGCCCGATCCGTGATGGGCGTCGATCCCGATGGCCACGTGGTCGAGTTCGAGCTGTTCAGCGTCGGAGCTGAGGGCGGAGAGCCCGGCTTTGCGCCGCTCGACATCGACGCACTGCGCGCCAAGACGGCCACCATGGTGTGACAGCCGCCGGAATTCTCTTGCGGCGGGCGGCGACACCTAATCTTGCGTCGATCCCAAGGGAGGCCCGAGGTGGAGTTCCAGCAGCTGGCGTTCGAGCGCCGCAGTATCCGTGGTTACAAGCCCGACCCGGTACCACGGGAGGTTCTCGACGAGATCATCCAGGTGGCGTCCCAGTGCCCGTCGTCGATGAACACCCAACCGTGGTACGTCCACGTGGTGACTGGCGACGTGCTCGATCGCATCCGCCGTGGCAACACCGAGCGGATGCTCGAAACGGGCAAGCCAGACCGCGAGATCAGGGGGCACGGGCGCTACGAGGGCGAGCACCGTGACCGCCAGAAGCGGGTGGCGGCTCAGCTGTTCGAGGCTGCCGGCATCGGGTGGGACGACAAGGAACAGCGCCAAGACTGGACGATGCGGGGGTTCCGTCAGTTCGATGCCCCGGTGTCGGTGATCGGCTGCATCGACCGCGACCTCTACGACTCGACGGAGGCGTACTTCGATCTCGGCCAGTTCGTGTACGGCATGGTGCTCGCCGCATGGGATCGCGGCGTCGGCTGCGTGATCAACGGTCAGGGCATTTACCAGTCGTCAGTCGTGCGGGAACACGCGAACATCCCCGAGGATCAGCTGATCGTGATCACGGTGGCGATGGGCTACCCCGATTCGTCGTTCAGCGCCAACGAGGTTGTGTCGGAGCGACGACCCGTGTCGGAGATCGCCTCCTACCTCGGCTTCGACGATCACCAGCCCGCCTGACCGGATGGAGCCGGCTGGGACCGCCGTTCGTCGGGCCTACGACGCCAACGCGGAACGCTACGCCTCGCTGTTTCTGAACGACCTGGACCACGACAGCCAGACCGTCGAGGCACTGGCGTCGTTCGCCGCCGGCGTCGCCACACTCCCGGGCCCGGTGCTCGATGTCGGCTGCGGGCCCGGGAGTGTTGTGAACCATCTCGGCGGCGTCGGTCTCGACGTGTCGGGCATCGACCTTTCGCCCGGTCAGATCGAGCAGGCTCACCGTGCCTATCCCGAGCGCTCGTTCGCGGTAGGTGACCTGACAGCGCTTGATGTCGTCGACGCCAGCCTGGGCGGGATCGTGTCCCGCTACTCGATCATCCACCTCGACCCCGTGGTGCTCGGCGCCGTGTTCGCCGAGTGGTTCCGGGCCCTGCAGCCTGGCGCCCCCCTCTTCGTCTCGTTCTTCGGTTCCCGGTCGCCTGATGCCCACGGCACGCCGTTCGACCACAAGGTGGTCACCGCCTACGAGTTGGACCCTGCCACGGTGGGCGACCTGCTACGAGACGTCGGATTCGGGCGCATCGAGATCGTCGCCACACCGATTCCCGAGGGAGGGCGACCCTTCGATCACACCACGCTCCTGGCACAGAAGCGGAGCTGAGCTCTCAGCCAACTCACAGCGGCCTCTCCGTTGTTTCGGAGCATCACCCTGCATACTCGTCGTGTGTACTTCCTTCGTCGCCGATGGCTTCTCGTCCTGCTCCCCGTTGCCGTCGCCGGCATCGCTATCGGCGCAGTCACCGTGTTCGCTCCCAGCGGAAACGGCGACGGTTCGCCGCCCGTGCCGCGAACCGAGGACTTCCCGGCGACCCTCACGGCCACCGGCATCTACCAGGGGTCGTTGGCCACGCTGGAGCCGGCAGACGGCTACCACCTCGTCGACCTGCAGTCGTCGCTGTTCGCGGACGATTCGCAGAAGCAGCGCCTGCTGTACATCCCGGAGGGATCGGTCATCCAGGCCGCCGGCGGCGGGCTCCCGGAGTTCCCCGAGGGCACAACGCTGGTGAAGACGTTCTACTACCACGACGACGATCGAGACCCGGCCCTCGGCCGCCACATCATCGAGACGCGCCTGCTCACGCTCGAACAGGGGCTGTGGAACGTGGCCACCTACGTGTGGAACGACGAGCAGACCGAGGCGGTGTTCGAGGCCGAGGGGGCGGTGCAGGTGGTTGACTGGATTGACGAGCAGGGCCGCAGCCGATCAGTCGAGTTCCAGGTGCCGACCCAACGTCAGTGCGTGTCCTGCCATCAGAAGGCGGGCGCAGTCTTCCCGCTTGGGCCCGAACTCCGAAACCTGAATCTGACGGTCAGCCGCAACGGGTCCGATGTGAACCAGCTCGATCACCTGCAGGCCGTCGGAGCGCTCGACACTGTCGATCCCACCGCCGTGGACGTGGTGGCCGACTATCTCGATGCGTCGCTTCCGATCTCGGAGCGGGGACGGGCCTACCTGGACATGAACTGCTCGCACTGCCATCAGCCCGACGCCTGGTCCCGCCCTGCTCGACAGGGCTACGACTTCCGCTGGGAGACTCCCTTGGCGGCGACTGGTGTCACCGGCGAGGAGGCCGAGATCCTGGAGCAGGTCGAGTCGGGGGAGATGCCGTTCCTCGGCACGACGTTCATCGACGACGAGGGCCTCGCCATCCTCACCGAGTATCTCGAGCGTGCCGATGCCCTCGGCGCCGGCTCATGAACTGGGGGCGGGGGCCGCAGTCGGCAACGTGATGCGAACCTCGGTGCCGCCGCCGAGGCTGCTGGTGATCTGAAGATCGCCGTGGTGGGCGGCCACGATTCCGTCCACGATCGCCAGCCCAAGCCCGCTGCCGCCCCGGTGGCGGCTTCGCGACGGATCGCCCCGAACGAAGCGCTCCGTTGCCCGTTCCACCACATCGACCGGCATGCCCTCACCGTCGTCGACCACGGTCAGAACGGCCTCGTTGCGGCGAGAGGCGACGTGCACGCTCGTCGTCGTGCCCGGCCCGGTGTGCACCACCGCGTTGCTCACGAGGTTGGTCAGCGCCTGTCGCAGGAGATCCTCGTCGCCCGTGATCACCAGCGGCTCGGATTCGCAGGCCGCCGAGAACGTACGATCAGGATGGATCCTCGTTGCGTCGTTGACCACATCGTGCACGAGCGTTGCGAGGTCGACAGGCTCAGTTGCACGCAGCGGTTCGCGGTCGAGCTTGGCCAGGTGCAACAGGTCGGCGATGAGGCGCGACATGCGCTCGCTCTCGTGCCTGGTCCGCCGCATCGCGTCGTCCAGCTCGGACCTGTTGTCGAGCCCGCCGGCCTCGTACAGCTCGGCGTAGCCACGAATGGTGGCCACCGGAGTGCGGAGTTCGTGGGAGGCGTCGGCCACGAACCGGCGTAGGCGGGCCTCCGCTCTGGTGCGCTCGTCGAACGACCCCTGGATCGTTGCCATCATGGCGTTGAGGGCGTGGCCCAGCTGACCGGCCTCTGTCCCCGGGTGGCGATTCTCGATCCGTTCCGAGAGGTCGCCAGCGGCGATCGACTCGGCAGTCATGGTCATGCGCTTGACGGGTTCGACGCCGAGCCGCAGCATCCACCAGGTGACGGCGGCGAGGGTGATCACGAGCACCACGGCGGTGCCGACGACCAACCTGATCAACCGTGACATTGTCCACCGGTAGCCGTCGAGAGGACTGGCCACGACGAACGTGCCCGTTCCGTCGGAGGCCACTGACAACAGTCGGTACTCGAGGCTTCCCTCTTGGGCTCCGACCGTTGTCGGACCAGTCCGGGCGGCGTCGACATCGGCTGGTTTGATGCGAGGCGGTGGCATCGGTTGGTCTCGATCGATGACGACATTGATTGCCATGACGGTGCCGTCGGGGCGCACGATGCCCTGGTAGATGTCGCGATTTCCGTTGGCCCCCACTCGCCCGGCCTCGTCGATCGAGCGTTCGGTTGACGGCGCAGCTGATGCGGCACCGATGAGGCGTTCGTCGATCTCGTCGAGCAGTTGGTCGCTGATCACGAGGATCACTGCGACGGCGGCCGCAATCTGCACGAGCGCAACGAGCCCCACCCCGAGGAGCAGTCGGATACGAAGGCTCAATGGGATCACGGTTGCACTCGCATCGTGTATCCGGCCCCTCGGATGGTGTGGATCAGCTTGGGCTCGGAGGTGTCCAGCTTGCGACGGAGGTAACCCACGTATGTCTCGACGACGCCACCATCGCCATCGAACTCATAGCCCCAGACACCATCGAGGATCTGCGTCTTCGAGACCACCCGCCCCTGGTTCATCAGGAGGTATCGCAGCAGCTTGTGCTCGGTGGGCGAGAGGTGGATGTGAACCCCGGCCTTCACCACGAGGTGGGCGTCGTCGTCGACGCGGAGGTCGTCCAACTCGAGCACCGCCCCCGACGCGTGCGCATCGGTTCGCCTGAGGATCGCATCGATCCGGGCCGTGAGCTCGTCGAGGCTGAAGGGCTTCTCGAGATAGTCGTCGCCGCCGAGTCGCAGGCCGCGCACCTTGTCCTCGGTGTCGTCGCGCGCAGTGAGGAACAGAACCGGCGTCTGATCGTTGGCGGCCCGCATGCGCCGGCACACCTCGAAGCCGTCCATGCCGGGCATCATCACGTCGAGTACGACGAGGTGGGGCGGTTCGTTCGCCAGTGCGGCGAGTGCCTCGGGACCGTCGGTGGCGGTGGCCACCTGGTAGCCGTGGTGCCGAAGGGCCGCTCCCAGCATGGACCGCAGGTTGTCCTCGTCATCCACGACGAGTAGGCGCCGTCCGGTCATGGGCGCGCCGTCGGCTGCTGGTGGGAGGTCACCCGACCATCAAAGCACTCGAACCTGAGAGTTGGCCGAGAGTGCCGGAGCAGCAGATGTCACCGTCTGGGCCTGCATCCGGGTTGATGGATCTCAGGTGCGACGGGTCGGGTAGGGCACCCAGTGGCCGGCCTCGAAGTCGTAGAGCTTGCAGGTGCGGGTGGCGCGCAGGTAGTCGACGACGCGGATCGGGCGTTGGTCCACCTCGTCGGGAAAGGCAGCGGCGATGGCTCGGGCCGCCGTCGGCAGGTGATAGCAGGGGATACGCATGTCGACGTGGTGGGGGAGGTGCACCATGATCCAGTGGAAGAACAGGTCCCACCCCGGCGGCCCCCACAGGATCGTGGTTCCCTCCACCTGGCCTCGGAACCGGTTCCATTCCCGTCGTCCCCACCAGCGGATGTCCGGTGAGATGTGGTGCACGTGGACCACCCAGCCGATCACCTGGCAGAACACCGCGAACGGCACCACCACAGCCTTGAACCAGGTCCACAGCCCGGCCCCTGGCCCGGCCAGCACGACAGCAGCGACGAGGGTGCTGAGCGCGAACACGGCAACGAAGGCCTGGTCACGGCGAGCAATGGCCGCCCAGCGCGCCGGCGGATCGAAGCGCACCATCTTGTTCCACCAGACCTCGCGCAGATAGTAGGCACCGGCCCCGAAGGGGCCCCACTCCACCCGGTGGCGCAGCCGGCCGAAGAGGCCCATGGCCTGGTACTCGTCCACCCGGAGTGGGTGCCAGACGAAGTCCATGCCCTCTCGAAGGGTGTGGCCGTGATGCACGCGGTTGTGGCCGAAGCGCCACAGTTCGAGGGCGTGAAGCGACGGGAGCATCGTAATCGTGCCGATCACCCTGTTGAGCCGGCGTGAGTCGAACAGGGCGTCGTGTCCGGCATCATGGCCGAGCACGAACAGGCCCGACACGGCCAGCCCCGCCAGGGTCCACAGCAGTACCAACAACACCGGGTTGTCTGTCGCCGTCAGGCCCCAGACTGCGAACCCGTACACGGCCAGATCTCTGGCGACGAGCCCGAGCCCTCGAACCGTCGATCGCTCGTAGCAGCAGTCGGGGATGACGTCGAGCACCGGCTTGAGACCAGTAGGGGTCGTCGATGGCGGCTCAGGTCGGCGGATCGGTGTATTGAGTGGCACCCGGCGACGCTCGTACAGCTCGACGGGTCGAACCAGGGTCGGAGGTCCCGACTGGTGCGGTCAGCCGGCAGTGCGGAACACGAGGCCGGCCACATCGGCCCGATCTGCTGGGCGCAGATTCGACCAACTGCCACCGGAGTTCGTGGAGATCTGGGCCTGACCGTCACTCCAAGTCGCTCCGCCCGGGAACTTCGTGGTGAGACCCCCGGCCGAGCCGTCGCGAATCATGGAGATGCTCGTGGTGCCGGACCCCGACGCCTTGCGAACCGACAGGTAGTAGGTGGTGCCTGCTCGCAGCGTGAGCGGATCGAAGCCCCGTGTCTGCCACTGGCCTGTGTTGTTGCCCGACGCCGAGAAGCTGAGCGGCCACGTGCCGAGCGTTCCCGATCCGTCCGACAGCTGCACCTCCATGCCGGCGGCGTCACCGAACACATGTAGGGCGACGGCGTCGACCACGTGATCCTCTCGGGGCGTGAACACCTGGCGCACCCACGAGGAACCAGTGACGGCCCGATACCGCTGCATCGACGACCCGTCGTCAGCCATCTCCATGTACCCGTTGCCCCACGAAGAGCCGTCGGCCATCTCGGCCACGAAGATCGGGTCGTAGCGCCCGTTGTCTGCGCTGCCTCGGGTGGTCCACTCCTGCCACGAGCCGGTGTCTCGCAGGATGCCCCAGTCGGCCACCTGAGGCCCGAACGGGCCGCGCTCGCGGGCGCCCTCCACCTCGTAGCCGTTGTTGATCGACAAGAAGTTGGCGTTCGGATTCGAGTCGAGGTTCTCGAACACCACGTGGTACACCTCGCCGGCCTGGATCGTGGGTGGCGACGTCCAGGCCGAGAACCGGAAGAACGTGTCGTGCTGAGAGCCGACGGGGCGTCCGCCGCGCAGGCCGGGGGCCCAGGGGGGCACTTCGGCCAGGGGCCGGCCCGACTCGTCGGGGAATCCCGAGCCGTTGTCGGGCCACAGCTCCACCTTGATCGTGCCGCCGGTGCCGTTGGAGTAGCTGTTGGAGCCGGCGCTCTGGCTGCCGATGGCTGCCTTGTAGTACGTGCGGAAGCCGTTCATCACGCCGGTCGACTTGGCCGTGATGCGGATCGAGACCCGTTCGCCGTCGAGACCCACGTCGGCCAACGACCGCATCGTCCAGGGGTTGCCGTAGTACCGCCAGATGGCCGGCGTGCCCGTGGCGGCAGCCGCTGCTGGGGCAGGAGCAGGAGCCGGCTCTGGTGCAGCCTCGGTGGTGGACTCCTCGGTTGGTTCGTCGAGCTCGACGCTGCTGATCTGCGCGTTGTGGTCTGGGCTGACCTCGATCGTGGCGCTGCTGGCCGCGGCGATCGTGGTGTCGGTGCTCTCCAGGCCGGCGGTGCTGTCACCGCCGATGACGACCGTGCTGGGGCTCTCGACGGCGGTCGGGGTCCCAGCGTTGGTGTCGAGGTCGGTCCGGTCGGTGCGGCCCGGCGTGAAGAACAGGATGCCGCCCATGAGCATGGACACGATGGCGAGGCCAGGAAGCCACCGGCGGCGGCGTCGAGGCTCGACAGCTTCCAGCGCCGCTTCGAGTTCGGCCAGCTGGCGCTCGGCATCGAGCGGCGCGGCTGATCTGGATTTCTGGCGTGTCGCCATTTGGCCCGATCCCTGCGCCGCGAGCTGAGCGGTTCAACTCACCCGGTGATGTCTAGTCCGCTTCGGGACTGGGGTCAACGACCTCGCCGCTGGTGTGCGCGTGTCGGGGCGTGGACCAGGAGGAACGCGGCGAGAATCAGTTCTCAGCCCCCGTCGACGCCCGTTGATCAGCGACGATCGCGGCGATCAGCTCGCCCAGAACCCGCTCGGCGTCATCGTGGTGCACCTGGCAGGTTCCCGCTGCGGCATGCCCGCCACCGCCGTAGCGAAGCATGAGATCGCCAACGTTCGTCTTGCAGCTCCGGTCGAGAATCGACTTACCCGTGGCGAACACGGTGTTCTGCTGGCGGAAACCCCAGAGCCGATGAATGGAGATGTTGCACTGGGGGAACAGGGCATAGATCGTGAACCGGTTCGTGGGCCAGATCGTGTCCTCGCCGGTCAGATCGAGCACCACCAGGTTCTCGTGAACCGTGGAGCAGCGCACGATCTGTTCCTTCGCCTCGGCCTCGTATCGGGCGTAGAGCTCGGTGCGTTCCACCACGTCGGGCAGGGCCAGGATCTCCTCGATGGTGTGGGTTCCGCAGCGCCCGATGAGATCCATCATCAGGTCGTAGTTCGAGATGCGGAAATCCCGGAAGCGCCCGAGCCCGGTGCGGGGATCCATGATGAAGTTGAGAAGCCCCCACCCGCCCGGCTCCAGGATCTCGTGCTCGTCGTACTGGGCGGCGTCGGCCTGGTCGACCGCAGCCATCATCTCGTCCCAGGCCGCCGGGAAGGTGTCGTGCCCGCCGTAGTACTGCCACACGACACGGGCGGCCGAGGGCACATTCGGGGCGATCACATGGTTGGGGCGGATGTCGTTGCGGATGGTCTCCGACTCGTGGTGATCGAAACAGAGGTGCACGCCCTCCACGTAGGGGAGGTTCGTCGTGATGTCACCGCCGCCGATTTCCACCTTGCCGTCCTGCATGTCCTTGGGGTGGACGAAGACGATGTCGTCGATCATCTCGAGGTGTTGCAGCAACACCGCGCAGACGAGGCCGTCGAAGTCGCTTCGGGTGACGAGACGGTAGGTCGACACGGGGGTTCCTCCGGGGCAGGGGCTCGACCCCCGCCCTGTCGGCCGGATGCGTCAGGAGGTGAGGGCGTCGAGCGTGGCGAGTTCGGCGATGTGGGCTGGGACAGTTCCGCAGCATCCGCCAATGACACGCACCCCCCGGTCGAGCCAGGTGGCGGAACGGCTGGCGTAGTCGACCGGATCGATCCCTTCCCATGAGTGGGCGTAGACGCCAATGGGCCCCGCCCACCGGTCGAAGGCGATGTCGAGGCACGGGTCCACGAGGTCGACGTCGGTGTGCATGATCGACACGAGATCGATGCCCAGACCGGCGAGAGAGTCGATGGCGTCGGCCAGCAACTCGTCGTCGTCCCGGAGGGTCATCACCGAGCGGTCGGGCAGCTCACCGTTCTCACCGCCGATCGAGAAGCCGACCCAGACCGGCAGCCCAGTCGTCTTCGCCGCTCTGATGAGGCAGTGCATGCGATCGATGCTCACCATCATCTCCAGCACGATGAGTTCCGCACCGGCGTCGGCCAGAATCGTCGCCTGCTCCGTGGCGGCCCGCTCCAGCTCGGCGAGCGGTGGGTTGGCGTTCGTGAACGACCAGTGGCTCATACCGGCCCCGACCACAACGGCGTCGTGTGCGCTCCGGTTGCGGGCTTCGACCGCGAGTTCCACAGAGCGTCGGTTCAACACCTCGAAGTCCCGTTCGGCCCCGGCGTCGCGAAGCACCGAGCGGTGGGTGGCGAACGTGTTCGAGATGATCAGCTCGGCGCCGAGGTCGATGTATTCACGGTGAACCGCTCGCAGCACGTCGGGGTGCGTGATGGCAGCGCCGCCGAACCAGCCGTCGACGTGCTCGGGGACACCTCGACGCTCCATCTCCGAACCGGTGGCGCCGTCGATGAGTACGCGCTCGCCCGCCGACACCCGATCGCGCAGGTGGTGATAGCGGCTCATGAGCCTGCACGGTAGGGCATTGATCAACAGAGGAACGACGCGATCCGCTCGCCGATCATCACGGCAGGGATGTTGGTGTTGGCGCGGGGAATCTGCGGCATGAGTGACACGTCGGCCACGATGAGCCCGTCGATGCCGTGCAGGCGCCCCTGAGGGTCGCACACCGACGTGGCGGGGTTCGTTCCCATGGGCGTGGTACCGACCGGGTGGAAGTAGTGCTGGACATCGCGGGTGATCGCAGCGTCGGACAGGTCTCGATGTGCCTCGGGTTGGAGGGCGTCGGCGAGCGCAGGGTGGTCGAGCAGCGCCTCGGCCATCACGAGCCCCTCACGAAGCACCGTCAGGTCGTGGCCCTCGGGGTCGGTGAGGTACCTGTGATCAATGTGGGGGCTCACCGTTGGGTCAATGGAGCGAATGTGGACCTCGCCCCGACTCCGCGGGGTCATGCATGCGACCTCCACCAGACCACGGCCGCTGGTGAGTACCGTCTGCGCCGAGGCACACACGGGGAAGAGATGCAGGTCGAACACGTCGTGCTCCGCCAGGCTTGATCGTGCCTTCCCGAGCGTCTGCTCCTCGGGCACGAACCCCCGCTCGATGGCGGCGTCGATCTCCGTGCGGAGCTGAGGCGTGAGGTCACGGCCGGCGTTGATCATCGGATGGTCATGCAGGTTCGTGCCGACCATTGGTGATTCGACCACCGGAGTCACGCCCACCGAACGCAGTCGATCGGGATCGCCGATTCCCGATCGCTGCAGGATCGCCGGGGTGCCGTACACGCCCGCAGTCAGCACCACGCACTCGGCGCGGAACGTCTGTTGACCAGGCCTCGACTCCGTACCTGCGAGATGGATCGACCAGCCCTGTGTTGTGCGTTCGATGCGATCCACCAGGGCGTTGGCTTCGATCCGGAGCGACGAGGAGTGCCGCACCGGGTCGAGGTAGGCGAACGCCGTGTTCCACCGCACACCGTCCACGACGTTCACCGTTTCGAGGCCGAAGCTCTCGTTGGCGTCGAGATCGCACAGATCGCTGGCAATCGTCCAGCCCCTGGCGCGGGCGGCGGTGAGGCAACGGGCGTGGAACGGCGTCGCCTCATCGTCGGCGTAGGCCCGCACTCGCATGCGTTCCAGCGCCATCGCGATGAAGGGCCGCAGGTCGTCGGTGGCCCAACCAGGCAGGCCCCACGCGTCGTAGTCGAGGCGGTGACCGACGGCGGCGATGGCGCCGTTGTGGGCCGAGCAACCGCCCAGGATCCGCGCCCGTTCCCACGACCATGGTTCCCGGCCGTGCACCGGACCAGAGGTGTATCCCCAGTCGTGGCTCGTGGCGAGCGCAGTGGCATCGAGGATCTCCGCAGGCCAGTGACCGGCACGGTGCGGGCCGTAGTCGGGCCCGGCTTCGATGAGCACCACGTCGACACCGGCCTCGACCAGACGACCAGCCACGACTGCGCCGGCCGAGCCTCCGCCGACGACCGCCACCTCGGCTTCGGGCGAGCTCACGACTGGCCGGCTGTGGTGAGGCGCGCTGTCGTCACCACGGATCCGATCCTCTAGCGGCGGGTGACCCGCACCGGCAGATGCGTGTAGCCCTTCACGAACGTGGAGAAGGTGCGCTCGGGCTCGCCGACCACCTCGATGCGCTCGAAGCGGGCCAGGATCTCCTCCCACAGGATGCGGAGTTGGAGTTCCGCAACCCGGCTGCCCATGCAGAAGTGCACGCCGTATCCGAACGAGAGGTGGCGTTCGGCGTTGGGGCGGTCGAGGTCTATCACATCGGCGTTGGGGCCGAACACGTCCTCGTCGCGATTGGCCGATGCGTACCACATCAGCACCTGGTCGTCCTTGCGGATCTGCTTGCCGCCCAGCTCACAGTCGCGGGTCGCGGTGCGGCGCATGTAGGCCAGCGGCGTCTGCCAGCGAATGAGCTCGGGCACGAACGCCGACACGAGCGACGGGTCGGCGATCAGCCGGTCGTACTGATCCGGGAACTGGTTGAGCGCATAGACGCTGCCCGACATCGAATTGCGCGTGGTGTCGTTGCCGCCAACGATCAACAAGATCAGATTGCCGAGGTGCTCCGGCACCGACATGTCTTTGGTGGTGGCGTCGTTGGCCAGCATCGACACGAGGTCGAACCCGGGGTTCTCACGCTTCTCGGCCCAGAGCCGCTCGAAGTACTCGATGCATGCTCGCAGTTCCTCGCGACGCTCCTCCTCGGTCTCGACGATGCTGCCCGGCGCCGCCAGCGTGGTCACGACGTCGGACCACCGCGTCAGCTTGTGGCGATCTTCGAGAGGGAAGTCGAACAGCGTCGCCAGCATCAGCGTGGTCAGCTCGATCGACACGGTCGAAACCCAGTCGAACGTCTCGCCCTCGGGCAGTGAGTCGAGCACGTCGATCGTGCGTTGGCGCACGAGCTCGTCGAGGTTCCTCAGGCTCTTCGGTGCTGAGATCCCGCGAACGGTCTTGCGTTGCTCGGTCTGCTGGGGCGGATCCATCGTGATGAACGACACCCGCGACAGTCGGTCGATGGAGTCGGTGCGGGGAACGCCCACTGGTGCGGAGAGCGTGATGCCCGACGACGACGAGAAGGTCTGCCAGTCGCCGTCCACCTCGCGGACGAGATCCCACGTACTCACCGACCAGTACCGGCCAGCGGAGCCCAGCTCGTTGAAGTGCACAGGATCCTCGCGGCGGAGGCGGGCGAAGTGATCCTGCCAGCGGTCGTCGCGAAACAGGTGCGGGTTGTACGGGTTGATCTCGTCGAGCGTCAGGTCCCCGGCTGGCGGCACGTCGCCGGCGAACAGCGCCTGTTCGGCCTCCGGGCGCCGGTAGGACGTCCCCGCAGCCAGCCATTCCTTGCGTGTGGTCGCCGTGTCGGTCATGACGGTTCTCCTCTCGGCCGGCTCCGCTCATCGTGGCAGCCCCGGGTCACGCGTGTCGAAGCCGGGAGCAGCCATGAGGCCGGTCAGGCCGGCGTCAACTACGTTCGCGTGTGGTGATCGACCTCGACAGCCCAGAGTCGCTCCAGCACCCGACCGGCTATTTCGATCGGGCCAGGGCCGCCGGCGCGGTGCAGTGGAGTGACATCCATCGCGCCTGGGTGGTGATCGATCACGCTGAGGTGGCCAGTGCCTTCCGTGACTCCGTTCGCCTCTCGGCCGATCGGATCGGCCCGCTGGAACGGGCGGCAGCACCGCGGCCGGCTGCGTTCGGTCGGGTGGTCGATCTGCTGCGGGGATGGATGGTGTTCCGCGATCCTCCACACCACACACGCCTGCGTGATCCGGTGCGCAACACGTTCACCCCGCGGCGCGTTGATGCGCTCAGCCCCATTGTGAGCGGCGTGGTCGACGACGTGGTGGCATCGCTCGCGCCGGGTGAGATCGACGTACGCCGCGAGTTCGCAGGGCCGCTCCCGGCGCTGGTGGTGGCCGCGGTGCTGGGCGTGGATGGCGAGGACCGCCTCCGGTTCCAGCGGTGGTCCGACGATCTGGCCGATGTGGTGTTCTCGACCACGCCGTCGACGATCCCGACCGACGAGGCGATTGAGGCCACCGAGGAGTTCACCCGCTTCTTCGAGCCGCTCATCGAGGCGGAGCGACGATCCCCGAGCGGCAGCCTGTTGGGGCACCTCGTGGCCGAGGCGGACTCGGAGCTCGACACGATGGAGCTGGTCGGGGCGTGCACGCTGCTGCTGTTCGCAGGCCACGAGACCACCACGTCGTTGCTGACCAACGTGATCTGCCTGCTGATGGAGCAACCGGTGCTGCTGGACGAGCTCCGCGGCCGACCCGGCATCGAGGACACGGCCATCGAGGAGTTCCTGCGGGTGTTGGGACCCACCCGAACGATGTTCCGCAAGGCACTCTCTGATCATGAGCGAGGCGGCGCCCTTATCCACGAGGGTGACACCGTGGCGCTGGCGATGGTGGCCGCCAACCACGATCGGACCGTGTTCTCCCAGCCGGAGATCGTGGATCTCGCTCGTACCCCGAATCCACACCTCACGTTCGGGTGGGGGCTCCACCACTGCGTTGGCGCCCACCTGGCCCGGCTCGAGGCAAAGCTCGCCCTCAGGGCGTTGTTGGCGCGTTTCACCTCGCTCGAAGCCGCGGCGCCGATGCCACCGAGAACCGGAGCGGTCATGGCGGTTCCCGATGAGCCCGTTCGCATTCGGGCGAGCGGAGAGCAAGAGGCGTCACGGAGTTGAAGCCGAGGTTGGCCAGCCCGCAAGATGATCCGATCGTCGATCGACGCAAAAGGGGAGTGACAACCGTGGAAATGACGTGTCTCGCCGACATCACCCGTACCCACGCAGCAGCAAGGCCCGACAAGGCGGCCATCGTCTGCGATGAGCGAACGCTCACCTTTGCGGAGCTGGATCGCGAAGCAAACCAGGTGGCCAACGCGCTGATCGCCGCTGGCGTCGGCTCTCAGGACCGCGTCGGGTTCATCGGGAAGAACATCGCGGAGTACTTCACGTTGCTCTTCGGTGGGGCGAAGGTCAACGCCGTGACCGTGGCCGTCAATTGGCGCCTGGCGCCTCCGGAGATGGCGTACATCATCGACAACGCCGAGGCCAAGGTCGTTCTGGTCGAGGAGGAGTTCGTCGGGCACGTGGAGAAGATGACGCTGGCCGCCAATCCGACGATGGTGGTCGTTGGTACGGCCGACGGCATGACCTCCTATGGCGACTGGATCAACGGCCAAGCAGCTGACGATCCGGGCTACCCGTCGGTGATGGACGACACGGCGCTGCAGCTCTACACCTCTGGTACCACCGGCCTGCCGAAGGGAGCCGAGCTCAGCAATCGGAACCTGATGTCGATCGTCGGCCCGGTGAGCGACATGACCCGCCTACGCGAAGACGGCACGATGCTGCACGTGATGCCGCTGTTCCACATCGGCGGCAGCGGCGTGGCGATCGTCGGACTCTTCACCGGCTGCACCAACGTGGTGCATCGCGATGTGGACCCGGGCCGGATTCTGAACGACATCGCCGAACACCGGATCACGGCGATGTTCATGGTGCCGGCCCTGCTCCAGGTGTTGCCGATGATCCCCGGCGCATCCGACACCGACTTCAGCTCGCTCGAGATGGTGCTCTATGGCGCCTCGCCGATCACCGAGCAGGTGCTCGTGGCCTCGATGTCGCTACTCAAGGCGCCCCACACCCAGGCCTACGGTCTCACCGAGACCACAGGGATCGTCACCCTCCTCGAACCCGAGGACCACGATCCGGGCGGCCCCCGAGCTGGTCTCCTGCGGTCGGCCGGGAAGCCGGTGGACGGCGTGGAGCTGCGGATCGTCGACCCGCTCGGCAACGACGTGGCCGAAGGCGAGGTGGGCGAGATCTGGGTGAGAACAATCCAGAACCTCAAGGGCTATTGGAAGAATCCGGAGGCCACCGCCGAGGTGTATCCGGAGGGGCGCGACGAGACCGGTCTGGGGTGGTTCCGTACCGGAGATGCCGCCTACGCCAACGACGGCTACGTCTACATCCACGACCGGGTGAAGGACATGATCGTGTCGGGCGGGGAGAACATCTATCCCGCCGAGATCGAGAACGCCATCATGTCGCATCCGGCTATCGCCGACGTGGCCGTGATCGGCGTGCCGTCCGAGCGATGGGGTGAGTCCCCGATGGCGCTGATCATCCCGGCCGAAGGCGAGGATCCCTCGGCGGAGGAGATCCTGAGCTACTGCCGCGAGCGGCTGGCCAGCTTCAAACTGCCGACCGGGATTGAGCGGGTGCCTGAGATACCCCGAAATCCGTCAGGAAAGATCCTCAAGACCGAGCTGCGCAAGCCCTACTGGGACGGTCGCGAGCGAGCCATCAACTGAGACGCGGGCTGGCGCAGCGCTGACGCCGTGGCCCAACGGTCTCATTGGCGCGCCGATCGCTCCGATGGAAGCTCATGAGCGTGTTGCGGCCCGGCCGCCTGCTTCTGCTGCTCGCCTGGATCGCCGCGTCATCGACCCAGCTCGTCCTCCCGTACACACCGGGGGGCGGCGAGCCGCTCGGTTCTGCGCTGTTGCTGTTCTGGGTGGTGGTCGTGGCCGCGACTGGATGCGTGGTGACGTCGGGCCTCGTGATCGCCCGGGCGTGGGCCGACGACACCGCCGAACTCGGCCTGCATGGCGCCTTCTTCATGGGCGTGTCGATGCTCCCGCTGGTTCACGGGCTGACCACGCCAGGGGTGCTCTACGGTGACAACGACGCCGCCAGCTCGGCTGTGCTGTGGGCTCTGCCCATTGCGAGCCTCAGCGCCGCACCCCTGCTGGCACCGACCCAGCGACTACGACCGGTGTTGCGTCACTGGCGTACCTGGGTCACCGGCGCAGTCGGGGCCCAGACGGCGATCGCAGCGGCGCTGTTGATCTGGCCCTCAACGCTGCCCGCACCCGACATGGGCTCACCAGCAGCGCAGGCCGTTGCCGTCGGGGGTGGGCTGATCCCGGTGGTCGTCCTCAGCTTCCGTCACCTGCGCCTCTATGAGGTCGGCCGCCACCCTGGCTCTCTCGCGGTCTCGTTGGCCTACGTCGGTGTTGGGGTGTCGGGCCTGGTCTGGATCGGTGACGCGCCGATGACCATCGGATTCTGGCTCGCTCATGCGTTCGACATCACGGCGGTGTTCCTCGGAACGGTCGTGGCCTGGTTCGCCTATCAACGGTCGTCGGTCGATCGAGTGGTGCTGGCACCGCTGGTGACGCGCGACCCGTTGGAGGCGCTTGAACTGGGCCTCGACCCAGTCATTCGCCGGTTCATGGCCGATCTTGCGGCCAAGGACCAGATCACGCAGATCCATGTGGTGCGCACCGCAGAGACGGCGATGGCGGTCGGTGCTGAGTTGAAGCTGCCGGCACCGACCCTCCGCGTGCTCGGGCTCGGGGCGCTCCTGCACGACATCGGCAAGCTCGAGATCGACGACGCAGTGCTGAACAAGCCCGGGCGCCTCACCGACGAGGAGTTCGCTCACATCAGAACGCACGCCGCCGTCGGGGCGCGTCTGGTGCTGGAGTCTCCAGGCTTGGCTGAGCTCGCGCCGACGGTGCGCCATCACCATGAGCGCATCGACGGTGGCGGCTACCCAGACGGACTGGCCGGAGACGACATTCCGCTCACCGCCCGCGTCGTGAGTGTGTGCGACGCCTACGACGCCATGGTCCACACCCGCCAGTATCGGGAGGGTCTCGGCACCGAGCGCGCCCATGCCGTGCTCCGCGAACACAGTGGCAGTCAGTGGGACCCCGTCGTGGTCGACGCTCTGCTGGCCCTGTCGGATCGTGACGCCATCCCGGCGGCGCCGACCGTGCTCGCTGACGTCGCCGGCCAGGTCGGGCAATCGTGCACTCACGAGCTGCCCGAGCCGACACTGGCCGGCTGACGGGGGCGTTCTCCGTCCATCGCTGAGGTCCGCCGGTGCGCCCCGGCCTCGGTGCACGCGGGTCAGAGGGCCCGCTTGGATCCTCGAGGCCAGAGTCGGCCGAAGAGCCGGCCCCGGTCCGGGCCGAGCGTGCTCCCCTCGGCCGGTGCGGTGGTACCGGCGCGGCGGCCCCGCGTACGGCGCTCGGCGGCAGGGTCCCAGCGCTCGTGGGTGGTGTGGGCGTGCTCGGTGTGGCGATGCGTGGTGTGGGTGCGGGCCGGATCGTAGTGCGCGTGTTCGGCGTGATCGGGCTGATGGCGGGGGAGGTCACGGTGGGCGTGCGCGTGTCGGGGGCGGCCCGACTCTGGAGGCGTAGGATCGGCGGCGTCGCGGTGCGCCAGTGCCTCGTTGGCGGCTGCTCGCATCGTTTCCGGCAGGGCATCGAACACTGCGCCGTCCACGTCGACGAGCGCCGTCGCCGGCCAGATGTAGTGCTGATCGCCTGGACCGTGGATGTGGACTCCGGTGAAGAGCGCCCCGTCGACGCCCAGGGGTCGGCCCGGGTGATGGCCGACCAGCCGATCGAATATGGTGCCGATGTCGGCCTCGATGCAGCCGAGGGCGATGTCGGCAAGATCGGCCAGGTCCGGCCGGGTCGCTCCCGGCTCAGACGCGATGAACGCACCGACGCGCTGCGTCACGTTCCACTGTTCGAGGTCGAACACGTCCAGTCGGTCGTTCTTGTTGCGCACGGCGCCGTTGGCGCCGGCTGCGGCCAGCACTGCGGCCAAGCTGCCGCAGGTCGACGTTGGTTCGCCCATGCTGGGGCGCCGCGTCACGCCGACCGTGCCAGCGTCGTCGATACCCACATGGGAGAAGGCGAAGATGGCAAAGCCGGCGCGTTCTGCGTCGGTCGGCCGGTGGCTGAGGGCGGCGGCCATGCCGGTGGTGCCAGCCGACAACAGGCCGGCCAGGCCCGCCAGCTCGAACACCGGCCCCCACTCGGCCTCGATTGCGGTTCGCATCGACGACGTCAGCTCGTCGCGACAGTGGGAGACGGCAACGAGGGTGTTGTCTGGCCGGTACCCGGCCCGCTGCAGGGCGTCGGTGGCCAGCGAGACGTACTCCCGCTGCCGGATGGCGCCGGGGTAGCGGTGCCGCACCGCGAGGTGGAAGCTCATCCCGGCCCATTGTCGTCAACCCGCCTCGGGTGCGCACGTCATCGCCGTCCGGCACGCGTCCGATCTACCCTTGACCGATCTCGATGTCTTGGCGGAGGCCGACCATGACGAACACCAGCACGAACGCAGCGGAGCTGAAGGCGACGCTGAACCTCCAGCGCAAGGCGGCGATCACCCACGGGGGCGCCCTCGATCACGCCGGCCGGGTTCAGGTGGCCCGCATGGAGAGTTTCGACATGACACGCACGATCTTCGGTGCGCTGCAGGGCGTACCGAAGATGTTCATGGAGGAGAAGCTCGCCAAGGAACCGATCTGGAGTGACACGTCGGCTGCTGAGGTGGAAGCTGCCTACGCCGAGGGCGAGGCCGCGAACCCGGCGCCGAAGATCGACCAGCGCCTGATCGACTTCATGGTCGCCGAGTGCGACTTCAGCATGGAACACGCCGATGGCACGTTTCTCGAACACCTCGTGTTCTGCCACGACTACGCAGCCCGGCACTATCCCGAGCACTCACCCAACGTTGCACTGTTGCACTCGATCCTCGGAACGGCGACGAACACCTTTGCGATGGAGGCCACCAAGATCCCGGCACTCGAGGAGTTGCTCACCGACTTCGAGGCACTCCATGTGGAGGTGTTCCCCTCAACGCTTCGGCTGTTCTACATGGGCGACTTCCTCGACGAGCTGGAGGCGAATCTGCATCGGCTCGATGCGCTCGAGGCCCTCGAGCTGAATCGTGTGCTCGACAACGAGCCGCTCACCATCGACGCCGAGAACCTCTGGATCAATCTCAACTATCACCTGATGCACTTCGTCGACTTCATGCCGGCGGCGAACTGGTCGACCCATCGAAGCGATCCGCTGCTGCAGATGTTCGAGCGGCTGTCTGCGTTGCTCGACGCCGCAGGCCAGCGTCAGGCGCAGGTCGACGTCGTGTTCCCAACCGACAAGGTGGCGGCGGTGGGGGAGAAGCGCACGATGTTCGGACGAGTGTCGGGGCTGCTTCCAGCCTCGGTCACGATGAAGCTGGCGAAGAAGTCGATCCAGGAGTACTCCGACAAGGCCGGGCACGACCTGTCGTACCGCCTGGTGTGGAGCGGCTGAGCCTCGGCATCAGCTAGCGTTCCCGCAATGGAGGGAACCATCTACGACGCTGTTGGAGGCGACGAGGGGCTGCTCGCGCTGGCCCGTGCGTGGCACGACCGTTGCCTTGCCGATCCAATCGTGGCCCACGCCTTCGAGGGGGAGATTCACCCTCAGCACTCGGAGCGCCTGGCGGCCTACTGGGCCGAGCAGCTCGGAGGGCCCACCACCTACACCGACACGATGGGTGACCACACGCACGCTGTGCGCCTCCACTCGGGCAACGGACCGCACGAGCAGATGGACGGCCGAGCCGTTGCAGCGTTCGTGTTTGCGCTCGACGACGCTGGCGTGTCCGACGACCCCCGGCTGCGATTTCAGCTCATTGCCTGGTTCACGTGGGCAACGGCGCTGCTGAACCACCGCTGGGCGACGCCGGGCGAGGTGCCAACGGACCTGCCGCTTCCGAACTGGGACTGGGACGGTACCGAAGGCTGGTAGGCCCCCGCGCCAGTTGCGGCACGAGGGCCCGACTGCTCAGTGTTCGTCGTAGTGGTCGCCGTGGGCGGCGTGACGGTGCCCGTCGTGTAGGTAGTCGACGTGGTCTCCATGGGGGATGGCCTCATGGCCACAGCCCTCGCCGTGCACGTGGTCGCCATGGTTCTCGGCGACGACGTGAGGGAACACGCACTCGTCCCAGTGCCCGTCATGCTGACGGTGGGCGTGGCCATCGTGGATGTAGTCGATGTGATCGTCGTGGATCACGCTGACGTGCCCGCATTCGGGACCGTGGGCGTGAGCGTGGTTCTCGTGAACCGTGCAGGTGCTCATTGTTGCTTCCTTTCGTTGGCGTGCTCGATGGCGTCGAGTGCGATGTGGATGACGTGGTGGTCAGCAATCGAGTAGGCGATCTCACGCCCTCGTCGCCGCCCGGTCAGCACGCCGGCTTGTCGGAGGATCTTGAGGTGTTGCGACACCAGTGGCTGGCTGGCGTCGAGTGCGTCGGTCAGATCGTGGACGCAGCGTTCGCCGTGCTGGACCTCCAGCACGATCGCCAGTCGCAGGGGATGGGCGAAGGCCTTGAGGAGCTCCGCAGCGGCTTCGATCTCGGCGTCTGACACATCATCATATGCTAATTTGCTAATGCGTTTTCGGCAAGTGGTTCCTTCTTTCCAGGAACGATTCTCATTCTTGCTAGGGTCAGGGGATCAGTACGTCACCCGCCATCCACGACGCCGACGTTTGCATTCTCGGAGCCGGTCCTCACGGCCTTGCAGCCTCGGTGTACCTCCGTCGAGCCAACCCCGAGCTGCGCGTCCTGGTCGTCGATCCGACCGGCACATGGATGCAGGGCTGGAACGAACAGTTCGCCCGAGCCGAGATCGAGTCTCTGCGGTCGCCGATCGTGCACCACCCGGCACCAGATCCTCTTGAGCTGTCCGACTACATCGACGGTCAGTCCCTTCGTCGGTCGAACCTTCCCTACGACCTTCCGCTGGCAGAGGTCTTCTCGCAGTTCTGCGCCGATCTCGCCGCCACCAGCGGTCTGGAGGCGCCGCTGGCCGCAAGCACCAAGGCGATCACCCGCGCTGGCCGCTCGGTCGTGGTCGAGACCGACGAGCACCAGATCACCGCCCACCACGTGGTGGTGGCTGCGAATCCCCATCAGAGGGTGATTCCCGACTGGGTGTGGCCTGTCCTCGGCGAACGGGCCGGTTTCGTGAGCTGGGGTGGCGACGTTGATCTGCGGTCGCTCGTCGACATGGTTGGCGAGCGGGTCGTCATCGTCGGAGGTGGACTCACCGCTGCGCACCTGGCCGCTGGGGCCGCTGCGCGGGGTGCCACGGTGCACATGGTGACGCGCCGGCCGGTCGAGACACGCAGTTTCGACACCGACCCCGGGTGGTTGGGGCCACTGCAGCTCGATGGGTTCTGCCGCATCGACGATCCTGCCCGCCGGCTCGTCGAATGTCGGGCGGCGCGAGGGGGTGGCACGGTGCCGGGGTGGATGCGGAGCCGGCTCGACTCGCACGTGGAAGATGGCTCGCTCGTTGCCCACGAGGGATGCGAGGTGACCAACGTCGAACTCGGGCCGACAGGCGCCGCTGTGGTGACACTGTCTGACGAGGCGGTGATCGACGCGGACCACCTGTGGTTGGCAACGGGCACCGTCGCCCGCATCGACGCCCTCCGGTGTCTCTCCGACCTGGCGCAGGACGTGCCGATCATCGATGGACTACCAGTGACCAACGAGGCGCTACAGCTCGGACCCCACCCGGTGCACGTGATGGGTCGCCTGGCCACCCTCACCATGGGGCCGGCGGCAGGCAACCTGTGGGGGGCGCAACGGGCGGCGAACCGCATCACGCGCCACATCACGGGTGTTGATCTCGAAGAGAAGTACATCGGGGCGATGCCGTCGCCGCCTCCCATCAGTCGGAGCGAGTAGGAGCCCTCCGGTGGGCCCTGGCGAGCTCTGGTCTCTCGGCGACTATGGGATCGTCGGCGATCTCTGGGCTGCGGTGGGGCGCGATCTGGCACACACGATCGACGTGGTCGACCGTGATGTGATTGATCTCGCCACCGGAACTGGGGTCACGGCCATTGCCTTGGCCCGCCGAGGTGCGCGCACTGTGGTTGGCGTCGACGCCGCTGCGCCGCTGCTGCGGGAGGCCGCCCGTCGTGCCGCTCGCGGCGGGATTCGGGTGCGATGGATCGAGGCGGACTTCTCGTCGGTGCCGCTGGATGACCGGTCGGCCGACGTTGCCGTGTCGACGTTCGGTCTGATCTTCGCGGCGGACCCGGCAGCAGCCTTCGCAGAGTGCCGCCGCCTCGTCCGACCCGGTGGTGAGATCATCTTCACGAGCTGGTCGGCCTCGGGCCTGTTCGGCCGGATCCGCGAGGTGATGGCCCCGTACTTCCCGGATGTGCCCGAGCCGTGGCACGAACAGCCCGACAGGATCCGCGCCGTCGTCGGCGATGGTGCCGTTGTCGAAGAGCGCTCGTTCGTCCTGACGGTCGACTCCGCCGAGGAGTTCGTCTCGCAACTCGAGCGCCACAATGCGCCCTTCGTCGCCGCCGTTGGGGCACTGGGCGATCGCTGGACCGACGCCCGAGCCGATCTCGTGGATGCCGTGCGTGCTGCTGGTACCGACGGCGCCGGGTCCTACCGGGCTGAGGTGCCCTACCTGGTCACCACGATGCGGGTCCTGGCGGCTGAGTAGCGTGCTGGTCATGTGGCTTCCCGACGGCTTCGTGGCACCGAGACGAGTGGAGGTGCCTGGTGGCGGGCATCACCTGCGGCCCATCCACCCCGACGACACCGATCTCGACATGGTGGCGGTGATGGGATCGCAACCGCGGCTGTGGTCGATCTACGGCGAGGCGTGGGGCTGGCCGCCGGTCGACATGACGTGGGAGGCCGATCGCGACGATCTCGCCCGGCACGCCGAGGAGATGGCTCGCAACGAGTCGTTCAACTACGCACTGTTCAACGAAGCCGAAGATTCGCTGCTCGGCTGCGTGTACATCGATCCTCCTGAGAAGGTGGGAGCGGGGGCCGAGATCTCTTGGTGGGTGATCGACGACCTCGTTGGATCGCCGGTGGAGGCGGCCCTCGATGCCTTCGTGCCGGCGTGGGTGGCCGAGCAGTGGCCGGTCGAGAGTCCCCGCTCCGTCGGTCGTGATCTCACGTGGACCGACTGGCTGGCCCTCCCCGACATCGACCCTGCAGCCACCTGAGCTGCGCTATCAGGCCAGCTCACACTCTTCGTAGGCCAGGAGCGGCTCGAAGCCGAGGCGCTCGTAGATGGTTCGGGCCGGCGCGTTGGCCTCTGCGACGTTGAGCCCGATCACGTCGACTCGGGGCGCGATCCGATGGATGGCACCAGCAGCGACCGCTCGACCCAGACCCCGCCCACGGCTCGACGGCAGCGTGTAGACCCCGCCGATGGCGGCGCTGCGGGTGCGCTCACTGAGCACATGGGTGCCAGCGGCAGCGACAAGCCGGCCACCATCGTCGGTCACGCCGACATAGCTCTCGTCGCCCACCATGATCGGCAGGAAGAAGGCGGCCCCCGGTTCGGTGGCATAGAGGCCGAGGAGGCGGTCGGTGTCGGACGCGGTCAGAGCCGCGACCTCGGGCGCTGGCGCCGGCACGGCGGCGAGGTCGGTGAGGTGGTAGCGGAGGTGAGGGCCGGCCCAGGCCATGGCACGCCGCGCCTCGATGGCCGCTGTGAGGCCGGCCGCGCCGAGCACGAGGGTGCCGGAGGGCAGCCCCTCGACCAGATCAGCGAGCAGCGCGAGGGTCCCGTCGGGGTCGCGGGTGGACATGGCGTAGACGGTGGGGCGCGCCACGCCGGGGATGGCGACCAGACCGACCACGGCGTCGCCCCGGCGGTACCACGTGCTCGGCGTCCAGTACGGCTCCTCGAGATCGGCGAGTGCATACAGATGGGCCGCGATCGAATCGGAGTAGAACGCAACGAGCTCTGACGGGTCGTCGATCGCCCGGGCGCCCGTTGGAGGTGGCGGTCGAGATCCGTCCATGGTCGTCACAGTCGGCCGGCTTGCACCACCCGTTGAAGGAACTGCTGGGTGCGCTCCTCGGCTGGGTTGGCGAACAGCTCCGCTGGCGGCCCCTGTTCGAGCACCTGCCCCTCGTGGAGGAAACACACCCGGTTGGCCACGTCGCGGGCGAAACCCATCTCGTGAGTGGCGAGCATCATGGTGAGCCCACGATCCGCCAGGTCTCGTATGGCCGAGAGCACCTCGCCCACCAACTCGGGGTCGAGGGCCGAGGTCACCTCGTCGAGCAGGAGGATCTCCGGGTCTCCCATCATCGCCCGCACGATGGCGGCCCGTTGGTTCTGCCCCCCGCTGATCCGATTCGGATACTCGTCGGCCTTGTCGCCGAGCCCGAACCGATCGAGAAGGGCTGCGGCTCGCTCCTCGGCGTCGTGTTTGGGCATCCCGTGTGCTCGTCGCGGCCCGAGGGTGACATTGTCCATCACCGTCATGTGAGGGAACAGGTTGAACGACTGGAACACGATGCCAATTCGCCGACGCACTGCGTTGGCGTCCACGCCTCGCGTGGAGATGACCGAGCCGTCGAGGCGGATCTCGCCGTCGTCGATCGGGTCGAGCAGGTCGACACAGCGCAGCAGGGTGGACTTGCCGCACCCGCTCGGCCCGATGAGGCACACCACCTCGTGCTCGTCCACCACGAGGTCGATCCCTCGTAGAACCGGCTTGGCGCCGTAGGCCTTGTGCACGTTGTGGAGCTGGAGCTTGGGGTGAGAACTCATGATCAGACCTGGGCTTGTGACCGCTGGGCCCTGTCGCGTGAGGTATACCAATCCACGAATCGGGTCAGGGGGATGCTGATGGCCAGGAACAACAGCGTGGCCACGATGTAGCTGGTGTAGTTGAAGGTGCGCGACGTGTAGATCTGGGCCTCTCGCACAGCCTCCCGGATGCCGAGGATCGACACGAGCGCCACGTCCTTCTGCAGGCTCACCACCGTGTTCATCAGGGCCGGCACCACGTTGCGAACGGCCTGGGGCAGGATCGCGTAGCGCATTGCCTGCCACTGGGTGAGGCCAAGGGCGCGGGCCGAGGATCGCTGGCTCTCGGGCACGGCATCGATGCCCGAGCGATAGATCTCGGCGGTGTAGGCGGAGTAGCTCAGCGACAACGCCGCCAGGCCCCAGAACTGGGCGCCATTGGGCAACAGCCCGATCTGCAGTGCTGGCACCCCGAAGCCGAGGAGCAATACCAGCAGGATCAGCGGCACGCCTCGGAGAATGTCGGTGAACAACACGGCAATGAGCCGCACGGGGAAGAACGCGGGGCCCCGCAGGCTCCGCATGACCGCAACCACCAGCGCGAGCACCGGAATCACCAGCATCGACAGCGCGAACAGCTCCAGGTTCAGCCAGAACCCTCGCAACACGTCGGGGGCCGCCGCGACGAAGTCGTCGGGATTGAAGAACTGGTCGCGAACTCGTGGCCAGTTCGGGCTCGACAGCACGAGCGCCGTTGCGATCGCGATGAACACCACGGTCGAGACCACGGCGATGATCCCGGCCTTGGCTCCCTCGTCGTCGAGGAAGGAGGGCGCGAGGAACGACCGCCTCTGCGGCGGCCGTTCCTCGTCAGCGTCAGAGGCGGATGTCAGCTGGAGAGGCTCGTGACCGAGCCGCCCTGGTTGAGCCACTCGTCTTCGAGAGCATCGAGCGTGCCGTTGTCGGCAAGCATCGCCAGTGCATCGTTCACGCAGGGCACGAGCGAGCTTCCGTCCTCGAAGAGCATGCCGAGTTCCTCTGGCGCGTCACCGCTGCGGGGCAGCACGCCGATGATCGAGGCGTCGGTGATCTCGACGGCGGTGATGAAGTAGGCCGTCGGGAGGTCGAACACGATCGCGTCAACCTGGCCTGCGTCGAACGCAGCCTTGGCGGCGGCGTTGTCGTCGTACACCTGGGCAGGCTCGTCGGGCTCGATCACGCTCTCGATGTAGTCGAGGCTGGTGGTGCCGACCGCCGCGCCGAGGCGGAGCCCCTTGAGGTCGGCGATGCTGGTGGCCGAAGCGGCCGGGTTGTCGGCAGCACCGATGATGGCCTGCTCCACCTGGTAGTAGCCATCGGAGAAGTCGACCACCTCGTCGCGCTCGGCGGTGATCGAGTACTGCTGGATGTTGAAGTCCCAGTCCTTCTCGCCCGGCGCGATCACGGTGTCGAACGGAGTGCGAACGAAGGCCACGTCGGCAGCGTCGAACCCGAGCTCCTCGGCGAGGGCGAACACGAGGGCCCCTTCGTAGCCGGTACCGGTGCTGGGATCGTCGAAGTCGTCGTCGCCAGCCCCCATCCACGGCGGAAACACGGTCTCGCCGGTGGCGACGGTGAGCGTGCCGTCCACCTTGGTGGGCAGATTCGAGCAGTCGACGTCGGCGCCGTCGCCGGTCGCCTCGTCTGATGAATCGTCACCGCACGCAGCGGCAAGAAGTGCGAAGGCGAACAGCATCGCCAGGATGCGCATGAGCTTCATGGACCCTCTCCCTGAGTCGTGGCGCCGACGGTGGCGCTTCAGGAACCCTAGCCCGGTCGCTCGATGTCGAACTGTGTCATCGGCCGCTCCGGGCCCGTGGTGCCCGACGGCTCCTCAGCCGTCTGTCGGGGCGGCAACCGGCGGGCAGTGCTGTGGGTTCAGGTACTCGGGGTGATCGCACAGCGATGCGGCGATGGGGGCGAGGGCGCCGGCGAGGGCGCGACTCTGGGCGGGGGAGAGGTGGTCGAAGATCAGCCGTCGCACCGTGGCGACGTGGGCCGGGGCGACCGTGCGCAACCGCTGAAGGCCTCCCTCGGTGAGGCGAGCGTGCTTGGCCCGCTTGTCGTCCGGGTGCTGGGTGATCTCCACGTCACCTCGATCAACGAGAACCCTGAGCCGGTGGGTGAGGCGGCTCTGGGAGAGGTTCGCCGTGTGGGCCAGGTCGGACAATCGGAGCGTGTGTTCGGGGGCGCCCGAGAGGCTCACGAGGATGTGGTAGTGAACGGCGAGCATGTCGTGATTCGTGCGGAGGTCGCGCTCGATCTCGGGAAACGCCCGCTGAACGACCGCAAGCAGGCCGTTCCAGGCCTGGCTCTCGTCGGCGTCGAGCCATGGGGCTGATGTCTCGTCGGTCACACGAACATGATATCTCTTGACGGGTCAAGTGAACAGGGGTACCTTGAACCATCACGCATATAGTTGACGTGTCAAGCTTAGGCCCTGGTTCTGTGTCGGCCTGGGTCGCGACAGAAAGAGCACGATGATGAAGGTCCTGGCCGTTCCCGCCACCAATCACCGCAATGGCCTCAACCGCCAGCTACTCGGCTACGTGGCGCAGATTCTCGGTGAAGCTCACCAGGTGGAGATCGTCGACCTCAACGACTACGAGCTTCCCCTCTACCGCCAGGACCGAGAAGCCGAGGGCGGTGTGCCAGCGCTCGCTCACGAGCTGTTCGAGAGGATCGGCGCCGCCGACGCCCTGGTGGTCTCGTTCGCCGAGCACAACGGTTCCTATACCGCCGCCTGGAAGAACATCTACGACTGGATGTCCCGCATCGACTCGAGCGTGTACCAGGGCAAGCCCGTGGTGATGCTCGCCGCCACGCCGGGCCCCCGAGGTGGAGCCGGCGTGCTCGGCAACGCCACGATGGTCGCCCCGTTCTTCGGTGCCGAGTTGGTCGGCCAGCTCGGCATCGGTAGCTTCGGGCAGCGCTTCGACGCCGACTCTGGCACGTTGACCGACACCGAGATCGACGCAGAGCTGCGAGACCTGCTGCAGAAGTTGGTCGCAGCGGAGTCGGCGGCGACGCCGACCTAGCCGCCCGGTTCGGCCGGCTTGGCGCTCCTGTGAGCCATGAGCCGTCCGGCGGACGCCGTCACCCCGAGCCCGAGCCCGAGCCCGAGCCTGATCACGGGTGCCGCTCCACAATGTGGGTGGTCATCGCCGCAAGACCCTCGTCGAGGCCGCGGCGCCCGTAACCGAGCCGGAAGCGGTCGCTGATGCTCGGACCGACCTCCGAGCGATAGATCGTCGACGGCAACAAGAGCACCCCCGATTCCTCGACGAGGCTCCGGCAGAACTCCTCGACACCGTCGGCGCCGAGATATCGGGGGAAGCCCATGGAGGAGCCGTCCGGTCGGCGCCACTCGAACAGCTCGGGAAACTGCGCGAAGAAGGCGTCCCACTTGGGGAGGTTCGCGTCCACGATGGCGCAGTTGCGGTCGATGATCTGGTTGCGGTTCTCCAGCGCGATGATTCCCAACCGTTCGCTCGGGGCCGAGCTGCAGATCGACAGGTAGTGCTTCAACCGTTCCATGCGCTGCAGCACGGCCTTGTCTTGGCTTGCGATCCATCCCACTCGCAGGCCCGGGAGGCCATATGCCTTCGACAGCACGTTGAGCGACAGGCCCCGTTCGTAGACGTCGGCGATGAAGGGGAGGTGCGCAGTGCCGGTGGGGCCGAGCCCGTTGAAGATCTCGTCGTGGAGGATGTAGATCCCGTGGTGGCGGCACAGCTCGATCAGCGCGTCGTAGCGGTCGCGGGGGAGGATCGCGCCCGTGGGGTTGTGGGGGAAGTTGATGGTCACCAGACGCGTGTTCGCCTTGATGGCCGCAGCCACGCGATCGATGTCGAGCGACCAGCCGTCGTCGGGGTCGAGCGGAACCGCTGACGCCTCGCCGATCGCGACGGGCAGTGTCTCGTGGCTCTGGTAGTTCGGTGTAACCACGATGGCATGGCTGTCGGCGTCGAGGATCACGTTGTTGGCGGCGAAGATTCCCTCGCTGGCTCCGGCAAAACACAGAACCTCGGCAGAGGTGATGCCCGTGTGGGTGGCGGCGATCGCCTCCCTGAGGTCGGGTGCCCCCCACGTCTCGGTGTAGCCGAGCCAGAGATCGTCGAACTCGGCCCGCTGTTCGTCGGATCCGAACGCGAGGAGGTCGCCCATCGACATCGCCTCGGCGTCGGACGCGGTGAGGTGGAAGCGGGCCTTGAACTCCCAGGTCGAGAAGTGGGTCTCAAGCCGGAAGTCGGGAAGTTGCATCGCCCGAGCCTACGACTGGTCATGGGGCACGCGAGGCGACAACGGCGGAGCGATTCGGCCACACTCGATAGTCGATGAGTGATGACGGTGGAGCGAGCACTGCGAGCCCGTTGCCGACGAGCCCACCGTCGCGGTCGCTCGTCGCCCGGGTGTTGTGGGGTGCATTCGGTCTCGCCGCCGTGGGCATCGGAAGCCTCGGTACCGTCGTGCCAGGCCTGCCGACCACCGTGTTCTTCATCATCGCTGCATGGGCCTTCTCGAAGTCGAGCCGCCGGCTGGAACGGTGGGTGCTCGGCCTGCCGAAGATCGGGCCGATGGTTCAGGACCACCGCGACGGCCTCGGTATGCCTCGCCGAGCAAAGTGGGTGGCAGGATCCATGATCGTGCTGTTCGTGACCATCAGCGTGCTCCTGGTCGAGCCGTGGTGGCTCCGAGCGGTGATCGCCGCCACGGGGGCTGTCGGGGTCGGCTACATCTGGCTCCGCGTGCCCACCAAGGAGACGGTGATCGCACAGCGCGAAGCCCACGCCTGACTGCCGCCCCGGCCAGGGCTGGATCAGACGAACCGGATCACATGGGTCGGAGGTGAACGATCGTGAGCTGGTGCAGCTCGGCGAGCCGATCGGCGATCAACGAGCGATGGCACGCCTCGGGATCGGCCTCGACACAGAACAGCGCAGCCCGGCCGGTTGCCGGGAGCTCAGCCACAACAGCATCGAGGTCGGCGTTGTCGAGGATCTCGCTGGTGTAGCCCTGCGCGTAGGCGGCGGCGATCACCCGCCGTGAGCGCTTGCCGACACCCATGCGGTCGTCCTCGGCGTACTGGACCTGGCGGAGCGCAGTGGTCGGAGCGAGCGACGGCATGTGCTCGTAGGAGATGCCGGCCTCAGCCAGCGCCGCCTGCAGCCGGCGCGAGTTGGCCCACGCGTACTCGGGGCCCCGTACGCCTCGACGCTGCCTGACGTCCAACAGGAGCGTGATCTCGGCGTCGTGGAGCCGCCGCAGGAAGCTGTCGGCATCGAAGCCGTACACGCCGACCGTCGCAATCTCGCCAGCTGTCACGGGCGGGCCGCGACGGCGTCGATCTCGATCCGCATGTCGCGAAGGGCGAGGCTCACCACGCCCAGAACCGTATTCGCCGGCGGTCCGTCGGGCCACCGTTGCTGGATCGCGGCCGAGAGCGCCCCCAATGCGCCGAAGTCGAGGCCCACCACGTAGGTCCGCAGCTGCACCACGTGACCCAGGTCGAGATCGTGGGCGCCGAGCGCAGTGGAGAGGTTGTCGAGCACACGCTCGAGTTGGGCGTCGAATGCGGAGTCGGGCACCTCGCCCGTCGCCGTGGAGGCGTACTGGCCGGCCACGAAGACGAAGCCCGAACTGGCGGGAGCGAACACGGTGTGGGCGTATCCGAACGGGGTCGGGTCGTGGAGAGCGGGCGGATTGATCCGGGTGAGTGTCATGGCACGCAGCCTCCGGGACAAACCCTGACAGCCCATGTCAGTGTTTCGGAATATCCTGACGTTCATGCGTGCGGGTCGGTTGGTCGAGCTCCTGTTGCGGCTCCAACTGCAGGGCGGCGCCTCGGCCTCCGAGCTCGCTGACGCCTTCGAGGTGTCGGTTCGAACGATCTATCGCGATGTCGACGCGCTCAGTGGGGCGGGCGTCCCGATCCACACCGAGGTGGGCCGCAACGGCGGCATTCGGATCGATCCCTCCTATCGCGTGGCGGGGCTGCCGCGGCTGGACGCTGATGAGGCCAGAGGCGTGCTGTTCGCCATCCTGCCGGCCGTTGCATCGCAGCTCGGATTCGACGCTGGCGTCACCGACCACACCGTGCTGCCGGCGATGGAGAACTCCGCCGAGACGGCGGCACGGGTGGTGCACGAGCGCCTGCTCGTCGAGCCGACGCACTGGTTCGTGCCCCCCGACGGCACCGCGGCCTTGGCCGACGTCGCTCGAGGCGTGTGGGAGGCCAGGGAGCTTCGCCTCACCTACCGCAGCCGTGAGGTGGTCACTCAACCCCTCGGCCTGATCCTCAAGGGGGACACGTGGTACCTCCTTGGCGACGTCCGCCACGACCGGGAACGACCGCAACGGTTGTTCCGGGTCTCGCGGGTGGAGGCCGTGGAGCTGCTGGCCCAGCGCTTCGATCGGCCCCCGAACTTCGATCTGGCAACGGCGTGGGCCGAGCGACAGCGTTCGTTCATGGCGTCGCTGCCCGACTACCGGGTGATGGTTCGAGTCGCTCCCGACGCCGAGGCGCTGCTGGCCATGCTCGACGAGGGTGCGCCCGAGCTTCCACTGTCGGCTGCGGTCGCTCGCGACCAGCATGGGTGGGCGGTCGTCGAGCTTCGGTTCGAGCGCAGCGTCGACGGCGTGATGCGTCAGCTGCTTCGACTCGGCGGCGGGGTCGAGGTGCTTGCCCCTCCCGAACTGCGGGCCATCATGGTCGACGCCGTCGGCGAGCTGGCATCGGTGTACGGCACTGGCGGCGGGTCGCTCGGCCCGACCTAGAAGCCTCCGAGAAGGGCCGAGGCCCCTGCGATGGATGCGTCCCAGGTGCTGATGCTGGCGGGATCGCTCGCGTCGGCGATCACGTCGGTCGATCCGGATGCCTGGGTCACCCGGGTGAGGCGTGCACCATCGGTGGACACCGCGTCACTGATGGGGAAGAGCTGGTCGTTGTCGCCTGTGGCTGGCTGGAACCTGAGCTCGACCCAGTCGGCGTCGGAGGTGTAGCGAACCACACAGGCATCGCCAGCGGCCTCAGTCGAGGTATGGGAGGCGCCGGCCAGAACGACGTCGAGCCCAGCGGCGATACCGGCGGTGACGTCGGGCGTCAGGGAGGCGCAGGGATCGCTCGTCTCGGCCGCCGTCGACGCCGACGCGTCGCGTTCACTGCTCGCACTGTCGAGCCCCGCACATCCAGCGACGACCAACCCGGTCGCAACCACGAGAGCTGCAAACAGGGTTGACCGTCGAAGGTCGGAGGAGGTGCCAGGCGACGCATCAGAGGTGATCATGGGCCAACACGGTAGGGCCCTTCGCCGTGCGCAACGGGCCGAACTCCGGTCGATTGGCGGACGACAACCGAACGGCGCCGGCTGGTGCCTCGTCGCCCGAATCGTTCTCCTGGCGGTCCTACTCGTCTGGGAACAAGAAGGGGAAGACGAAGTCGATTGCGGCCGTCATCCCGAGATCGGGATAGGCGTCGACGAGCCCTTGCTTGAATTCCTCGGAGGTGTCCACAGTGGCGATGAGTTCGCTGGCGGTGGCGAGCCATGCGATGTTCTCGTCGTACACACTCGGATCATCCGGGAGGCCGTGGCCGGGGAGCACGATGGGGTACTCGTCGGAGTCGGCGACGAGTCCGTTGATCGCCACGGTCCAGGTGTCGGGCTGACCGGCGAGGATCAGATGCACGCCGCTGTAGATGATGTCACCGACCACGATCGCCCCCGTTCCTGGCAGCCGGATCACGAGCTGGAAGTCAGCTTCGGCGTCGCGCACCTCGGTGAGTTCGAAGGTGATGCCGTCGATCTCGAGCGTTCCCGGCTCGACAACCTCGGGAACGACGTAGGTGCTGGCGATGGCCTCGGGTCCGAAGTCGGCCTGCTTCTCTTCCACCTCGGCGTCGCCGATCTCGGCGATCCGGGTCGAGACTTCCTCCAGCGCGAAGATCGGAAGATCGGCGAAGGCCTCGCTCCCCAGGAAGTGGTCGGGATGCTCGTGGGTGATGAAGACCCGATCGATCGGCTTGCCGAGGTCATCCGCGTAGGCCCGGAAGTCGACTGCGTTGGGCAGAAGGAACTGCGTGTCCACGAGGACGAGCGTGTTCTCGGTCTCGATGATGTGGGTCGAGTTGGCGAACACCTCTTCGGGCGCGGTGAGGGTGTGCACCATCACGGCGCCGGCCTGCTGCACGGTGACCCTCATGCCGCTGTCGCGAACCGACGTTGTCGGCTCGGTCGGCGCAGCGTCAGTGGTGCCGTCAACGTCGGCGTCGGCCTCCGCTGTGGTGGTGGTCTCCTCCGCCGGGGCCTCGGTCGTCGTGGTCTCCTCGGTCGTGGTGTCTGTGGTCGCGGCGTCGTCGTCGGCGCAGGCTGCCGCAACGAGCGTGAGCATCATGGCAATGGCGATGGTTCTGCCGGCTGTGCTGCGAGCGACGGTAAGGCCTCGGGCGAGGCTGGTGATCAGGTTCTGGACTCTCATGGCGAACTCCTCAGGTCGGTGTGTCCAGAGCGCATGGTTCGCCGCCGCAGCACCCGTTCCAAGGTCGTAGCGGGACCGCGAAGGGTCCGAATCGGACAGGAACGAACAGAAGTCGCGATGCGACCAATGAGAGTCGCTCGGCGACCATGGACACACCGACCGGACGTTCGGTCAGTCAATCGATCTCGGCGCACACCTCGGCGATGCCAGCGGCGATCGACTCGGCCAGGAGTCGCCCTGGGCATTCGTGTCGGCCGCCGCCGAACTCCTGCGATACGTCGGTGAAGCGCAGGGACACCTGGTCGCCGGTCTCGATGGTGACGCCGCCGATGGTCGTGGTGGCCGTTGCGGCGCGCACCGTGCCGGGCAGCGCGCTGGGGCGCACGCCGCCGGTGCGTTGCTGCGTGATCAACGTTGCGACGAGCGCCGCTGTCGCGTCAACGGTCTGATAGAGCACCGACACTGCGGCCACTGCGCCGTCGGGGTGGGTCGCGAACCGGTCGAGTAGCCGTTGGGCGCAGGTGTCCATCTCTGCGGTCACCGCGGCGCTGCGACCGATGGCTCGCACCACGGCGTGGACGTCGGTCGCAACCGCGTCGAGGTCCTCCGCCGGCACACCGATCGCCCGGGCCACCGCCTCGAGCGGCACCGCGCGGGCGAGCAGGTCGACGTCAGTGATGCCCGCCTGGATGCGGGCCCGGACCAGGCTGGCAGCCGCTGTTCCCGCCGCGGCAGGGTCGAGGCGGTTGATTGCGCGCTCGACTGCGGATCGGCGGTCGCCGTGGTCAGCGTTGCCGCTGAACCGCGCCATCTCGCTGCGGAGCCGACCCATCGCCCCCACACCGAGGGACGCGTGGGCGGGCGGCGGCACGAGGGTGTCGGCCACGAGCGCGGCACGCACCTCAGCCAGGGTGGAGAGTGTGGCGGACGGCGGGGTCGGGGGAGCGGTCACCACCTGAGTGTGTGGCGCGCAGGCTTCGGCCCGCGCCGAAACGTCGCCGATCTAGGCTCGGGCCATGACCACCGACCACGTGGTGCAGATCGGCAAGATCCTCAGCGATCGAACCCGGGTCGAGTTGCTCGATGCGCTCTTCGACGGGCGGGCCTACACCGTGACCGAACTCGGGCGCCACGTCGGCGTCGCCACCTCCACGGCCAGCGAACATCTCGCGAAGATGCTCGACGCCTCGCTGGTGGTTGTCGAGGCCCAGGGGCGTCACCGGTACTACCGCCTGCGAGATCCCGAGGTGGCCCACACGCTGGAGGCGATCTACGTGTTCGGGCGCAGTGCCCCCGTACGTCGGTCGTCCCAGGTACCCACGGCGATGGTGTACGCCCGCACCTGCTACGACCATCTGGCCGGCACGCTGGCCGTTGCGTTTGCGGCCCATCTGACGACGACCGGGATGGTGGCCGGTGACGGTGATCGGCTACACGTCACCGAGGCCGGGGCGTTGCGGTTCGCCGAGCTCGGCGTCGACGTCACGCGGCAGTCGGGTCGCCGGCCCCGGCTCCGGGAGTGCCTGGACTGGAGCGAGCGGCGCCACCATCACGCCGGATCGGTGCCCGGCGATCTTCTCCGGGCGCTGCTCGATCGGGCGTGGCTACGGCAGCGTGTGGGGTCGCGGGCACTGGAACTCACGCCGGCCGGTCGTGCTGGGCTCGCCGAGGTGTTCGGATTCGAGCCGCCCGCCCTCGGTGATCAGTGGTCAGGGCCCGGAGCCGCTGCGGGAGTGAGATCGTTCGACACCAGCCTCGACAGGTAGGCGATCGAGCCGGTGAGGTGCCGGCGTAGCTCAGCCGACGCACCATCGGCGTTGCCGGCCACTGCAAGGTCTTTGAGTACCCGATGGCGTTCGGCGGTGTTGTAGGACCGCGACTGCGACTGCACCCCGGCGGTGATCATCAAGCCGCAGCGGTCGGCCAGCATCGTTGCCATGCGCTGCAGCCAGCGCGAATCGCAGGCCGACAGCAGTTCGCGATGGAACGCGGCATGGGCGCTGGCCGGCGCCACGCGGGCGACCAGCAGCGCATCCCACGCCGCCTCCACCCGCAAGCGGTACTGCTGATCGCCGTTGTGTACCGAGCGGGCGAGGGCCTCGGGTTCGAGCATGAGGCGCATGTCGTAGATCTCGGCCGCCTCGTGGATGTCGATCTCAGCCACCCGGGCCTTGCCGTGGGAATGAAGCACCACCAGGCCTTCCGCCGCCAAGTTCCGCAAGGCCTCACGCAGCGGTGTGGCCGACAATCCGAGCTGGGTGGCGAGGGTGGAGATCACGAGGGGGTCGCCGGGCCCGACGTCGCCGTTGAGAATCGCCGCCCGGAGCTGGCCGTCGGCCCACTCCGTGCGGGTGAGCGGCTGGGCCTGCGGACCGCCGGTGTTCGGCACGTGCATCATAGATCGTCGATCATATAGGATCCGCGACATGCCGCTCAACGGACTGCTCGACATGGAACTCACCGTCCCCGATCCCGAGGGTCTCATGGCCTTCTGGCAACGACAGGGCATGACCCGCACCACCGACGGGGTGCTCGGCACCGACGATCGCGCCGTGCAGATGCGGCTGGCCGCCGGCTCGTACCGGCACCTCTCAGAACTGCATCTGAGCTGTGAGGCCGAGCAGGACCTTGACGACATCGCCACCCGCCTCGCCGCGCTCGGAGTGGACACGCAGGTGACCGATACCCAGCTCACCTGCGTCGACCCGGTGTTCAACCACCGCATCGTGGTCGACGTGACCGCCCCCCATCCGCTTTCGGAACAGCAGCGCCGGGCCTGGAACCACCCCGGAGACCTCCAGCGCATCGGTGACCGTGCCGACGCCGTGACCGAGACGGCTCCTCGGCCGCCACGTCGACTGGGTCACGTGGTACTCGGCACGCCGAAGGTTGCCGATGCCACTGCGTTCTACTTCGACGGCCTCGGGTTCAAGGTGTCGGACCAGGTGCTCAACGGAGTGGCCACGTTCGGCCGCATCGAGCAGGACCATCACAATCTGCTGATCCAGCCCGGCCCGACCAGCTACATCAACCACTACGCCCTCGAGATGGATGACGTCGACGCCATTGGCAAGGCCGGCCAGGCGATCGTGGCCGAACGAGACGATGCCAATGTGGTGGGGGTCGGCCGTCACTTCCTCGGATCGAACGTGTTCTGGTACCTCACGGATCCGTCGGGGACGATGTTCGAGCTGTTCTCCGATATCGACCAGATCCTCGACGACGAGGCGTGGGAACGCGATCACTGCAAACGGGACTGGCACGGGGCCGACGGTCCGGCCCCGGTGTCGGTCTGGGGGCCGCCCGAGCCCGAGGTGTTCTTCAATCCGCCAGATCTCGATGCCATCGCCGCCGCTCGCGAAGCCGCAGGGCTGGACTGAGCGACATGGATCTCGGCATTGGCGGACGATCCGCAATCCTGATGGCATCGAGCCGTGGGCTCGGCCGGGCCTGCGCCGAGGCGCTCGCGGCAGAGGGCGTCAACGTGGTGGTGAACGGCCGGAACGACGACGAGGTGCGCGCCCTGGCCGACGAGCTGTCGCGAGCGCACGGCGTGAAGGTGACACCCGTTGTCGGCGACGTGACGGTGCCTGCGACCCACGATGCCCTCCTGGCCGCCTGTCCTGAGCCCGACATCGTGCTGCTCAACGGTGGCGGTCCGCCACCGAAGCCCTTCACGGCGATCGACGCCGAGATGTGGCACGACACACTGCAGCGGTCGATGGTGGCGCCCCTGCTGTTCGTGCAACGCGTGATCGACGGTATGCAGGAACGGCGGTTCGGTCGGATCGTGGCGGTGACCTCGGCCATGGTGAAGTCGCCGAATCCGGCGATGAGCATGTCGCTCGGACCTCGGCTCGGACTCACGGGCGTGCTGAAGGGCCTCTCCCGAACCGCCGTGGCCCACAACGTCACCATCAACACGATGCTGCCCGAACGATTCGACACCGACCGGCAACAGCAGATGGCACAGGTCGCCATGACCGTCAACGGCATCTCCTACGACGATGCCCGGGCCCAACAGGTGGCAAGCATCCGAGCCGGCCGCCTCGGGCGCCCCGAGGAGTTCGGCGCCACCTTCGCGTTCATCTGCTCGGATCACGCCGGCTACATGAGCGGGCAGGCCATCCAGCTCGACGGCGGCAGCTACGTGGGCGTGCTCTAGATGGTCACGGCCTGCGATGTGTTGATCGTCGGGGCCGGGCCCACCGGCCTCACGGCGGCCAACCTGTGCGCTCGCCTCGGCCTCTCCGCAGTCGTGGTCGAACGGCGAGAGAGCACGGTGCGCGCTCCGGCGGCCCATGTGGTCAATGCCCGGACGTTCGAGATCTGGCGCCAAACCGGCCTCGACCTGGGCCCGATCCTCGACGCCACCCTCGATCCCTCCGAGGCCGGGACGGTCCACTGGGTGACGAAGCTCGGCGGTGAGGTGATCGGCAGCCTGCCCTACGAACGTCAGGGGCCGGAGATGCTCGACATCTCACCAACGCCGCTGCGCAATCTGAGCCAACACCGGCTCGAACCGCTGCTCCTCGGTGATCACCTCGATGCGCGCTACGGCCACTCCTTCGCCTCGGCTGTCGACACAGCTGCGGGTGTGCTGGCCACGGTCACCGGCCCCGACGGCGACTACCTGATCTCGGCTCGATATCTGCTCGGCGCGGACGGTGCCGCGAGCAGTGTGCGACGCATCGCCGGGATCGAGATGGTGGGTGCACGCACCTTGCAGTCCAACGTCATGATCCACATCGCTGCTGACTTCCGTGCACTCGTCGGTGACCACCTCGGCGTGCTGTCGTGGGTGGTCGATCCGGCCGCCGGCGGCACCTTCATCAGCCACGGCGCCGACCGCGAGTGGGTGTACAACCTGCCGTGGGACCCGGAGGGCCATCCGTTCGAGTGGTTCGACGACGAGCGATGCCGCGAGCTCGTCTGCGCTGGCTTGGCCGACCCCAGCGTCGAGTTCGACGTGCTGGGTGTGTCCACCTGGCACATGAGCGCCCAGGTGGCGGAGCGGTACCGTGCCGGCAACACGTTCCTGGTTGGTGACGCAGCGCACCGCTTCCCGCCCACTGGTGGTCTGGGCCTCAACACCGGTGTGGCCGACGTGCACAACCTGATCTGGAAGATCGCCGGCGTTGAGGCCGGCTGGCTCCACGCCGCCACGCTCGACACCTACGAAGCCGAGCGCCGGCCAGTCGCGGTGTTCAACAGCGAGCAGTCGCTCCACAACGCACTGCGGCTGGTGGAGATCCCCGCTGCGTTCGGCTACGGCAACGGCGTGGAGCCCACTACCGACGCCATGTACGCAGCGCTGGCCGATCCCTCCACTCGAGCCTCGGTGGAGGCGGCGATCGCCAACCAGGCGATCCACTTCGACCTCCTCGGGCTCCAATTGGGGCACAGCTACGAGGGTTCGCTGGTGATCGCTGATGGCACGCCGGCCGAGACGCCGGCCGAGCCCGCCCGCGACTACTGGCCCTCCACCCGGCCCGGCGGTCGGCTGCCCCACTGCTGGCTGGACGCCAGCTCGTCCACACTCGACCTCGTGGATCCCGGGGTACCGACCGTGCTCGTGTGTGCTGGTGCGGAGGCGCCCGCCCCGAGGGCGGCAGCCCCGTACGTCGTCGAGACCGTGCCGGTCGACGTCTGGACCCAGATACCGGGGCTCGTCCCCGAGAGATGTCTCGTCGTCCGTCCCGACCAGCATGTGGCCTACCGCGGCAACCTCAGTGGAGTCGCCAGCGCCCTCACGAGGTTGTTCGGCTGAGCGACGGCGTGCCATGTTGCCTGAGCTCGGCCACCACCGACCGAGCACGCGCTGCCGTGGTCAACCGTTGGAGGCGCCAGCCGTCCCGGTGGCCTGGCCAAGGTAGGCCGCCGGCGATGTGCCGACGTGGCGACGGAAGTCGCGGGTCAGATGGGCCTGGTCGGCGTAGCCGAGCTCGGCGGCCACGTCGGCCCAACCGCGCCACGACTCACCGCCCTCGATTGCGGTTCGAGCCGCGTCGGCCGCCTCGATGATCCGCCAGCGGCGTATGACGAACGATGGGCTCACCCCCACGTGGGCGTCGAACAGCCGCTGGAGGGTGCGGATGCTCGTACCAGCGTGGGCGGCCAGTTGCTCGATGCGGCAGATCGACCGGTCATGCTCAGCCACGGCAGCCACCCGCGCCACCGCGCGTGCCTCGGCGAGCTCCCCGCGGTCCCGGCGTTCGACCATCACCTCCAGCGCACGTCGAAGCGCATCGACCCGGGCCGGGTTGTCGGCCTCGGCCGAGATCCGGATCACCAGGGCTGTGCCATCGATGCCCGGCAGCGCATCGGCGAGACTGAGCTGGCGGTCCGTGGCCGACTTGGCCGACGCGTCCAGCAGCACGCCCAGCCCACCCACAGTTGTTCGTGCCGCCACCGTCCATCCGGCCTTGGTGAGGCGGCGGGTGCTGAGGCCGGTCATCACGCCGTAGACGCGGCCCTCGGGTGGATCGAGGGGGACGCCGGCATCGTCGAGGGTGCCAACGCTGATGTTGCCGGCCGGATGGTTCAGCACGTGCTGGTCGTGCACAACACCGGGCGGAAGGTTCCACGCCACCGTCCAGAACCACTCGACGAGGCCATCCAGAATCGGGCCCGGTTCGGCCCGCTCGAAGCCGACATGGCGCATCATCGCTGCGGGGTCGATGATGCCGCGCGTGTCGTCGGGAAGCGGTTCCCTCATGGACCGATGGTACCGATCGGAGTTGGCGTGATTGTTCAAGGCCCGGGAGGGTGGCCCGTCGTAGGTTCAGCTCATGAGCGACAACGCACCCAACGAGACCAGCGACCTTCCCCTGTTCCCGGCCACGGCGCCGGCCGTGTTCTCCGACGCCGAGGTGAGCTCGGAACTGTTCGGCGACGTACTCGACGGCCTCGCTGCCGTCATCGACGTGGACTCGGCCGACCTGGGCCGAGCGACGCCGTGCGCCGACTACGATCTCGGCCAGCTCCGCACCCACGTGCTCGGCTGGCTGCGCTTCATGGCCACGGCGCTCCAAGACCCGTCAGCCCTCGGCGGCCGCCCTGATCCAGAGGCGTTCTCTCTCGCCCCCGGCGAGCGGGCCAGCGCAGTGGTGGAACAGGCGCTGGACGACATTCAGAAGGCCATCGCATCAGGCGTTGCGGCTCAGGAGGTCACGATGTCCGAAGCCCGAATGACGGGTGATGCCGTACTCGCCATGTGCCTTGGGGAGTACATCATCCACGCCTGGGACCTCGCCACGGCCACCGGCCGCGACTACGCAATGACCGACGCCGCCGTCGCACCCGCACATGAGTTCCTGCGGGGGATCGTGGCCCCGGAGTATCGGGGCCCGGACTCGGGCTTCTTCGGCCACGAGGTGGAGGTTGCAGCTGATGTCACCCCGCTCACGTCGCTACTCGGGTTCGCTGGACGCGACCCGTCGTGGACGCCTGCCGCCTGACCGCGCACGTCACGCGATCACGCCTGCGGCCGACGGGCGGGCCCGTGCCAGACTGCCGAGGTGACCAGAACGCCGAACGTCGTGCTCATCAACTGCGATGATCTCGGCTTCGGCGATCTGGGGTGCTACGGCTCGACCCGCAACGCCACACCGGTGCTCGATCAACTCGCCACCGACGGCATCCGATTCGACTCGTTCTACACCGCATCGCCGGTGTGCTCGCCCGCTCGGGCGGCACTTCTCACGGGTTGCTACCCGCCCCGCATCGGGTTCGGGGACTTCGACGGTCTTCCCGTGTTGTTCCCGGGGATGGGCCTCGGCCTGCCACCGTCGGAGACGAGCATCGCCAGCGTGCTCTCCGATGCCGGCTACGCCACACAGGCAATCGGCAAGTGGCACTGTGGCGACCAGCCCCACTTTCTGCCGACGAACCACGGCTTCGACCACTACTTCGGTCTGCCCTACAGCAACGACATGGGCCGCCAGGCCGAGCCGCCCGAGATCATCGGCGTGCTGCCCCCGCTGCCGCTGATCGTCGACGGTGAGGTGATCGAGCAGCAGCCCGATCAGGCGTCGCTCACCGAGCGCTACGTGGCCAACGCACTCGACTTCGTCCGCAGTGCCGGCGATCGACCGTTCTTCCTCTACCTCGCCCACATGTACGTGCACCTGCCGATCTACGTGCAACGCCGGTTCGCCGAGCAGTCCTCGAACGGAGCCTATGGCGCCGCTGTGGAGTCCATCGACTGGGCCACCGGGGTGATCCTCGCCGAGCTCGATGCTCTGGGTATCGCGGATGACACGATCGTGATCTTCACCAGCGACAATGGTTCGCTCGGCGACAACCCGCCACCGTGGGGATCGTCGGAGCCCCTGGGCGGCAGCAACGGGCCGCTCCGGGGCACCAAGGGCGCCACCTGGGAGGGCGGGCAGCGAGTGCCCGGCATCATCCGGTGGCCGCGCCGTATCGACGCGGGCCGGGTGAGCAGCGAGATCGTGACCGCGATGGACCTGTATCCGACGCTGGCCGGGCTCTGCGGAGCGCAGGTGCCGTCCGATCGCATGATCGACGGCCGCGACATCACACCCGTGCTGTTCGACGATGGGCCGTCACCGCACGAGGCGTTCTTCTACTACTGGATGAACGATCTCGAAGCTGTCCGGGCCGGGCGCTGGAAGCTGCACTTCTCAAAGCGCGGCAAGGCCAGGGCTGCGCTCTATGACCTGGAGGTGGACATCGGCGAGACCACCGATGTCATTCACGACCACCCGACGATCGTTGCTGAACTCAACTCGCTGGCCGACGGCGCCCGTCGTGCCCTCGGCGATCGGCGGCTCGGTCAGGACGGGAGCGAGGTTCGTCCGGTCGGCCGGGTGGAGCATCCGGTTCCCCTCACCACCTACGACCCCCACCATCCCTACGTCGTGGCCGAGTACGACTTGCCCGACCGGGGCTGAGCCGGGGTCAAGACGGCGTGCAGCCCTCCGGAACGAAGTCACCGGCTCGGGCGAAGTCGTCGCATGTGAGAAAGCGGGGATGGTTCGATCCGACGTAGAGGCCGACGGCGAAGATGCCAACCAGGAGCGCACCGAGCGCCAGCTGGGTCGTGCTGGACAACCGAAAGAAGTCACCGACGAGAAGCCGGGCCAGCAACACGAGGGCGAGAGGGACGGTGAAGGCCGAGAGGACGAGCAGCCCGCTCGTCAACACCGTGTTCTCCTCCAGATAGGCGAGGTCGATGATCAACCAGAGGCTCGGAACAGCCAGCACCCATCGCCACTGCCCGATCTGGCCGAAGTCCGTCTTGCGGAACAGGTAGCTCGCGGCGAGGGCAACGGTGCACAGCACCCAGATCGCCCAGTACCGACGGTGGTCGACGTTGTCGAATGCGCCCAGATCGAAGCCGAGATCCCAGGCCGGGAATCCGCCACCGATTGCGAGCACCACGAAGACCCGTGCCTCGCGTGCCTGGGTCTGCTCGTCGCCGTCCGCCGATCGGGTTTCGCCTCCGGCGTCGGTCACCCTCAGCCTCGGGGGCGATCCATCGGGCCCACTGCGGAGAACCCTTCCTCGGTGACCGCCACCTCGGTGCCCCGATTGATGCTCACCCAGTCGCGAGCCTCGAGGTAGGGCTTGAACGTGGCGGCGATGGCCCGCTCGTCTTCGCTGGTCTTGGGCCGCTGAAGCTCGTAGAGGTGGGGGAACTCCACCCAGGCCTCGACGGCTGACCACAGCCGCATCGCGGCGTCGTCGTAGGGCGGATCGATGAGCACGGGGCCGAACAGACACTGGCCATCGATGAACATCGTCGGTACGCCGTAGCCGCCGTGGTCGATCACCTTCTGATGCTCGTTGCGCACCTCGTCGTGCGTGGTCTCATCCGCGATGGCCGCATCGACCACCGCCGGGTCGCACCCGATCTCGGCGAGCAGGTGCCGGGCGACGTCGGGTTCGTGGGGCTTGTGACCTTCTTCGTGCAGTGCCCGCCCCGCCCGCTCGTACCAGCGGTCGCAGTCGTCCATGCTGTCGCGGCGCAAGAAGGCGCCGATGCGCATCATCGACCACCCGTAGCTCCACTCCCGCTCCCACGGGTGTTTCTTGCCCTCGACGAGGTTGACCTCTTCGAGGCTGAAGAAGCGCCAGTTGATCGTCATGCCGTTCTGCCGGCGCACATCGCGAATCCACTTGGCGGTCTGGTAGGCGTAGGGGCACAAGACGTCGAAATGGAAGTCGACCGTGGGCGTACTCATGCCCTTGGTCTATCACGGCGCTCGGTACGGACGCCCGTTGGCCATCGCCGGCTCGGTTGGGAGGATTCCCTGCCCCGGGCGTTGCCCCGGGCGCCGTGGTGCGGCAACATCGGCCAGGTGACAGACCTCGCCGACGACATCGTGCAGGCGATGTTCACCGACATGCTCGGCGCTCGTCTCTTCAGCCAGCGGGTGTTCAATCTGCAGCGGCAAGGACGAGCCGGAACCAACGCCCCCGTTGACGGGAGTGAGGCGCTCGTCGTGGGCGCCGCCTTCGCGCTCGACCCTGCCACCGACTGGGTGTTGCCCCAGTACCGGGAGCTGGTGGGCCTCGAACGCTTCGGAGCCGACGTGCTCGACCGGTACGTGCTCTACAGCATCGGCCACCCTGAAGGAGGGCACATTCCCGAGCCAACGCGGGTGTGGCCACCGCAGATCAGCCTCGCCACGCAGGTGCCGCACGCGGTGGGGCTGGCGTGGGGCATGCGGGCCCAGGGCGAACCCGGATGTGTCCTCGTCTTCCTCGGCGACGGCTCCACCAGCGAGGGCGACTTCTACGAGGCCTGCAACTTCGCTGGCGTGCTCGATGCCCCCGTGATCGTGATGGTGGTGAACAACGGGTGGGCCATCTCCACCCCAGTGTCGACCCAGACACGGGCCAAGAACTTCGCCGAGAAGAGCCATGCGTTCGGCATTCCGGGTGTGACCGTCGACGGCACCGACGCCATTGCCGTGCACGACGCCGTGGCCGATGCCCGGTCTCGGGCTGTGGCTGGTGCCGGCCCGACGCTGATCGAGGCGGTCACCTACCGCCTCGGCCCGCACACGACCGCTGACGATCCAACGCGTTACGTGCCGCCGGAGCAGCTCGACGCCGCCGCTGATCCGATCGAGGTGATGCGCGCCGAGGTGCAACGACGGGGCATCTGGTCCGAGCAGTGGGAGGAGGAGGTGCTCGCCACGGCGGACGCCCGGATGGAGCGCGCCGTCGTGGCTGCTGAGTCGCATCCGCTCGATCCCACCGAGATGTTCGACCACGTGTTCGACGAACCGACGCCGCGCCTCGCCCGCCAACGCGGCGCGTTCGCTGAACGCGTCGTCGCCTCGACAGGGGAGGGGAGCCACTGATGGCTGTCGTCAACATGCTCGAGGCGATCAACCACACCCTCCACGCCGAGATGGCCCGCGACGAGCGGGTGATGGTGTTCGGCGAGGACGTCGCCCTCAACGGCGGCGTGTTCCGGGCCACCGAGGGCCTCCTCGACGCCTATGGCGCCCAGCGGGTGGTCGACACCCCGCTGGCCGAAGGGGTGATCGCCGGCACCGCCGTCGGCCTCGCTGCCGCCGGCATGGTGCCGGTCCCCGAGATCCAGTTCCTCGGGTTCAGCTATCAGGCCTTCCATCAGATCGCCGGGCAGATCGCCCGGCTGCGGTACCGAACCCGGGGCCGGTTCGAGGTGCCGATCACGATCCGCTCTCCGTTCGGGGGTGGCGTACGTACGCCAGAACTGCACAGCGAGTCGCTCGAGGCCCAGTACGCCAACATCCCCGGCCTGAAGATCGTGCTGCCGGCCTCAGCCGCCGACGCCAAAGGCCTGCTGGCGACAGCGATCCGAGATCCCAACCCCGTGCTGTTCCTCGAACCTCTGCGGGGCTACCGCATGATCAAGGACGAGATGCCCGACGGTGAACACCTCGTGCCCTTCGGTCGTGCCCGCACGGTGGCGGAGGGGGCCGACGTGGTGGTCATTGCGTGGTCGTTCCAGGTCGAGTTGGCCCGACGGGCCGCGGCCCAGCTGGCCGACGAGGGGGTGTCGGTCCGGGTGCTGGATCTTCGCACGCTCGTACCGCTCGACGTCGCGTCGATCGTCGAGGCGGTGGAGGCGTGTGGCCGGGTGGTCGTGGTGCAGGAAGCACCGCTCACCAACGGATTCGCCAGCGAGATCATCGCCACCATCAACGACGAGGCCTTCTACTCGCTGGAGGCGCCGATCCAGCGGGTGTCGGGGTACGACACGCCCTACCCGGTTGGCATGCTCGAAGATCACTTCGTGCCCGATGTGGAGCGCATCGTGGCCGGCATCCGTCGAGCGGTGGAGGTGGAGGCGTGACCGCTTTTCGACTGCCCGACGTCGGCGAGGGCCTGGACGAGGCTGAGATCGTCACCTGGCTGGTGGCTGAGGGCGACACCGTCACTCGGGACCAGCCGCTGGTCGAGATCCTCACCGACAAGAGCCAGACCGAGCTGCCCTCACCCCAGGACGGTGTGATCACCCGGCTCGGTGCCGCCGTTGGCGACATCGTGCCGGTGGGCGACGTGCTCGTCGAGTTCGACGGCGGCGCCCCCGCTGGCGCCAGTTCGGCATCGGCTGAGTCGGCGGCGGCCCCGGCGACTCAGGAGCCAGCGCCGGCCACGGCGCCCCAGGAACACGAACCGGCGCCGACCGACGATGCGGGCGGAGGTCCAGCATCTACCGCGGCCGTTCCCACAGGCGGGAGACCCAAGGCGGCGCCCGTGGTGCGGCGTCGGGCCCTCGACGCCGGAGTTGATCTCGCCTCCGTCGACGGAACCGGCCCCGGCGGACGAATCACGGTGTCCGACCTCGATCGGCACCTCGCTGGTTCCGGCACCGCAGCCGATGGGTCTGCGACCGCCTCGGTTGCGCCGATCGTCGCTCCTGCGGCGCCACCGGCCGTGGTCGGGCGGTCGGACGATCGACCGGCCACCGCTGCCCCTGGGGCGCAGCTCGGGCAGATGCCGCCCGGCTCCCATCCGCTGCGTGGGGTCCGGCGGCTGACGGCCGACGCGATGAGCCGCAGCTGGGAGATCCCCCACATCCACGGGAACGACGAGGCCGACGCCACTGTTCTCCTCGCTGCTCGTCGGCGGATGAAGGGTCAGGACCCCGAGGGCGCCGCCCTCGTCACGCCGCTGACGTTCTTCGTGGCGGCCGTGGCCAATGGCCTGCAGCGCTATCCACTGCTCAACGGCTCCATCGACCCTCAGGCCGGCACGATCACGGTGCACGACGAGGTGAACATCGGCATCGCTGTTGCATCCGATCGTGGCCTGTACGTGCCCGTGATCCGCAACGCCGACCGCCAAACCCTCTACGGCGTGGCCAGCGAGGTCGCTCGATTGAGCACTGCTGTTCGCACGGGCGCCATCACCAGCGAGGACATGAGCGGTGGCACCGCCACCATCTCGAACTACGGCTCGCTCGGTGGGCGATTCGCAACCCCGATCATCCGGGCCCCCGAGGTGCTGATCGTCGGGTTCGGGTCGATCCGCGATCGGCCGTTCGTGGTCGACGGCGCCGTCGTGGCCAGGCCGACGCTTCCGGTGTCGGTGGCGGTTGATCATCGGCTCATCGACGGTGACCTCATGACGGCGTTCCAGGAGTACGTCATCGCCCAGCTGTCCGACCCCGTGATGTTGCTGGCCCGCTGATGGTTGTTGGTGAGCTGAGCGATCGGGTCGACGTCGTGGTCATCGGCGGCGGCCCTGGTGGCTACACGGCTGCGCTGGCCTTGGCCGAACACGGACGCCAGGTCACGCTGATCGAGCGCGACGCCGTGGGTGGGGTGTGCCTCAACGTTGGCTGCATCCCGTCGAAGGCGCTGATCCATCAGGGCGACCTCGCTCGCCTCGGTGCCAGGGGCAGCGCAGCCGGAATCGCCATCACAACGATCCCGGATCCCGTGGCGATGGCGACACATCGCCGTGAGGTGGTGACCGGTCTGACCAACGGTGTGGCTGGGTTGCTGGCGCGGGCGAAGGTCGACGTGCGCAGCGGCGTCGCCCGGTTCGCCCGGGCCGACCGGCTCGTGATCGCCCACGGCGACACGATGACCCACCTCGAGTTCGACCACTGTGTGGTGGCCACCGGCTCGCGGCCCACAGTGATTCCCGGCCTCGAACCAGGTCCGAGGGACGGGCTGATGGTGCTCGACTCCACCGGTGCGCTGTCGCTCGCCGAGATCCCGGAACGGCTCGTGGTCGTTGGCGGGGGCTACATCGGCGTGGAGCTCGGCACGGCCTGGGCGAAGCTCGGATCCCAGGTCACGATCGTCGAACTCGCTGACCGCCTCCTCCCCGCGATGGACTCAGCACTTGGTCGTGCGGTGGCACGACGGCTGAAGGACCTCGACGTCGAGGTCCGAACCGGTACGCGGGTGGACCGGTTGGAGCCTGGAACCGTCGTGGTCGATGCCGGTGATCCGATCCAGGCCACCCACGTGATTGTGGCCGTGGGCCGCACCGCCAACACCGACGAGCTCAACCTCGCTGCGGCCGGGGTGGGTGTCGACGATGGGGGCCGAATCCCCGTCGGCCCCGACCGGCGCGCCGCCGGTCGCGTCTGGGCCATCGGCGACGTGACCGACGGCCCTGCGCTCGCCCACAAGGCCACGGCCGAAGCCAGAGTGGTGGCCGACGCCATCGCAGGCCGGTCGGCGGCGTTCGATCCGGCAGTGATTCCCGAGGTGGTGTTCTCCGACCCCGAGGTGGCGTCGGTTGGCCAATCCGACGGGGCGTCGCGATCTCGCATGCCGTTCACGGCCAACGGACGAGCAGCGACGTTGGGCGACACCGCAGGCTTCGTGCAGCTCGTTGCCGACGACCAGGGCACCCTCGTCGGCGCTCAACTCGCCGGGCACGGGGTGAGTGAGATGATTGCCGAGCTGGCCCTCGCGATCGAGATGGCGGCAACGGTCACCGACGTGGCGGCGACGATCCACCCCCATCCGACTCTCAGCGAGGCCATTGGTGAGGTGGCGCTCACGCTGGACGAGCGGGCCTGAATCGAGCTGGACTGGGCTCGGCTGTCCGACCGGCACCCGACACAACGGCGCACGACACAACGGCGCAGGAAGGACGCGGCGATGCCCGACTACGAGAACCGCCAACGCTGGGATCTCCCGGCCTGGCCCGAGATGTACGACAGCCTGAAGCAACTCCAGGCCATCGTGTTCCTCGCGCCTCCCGGTATCGAGCTGAACATGATGGTGTTCACCGTGTCGAGCCTCGCCGCCGGCTGCCGTCACTGCCAGGCCCATGCCGCCCACGGTGCCAACCGCTTCGGTGTCCCACTGGAGAAGGTGCAGGCGCTCTGGGACTTCGAGGCGTCGCCGTTGTTCGACGACCGTGAACGGGCGGCGCTGCGATTCGCGCTGGCCGCCGGGGCGGTACCGAGTGGGGTGACGGCTGAGCACCACGCCGCACTGCGGGAGTCGTTCGCCGATGAGGAGGTGCGCACCCTGATTGCGGTGGTGGCCGTCGGCGGCTTCATGAACCGCTACAACGACTCGCTGGCCACGGTGACCGACGCCGAGTCGGTTGAATGGGCCACAGTGAACCTCGGCTCGGTCGGATGGGATGCAGGCAAGCACGTCGGCGCCGCCCACGAGCAGCGCACGGGCCCTCCCGGCGGCTGATCGCGGTCGAGACGAGGCGCCGCAACGTGGACCATGATCACGAACTCCATCGATTCGGGGGCGCAACCTGGCTCGATCGCACCGGGGGCCGTCTCACGTGGGGCGACCGGCTCCGGCTGCTCGGGCCGCTGCTGGCCGGCCAGCGGCAGTTCGCGCAGAGCACGGTGGCACTGCGTCTTGGGCGGCGACGCAGCGAACCACTGGCGTCGCCGACACCGCCACGGTCAGCGATGGCGCGGGCCGCCGAAGACGCTGCGGCTGAGCAACCTGAGGTGCTGGTTGGCCACTCCTACAGAACCTGGGCCTACGGGCGGACCCTCGCCGCTCTCGACGGTGTCACCGGTCTGGACGAAGAGCTGTTCTACGTGGCATCACTCCTGCATGACCTGGGGCTCGTAAAGGCCGTGACAGGGGAGGACTTCACCCTCCGTGGCGCAAACCGGGCCGGCGAGATCGTCCGCGCCCACCACGACGGCGACCCGGAGCGCGGTGATGCCGAGGCGGCCGTGGCCTGCGCCCGTCAGGCCGTGGTCGCCCACGTCACCCCCGGTATCACGGCCGCCGACGACGGCCTCGAAGGGTTCTACGTACAGGCCGGCGCCACGTGCGACCTCGTGGGCATCCGTCGTCACCACGTGCCGGCGACGTTCGACGCAGAGCTACGGGCTCGCCACAGCCACGCCGGCCTCGTAGATGACCTGACGTCGCGGATCCGGGCCGAGGCCCGGGCCGTTCGCGGTGGACGGTTCGACTATCTCCGCCGCACGGGGTTCACGCTGGCGATGCGGCTCGGGCCGCACTGAGCACGGCGGCCGGGCAGCGGTGAGATCGCCGACGGCACCGGAGCTGAGCTATACCGTCGTCGTCCACACAGGCGCACACTGACGGGGGTCACCATGTATCCAGGCCACTACGCCACCGAGAACCCGGATCGACCGGCGTTCATCATGGCCAGCTCCGGGGATGCGGTGAGCTACCGCGAGTTCGAGGAGCGGGCCAACAGGCTGGCGCACCTCATGGTGGCCAACGGGGTCGAGCGGCTCGGCCACGTCTCGATCTTCATGGAGAACAACGATCGCTACCTCGAAGCCTGCGCTGCGGGGGAGCGCATCGGCGCGTACTACACCTGCATCAACTCGTACCTCACCGCCGATGAGGTGGCCTACATCGTGAACAACAGCGAGTCGACGGTGCTCATCACGTCGGCGGCCAAGCGGGACGTGGCGCTCGAGGTGCTGGCGTCCTGCCCAGATGTGACGCTGGCCCTCATCACCGACAGCCCTGGCGACGACGGCACTGTGGTGGCCGGCACCAGCGTGCGGGATCTGGCCGCAGCCACCGCCGAGCACCCGAGCGAACCCGTCGCCGACGAGAAGCTGGGTACACCGATGCTCTACTCGTCGGGCACCACCGGTCGGCCGAAGGGGATCACCCGCCCCTTGCCGGACGGGCCACCGTCGGAATCGCTGCCGCTGTTCGACTTCCTCATGGCGCTCTGGCAGTACCGGGAGGACATGATCTACCTCTCGCCGGCTCCGCTCTACCACTCAGCCCCGCAGGCTGCGGTCGGCCTCACCATTCGCAAGGGCGGCACGGTGGTGATCATGGAACGCTTCGATCCGGTGCACTATCTGAAGCTGATCGAGCAGTACCAGGTGACCCATTCCCAACTCGTGCCCACCATGTTCAGCCGCATGCTGAAGCTCCCGGAACACGAACGCACTGGCTACGACCTGAGTTCGCTCGAGATTGCGGTGCACGCTGCCGCTCCCTGCCCTGCGCAGGTGAAGGAGCAGATGATCGAGTGGTGGGGCCCGATCATCCACGAGTACTACGGCGCCACAGAGGGCCTGGGCTTCACCGCCTGCAACTCCGAGGAGTGGCTCGCCCACCGGGGCTCGGTCGGCAAGGTGATCCTCGGCGATCTGCACATTCTCGACGACGAGATGAACGAGCTGCCGATGGGCGAGCCCGGCACCATCTGGTTCAAGACGGCGTCGGAGTTCCAGTACCACAACGACCCCGAGAAGACGGCCGAGGCCACCTCTCCCGACGGCACGATGACCACCGTCGGCGACGTCGGCTACGTCGACGAGGACAACTTCTTGTACCTCACCGACCGCAAGACGTTCATGATCATTTCGGGCGGGGTGAACATCTATCCCCAGGAGACGGAGAACCTCCTCATCACACATCCCAAGGTGGCCGATGCTGCCGTGATCGGGGTACCGAACGAGGACCTCGGCGAGGAGGTGAAGGCGATCGTGCAGGCGATGCCGGGTGTTGCGACCGACGATGCGCTCACCGAGGAGCTCATGGCGTTTTGTCGTGAGAACCTCTCTCGGCAGAAGGTGCCTCGCTCGGTCGACTACGAGGATGAACTGCCTCGGCTCCCAACCGGCAAGCTCTACAAGCGGCTCTTGCGCGACCGCTACTGGGGTGAAGGCGTGAACAAGATCGTTTGATCGCCCCACGGCCCCCGGGGGTCGGGTTGACGGCGCTCCGGGGTGCATCGAGCATGGTGGCAGAGCCCGCGGCATTCGGCGCCGGCGCCATGCCATCCAGGAGGAATCCCGTGACGACACTCCATCCCCGAGGCGTCAACCACCTCGCCCTGTCGACCACCGACATGAAGCGCCAACTCGCCTTCTGGTGTGATGTGCTCGGCACGCCGCTCAAGGCCCTCTACTGGATGCATGGAGTGGAGGGAGCGTTCCACGGGTTCGTCGAGCTGTCGCCCGACAGCTACGTGGCCTTCGTCCAGCATCCCGACAACGCCAAGGAGATCGAGTTCGGCGTCAGCCACGCTGACGGTGCCGGCGGCGACGTGCGGGGCGGAACGATGCAACACGTTGCGTTCCACGTCGACAGCCTCGACGATCTCCTGGCCATGCGAGATCGCATCCGCTCCAAGGGTGTTCAGGTGCTCGGCCCGATCAACCACGGGTTCATCCAGTCGATCTACTTCGAGGGCCCAGAAGGCCTCAACCTGGAGATCTCCTCCGGCTCAGCGATCGACGAGCGGGCCTGGATAGACCCCGAGGTGGTGGGTCTGTGTGGCATCACCGGTGACGAGGTGGCGGCGATGGTGGAGCCAGAGCCGTTCGAGCGCCCGGCCGAGCCGGTGGCGCAGCCGACCGAACCGCATCCGGAGAACGTCCGAGCTCAGCGCTTTCCTGAACGCCACGCAAAGATGGCGGCCCTGTCGGACGAGTTCGTCTGGGACCGCCTCAGCGAGACCGAGCCACCCGTCGCCATCGACGACTGAGACTCGTGCAGCCCCGCCAGCACGGCTGAGTCAGGCGGCGCTGCCGTCGCGCTGGCGGGCGTAGTGACGTTGGGCCTTGGCCCTGTTGCCACAGCGCTCCATCGAGCACCATCGGCGCCGGCCCGCCTTCGAGGTGTCGACGAACCAGATCGTGCAGGCGCCATGGTCACACGACCGAACGCGGCCGGGACGCTCGGCGGCCAGCCGCACGGCGTCGACGATGGCCTGCGCCCCCACGTGGGCACCGGGGGCGTCCGCCTGCGTCGACAGCACGAGCCGATCGTCGTCGATCATCACACATGGGCGGGCTGACGCCAGTGCGTCATTGACCAGCGCAGCGAGTTTGTCGTCCACCTGGCGAGTGGCCGCTGCACTGAGCACGGCGCGAACCACGTCGCGCGCCGCAGTGAGCGCCGCGCGAGTGTCGCGAACGGCAGCCCGAGCCACCGGATGGCCGTGGGTCGCCGTGAACGCTCGGACGGCCTCGTTCTCGTCGAACCAGTCAATGGGACCGTCGGGGCCGGTCCACGTCGTGTTCAGCAGATCGATGGCCAGCGGCCCTCCGGCCTCGGGCCTGACTCGCGGTTGTGCCATACCGGTCAGCGTACCGGACCAGTGACGTAGCTAACTGTTGAACATATCGATAAAGGTTAGGTTTGGCTCTAACCTGTGAGGGTGCGTTCATCAGGAGACGCATCAGGAGATGCCTCAGGAGACGATGTCGTGGCGAGATACCGGAACTTCCACGAGGGTGAGGCCCGACTGCAGTCCGAGTCGGGAGTGGACACCGCGCTGTTCGACCAGATGGTCGAGGAACCCTTCCGCCCAGCGTTGAGCCCGACCGAAGCCCGCTTCGTCGCTGCGCGAACGTTCTCGGTGGCCGCGACCATCGACGGCGACGGCCGCAGCTGGGCGTCGCCGTTGTTCGGTGCCCCCAACGCGCTGTTCACGGTCACAAGCCCGACGTCGGTGCGCATCGCCCCCGAGCCCACGTCTGGGGATCCACTGTTCGATGCGGTCTCGGCATCTGGGGAGTTGGGCGTGCTCTACTTCGATCCGTCCCGTCGCCGCCGGGCCAAGTCACTCGGGCGAGCAACGGTTGGCTCGACGCCGGGCACCCTCGACTACGAGACGCATCGCAACTTCGGACTCTGCACGAAGTACATCGCTCGCCGGGCCCACACCCCGGGGGAGGATGCCTCCGAAGGCGGTGATGACAACAGGGCCCGGGCCCGGGTTGATCACCGGCTCGACGCCGCCGATCGTCGTCAGCTGAGCGAGACCGACACGCTCTTCCTGGCCAGCTTCCACTCCGAACACGGCGCCGATCCCACCCATCGAGGCGGCCCACCCGGATTCGTGAAGGTGGTCGACGATGCAACGATCCGCATCCCCGACTACCTCGGCAACGGCATGTTCCAGACGCTCGGCAATCTGTTGCTCAACCCACGGATCGGCCTGCTCAGCGTCGACTTCGGTTCGGGCCGTGCCCTCCAGATCACCGGCCGGGGCGCCATCGGCCCTGGGTCACCGCACGACCTCGACGCCGAGCGAACGCTCGAGATCACCATCGAGGAGGTGCGCACCACATGGCCCCGACACGGGCAGTGGACCTTCCTCGAGGCGTACGAGTTCCGGCCGGGCCTTCGCAATCCCGCAACTCCCTATCTCCCGACCATCTCATCACCGACGGGAACGCCATGAGCACGATCAGCACCGAGGACTACGCTGTCACCGTGATCGACGGCATCGAGAGCGGCGCCCACAAGCGTGAGCGGCCCACCAGGCCCACCAACGGCAATGTCTGAGCGAAACGGAGCATCGGGGCGCCTCGTCGCGGTGTGCGTGGGCCAACCGCGCGAGATCGACCGCAACGGCGAGCCGGCCATGACCTCGATCTGGAAACAGGCGGTTGCTGGCGCCGTCCGGGCCGAAGGGGTGAACCTCGACGGTGACGACCAGGCCGATCGTCACAACCACGGTGGATACGACAAGGCCGTGTACGCCTACAGTGGCGACGACGTTCGCTGGTGGGAATCCGAACTCGGCCGAGCCCTGGAGCCCGGTTCCTTCGGCGAGAACCTGGTGATCGATGGGCTCGACGTCACGGGTGCCGTGATCGGCGAACGCTGGCACGTCGGCACAGTGGTGTTCGAGGTCAGCGAACCTCGGATCCCGTGCTGGAAACTGAACCGCCGCCTCGACGAGGCCCGCATGATCCAGCAGTTCCGCGCTGCAGGTCGCCCTGGCGCCTACCTGCGGATCATCACCGAGGGCGAGATCGAAGCCGGCCAGACCGTCATGGTGTCGGACGTGCCCGATCACGGCCTGACGGTGGGCGACGTTGCGGCGATCCACCGAGATCGCGAAGGGGCAGAGCGGCTCCTGGCGGTCGACGCCATGTCGCAGGCCTCGCGAGACTGGGCGGCGGCGAGCCAGGCCAGTTGAGCCGATCAGCGAACGACCGGCGAGGTGCCATGACCTCGATCACCGACACCCCTCGGGCCGGCAGCTACGACGTGGTGATCGTAGGCGGAGCGATGACCGGATCGGCCGTCGCGTGGTTCCTCACCCAGGATCTCGGCTTTGACGGCTCGGTGCTTGTGGTCGAGCGCGATACCTCGCTCGAACACAGCTCCACGAGCCATACCAACAGCTGCATGCGGCAGCAGTTCTCGAACCCGCTCAACGTCGAGATCAGCCAGTTCGCCGCTGAGCACGTACGGTGCTTCTAGGATGCGATCGGCGATCCCGCTGCGCCGGCGATCCACGTCAACCACTACGGCTACATGTATCTCGCCGGTGACGAGGACTTCGCCGCCACGCTTCGGTCGAACCAGGCGATCCAGGCCCGACGTGGTGCGGCGACGCAGATCTGGAGCGCAGAGCAGATCGCAGCCGAGTACCCCTTCTACAACGTCGACGACATCATCTGTGGGAGCCACAACCTCGTCGACGAGGGATACTGGGATTCGCGCACGGTGCTCGACTGGTGGACTCGCAAGGCTCGCCAACATGGGGCCGAGTACTGCCGCACCGAGGTGGTCGGAATCGATCACGACCACGATGGCGTGCGGGCCGTTCGCCTGGCGTCGGGGCACACGGTGACGTGCGGTCAGCTGGTGAACGCCGCTGGGCCCCGGGCAGCGCTGGTGGCGGCGATGGCGGGCGTGCACCTTCCGGTCGAACCACGCAAGCGCTACACCTACGTCTTCGATGCGGCAGCGCCACTCGAACGCGATCTCCCGCTCACCATTGATATCACCGGGGTACACGTGCGAAGCGATGGGCGCTCCTACATGGCGGGCTGTACTCCCGACGTCGATCCTGCTGTCGCCCCCGACGACTTCGCAATGGACGACGACCTGTGGGAGGCCAAGGTCTGGCCGGCCCTGGCCCACCGCATTCCCGCCTTCGAGCGCATCAAGGTGACGAGCCGCTGGGCCGGGCACTATGCCTACAACACCTTCGACCACAACGTGATCGTCGGCCCACATCCAAGGCTCCGGAACTTCGTGCTGGCCAACGGATTCTCGGGGCACGGCCTGCAGCAGGCCCCTGCGATCGGGCGAGGGGTGGCTGAGTACCTGGCCCACGGGTCTTTTCAGACGCTCGACCTGTCTCCGCTCGGGTTCGGTCGGATCGAGGCCGGCGACCCCTTCGTGGAGACGGCCATCATCTGAACGGGTACCCGCCTTGCACGGGGGAGTGGTCAGCCGCCGGGGTTGGCGGCCAGGTGGTCGAATCGACCGGCTGGCCGGCTGCGCCGGTACTCCTCGACGATGGGCTCGAGCTCGGTCGGGCTCGCACCGTGCAGAATCACCCCGTCGCATCCGAGGTCGAACTGATGTCGAACGGCATCGACGCACGCGGCTGGTGAGCCAGTCGCGGCAGGCGCCAACCATTCGTCGGGGATGAGGGTGGCCACGTGTTCGAGCTGTTCGGTGGTGGCGAGCTGGTCGATCGCACCGGGAAAGGTCGATACGAGGTCATCGGCCCGGAAGCGTTCGAGCACGGCCGGATCCCAGCCGTTGGTACGCACCATGAGATCGCCGTAGGCCTGGAGGTAGGTGGCCATGCGGCCGACCGTCTTCTTCAGGCGTAGGGGCTCCGGCAGATGGTCACCGATCGTGGCGAAGCACGACCACACCCGCACCGCGTCGGGGTCGCGCCCGGCCTGTTCCGCTGCCGCCTTCACCTGGCCGACGACGCGCACGGTCGTCTCATCGGTGAAGAATGTGTGGAGCACCACGGCGTCGAAGCAGCGACCTCCCAGCGCCAGCGAGTTGGGCCCGAAGGCCACGAGCGTCATCGGGATGTGTGCCGGCTCCACCCCGCGCATTGCCAGCACCGGGAAGCGACCAGCAGGGCCGTCATGGCCAACAATGGTCTCGCCGGCCCACATGCGCCGCATGAGCCCGACCGAGTCTTCCATCTGGGCAGTGGTGATCGGAGCCAGGCCACGAGCCTTGGTGGCGAGATCGATACCTCGACCGAGCCCGAGGGCGAACCGACCGCCGGTCAGGCTGTGCATCGTCATGGCGTGGGCGGCGGTCACGGCCGGATGTCGGATGTTGTGGTTCGTGGCCGCCGTGGCGATGCCGATGCGATTCGACACGGCCCCCACCGCCCCGCAGATCGTGGCGGCCTCCTTGATGTTGAGCCGCTCCGAGACGAACGCGGCGCCCAATCCAAGCTGCTCGGCCGCCTTCACCTCGTCGATCAGATCACGGGCGGACTCCGGCGCGCCCGCCAAGGTGTAGAACGCGAGTTCGTTCATGGCCGTCATGGCGCCATGATGGCAGGGCGACACCATCGCCACCCAGGCGTGCCAGGAGGCCACCATGAAGAAGATCTCGCGCGACGATCCCCGAGCTGCCCACATGTCGACGAATATCACCGTCGACAAGGCAGGGCTCGTCGACTTCGTCACCGGAAAGAACAAGTGGATCCTGTCCACCACGAGGGGCGACGGCCGGCCGCAGATGAGCTTCGTGACCGGCACGATCACCCCCGAGGGTGACCTACTCATCTCGTCGTACCCCCAGCGGGTGAAGACCAGGAATGCAAAGCGCAACCCACACGTGTCGGTGGCGGTCATGGGCGACGAGTTCAACGGCGCCTGGGTGCAGATCGATGGCGACGCCGAGGTGCACGACATGCCCGAGGCCGTCGAGGGTCTGGTCGAGTACTTCCGCTGCATCCGGGGCGAGCACCCGGATTGGGACGAGTATCGCCAGGCCATGGCCGATCAGGGCAAGTCGGTGATCCGGGTGCGCCCCACCCGCTGGGGCCCGGTCAGCACCGGAGGCTTCCCGCCAGAGCTCTTCGACGACGAGTAGTCGCGAGCGTGTTGCTCAGCCGTCGGCCATCGAGGTGAGGCGGCCGTTGTGCTCGGCCAACTCGGTCATCGCCTCGTCGATCTCCACGATCCGCTCGGTGGCCGCCGCGATCTGATTCTGCACCTCGCGCAGGCTCTGGGAGATGTGATCCGCGCTGGCACCCGACTGACGGGCCAGGTCTTTCACCTCGTTGGCCACCACGGCGAAGCCCCGACCCGCCTCACCGGCCTTGGCCGATTCGATCGTTGCGTTGAGAGCGAGCAGGTTGGTCTGGGCCGCGATCGACTGGATCACGTCGCTTGCCGCCATGATCTCGGTGCTGGCGGCCCGCAGGTCCTGCATGGAGGCTGCTGCGGTGCGAGCTCGCTCGTTCACCGAGTCGGTGATGGCTTGCCCGGTGCGAGCTGTGTCGAACATCCGGGCCTGGAACGCAGCGCGCTGCTCCAATTCGGCGGCACTCGTCGCCGATCGCTCTCGCTCGAGTTGCTCGGCCTGTTCAGCTCGTTCGAGGTCGGCCTGGCGTTGGGCTTCGACGACCTCGGCCTGCGCCGCCGCCTCGTCCTGCTGGCGACGAACGCTGGCTTCGGCCGAGAACACGAGCCGCTTGCGGCCCCAGTGGGCGAGCACCCCGATGGCGACCACGGCGATCCACGTGGCGATCGTACGTGCGACTGCGGTGCTCGTGTCGATGTCGGCGGCGGCGTAATGGGCGATGCCGATCGCGAACAGCGCACCCGCGCTGGTGGCCACGAGATCGGTACGGGAGAGGGCCATGCCCGTCCACACCATCACCAGGCCGAACGTGGAGCCGAGGATGGCGCTCGGGCCGGCGGGGATGGCCAGGAACGCCACCGAGACCAGAGCAAAGATGGCCCAGGGCACACCCCTGGCGAGAATGAGCGACGCCGTGGTGTTCGGCGCTGGTCGCATGACAGCGGGGGTGAGGATCAGGATCGCGCCGAGGCAACCAGCGATCCAGCGAACGGGGCCGTCAACGGTCACCACGCTGGCCAGGCTGGCCAATCCCACGGTCACCCACGTGACGGCGACGAACCAGCCGGATCTGAGCGGCTCCATCGGCCCCGCGTCCTCCACCCCGAGACCATCGGCCGCAGCGTGCTGCCCATGACGATTCGTAGCCGCTCGTTCGCCATCGGTCACAGTCGTTGCACCGCATCGGGTGGCGTCGTCACGTCGACCCCGGCTCCGGGGTGGGGCGCGAGTCGGGGAGTGAGGGTTCTGATGATGCGATACGTGGTGGCAGTGCTGGTGTCGATCGGCTTGCTCGGCATGGCCGGCACCATCGACATGAACCAGGGGCAGGTGCCGACATCTGGCGACGATGTGATCCTGGGAACGCCCGGTGACGACACCATCGGGGGCGGCAACGGTTCCGACACCGTGTTCGGCGGATCGGGCAACGACACGATCGTGGGCTTCAACGGCAACGACACCCTCGGCGGTGGCTCCGACACCGACACGATCGAAGGCGAGAACGGCGACGACACGATCACGGGTGGTTCGGGCAACGACGGGCTCATCAGCCGGGGCCCCGACAACGACGCCATGAACGGTGGAGGTGACAACGACTCTGAGGTGCGCGGCGACGAGGGTGACGACACGGTGTCGGGCAACGGTGGGAAGGACACCGTCTATGGAGGCGCCGGCAACGACGAGGTGCGCGGCGGCCAGAACGACGACACCGTTTTCGGTGGACCAGGGGACGACTTTGTCGCCGGCAACGAGGGCGTGGACGTCTGCGATGGTGGCACTCTCAGCGAGGTCTTGGGCGACACCAACGCCCCCAACTGCGAAACCGTGCTGAACGTGCCGTAGGAGGTACGGCCGGAGCGAACTCGCTGATCAGGTCCTGCGCTCGAACCGCATCGGGAGGCGCTTGATCCCGTTGATGAAGCTCGACCACACGTGCTCGGTGTCACCTGCCAGCTCGAACCGCTGCACCCGGGCGATCAGCTCCTCCAGAACCGACCGCGTCTCCAGGCGGGCCAGGTGGGAGCCCAGGCAGAAGTGCGGGCCGTACCCGAAGGCGATCTGGGGGTTCGGGTCGCGGGTGATGTCGAAGCGGAATGGATCTGCGAACACGCGCTCGTCGCGGTTCGCTGACAAGTACATCAGCGCCACCTTCTCACCCACCTCGAGCTGCTGGCCGTGCACCTCGACCGGGGTGTGCACGGTGCGGCTCATGTAGTTGACAGGGCTGGCCCACCGCGTGATCTCCTCCACTGCGGTATCGAGGTACCGGGCGGGCTCGCTCGTCAGCAACTCCCACTGGTCAGGATTGGTGGCGAAGGCGTGGAGGCCCCATGAGATGTTGTTGCGGGTTGTCTCGTTGCCGGCCACGAACAGCAGGATCACGTACGCCGCGTACTCCTCGATTGCCAGCTCACCGGCATCCACCTTCTCCACGAGCACGGTGGCGATGTCGTCAGTGGGATTGGCCCGGCGGGCCTCGGCCAGCTCCAATGCGTAGGCCGTCATCTCCTCGATGGCCTGGGCCCTCGCTTCGGCCGTTGGTGCGTACTCGGGATCGAGGGTCGAGATCGTTGCGTTGCTCCAGGCCAGCAGTCGATCGTGATCGTCGACGGAGGTGCCCATCAGCTCGACGATGGCCTGCATCGGGAACTCCACCGAGATCTCGTCGACGACGTCGAACGTGTCGTTCACTAACGCCCGATCGAGCAGGTTCCCGGCCAGCGCCCGGTAGTGGTCGGTGAACATCCGCACCACCTTCGGCGTGAAGCGCCGGCTCGTCATGAGGCGGTTCTCGGTGTGCTCGGGTCGATCCTGCAACAGCAGGTGCTTGATGGCCGTCTTGTCGTGATCGTTTCGCAGGTTGTGGCCACCAGCGTTGCCGAAGTGGTCGAGGTCCCGACTGATCGCCATCACGTCGGCATGCCTGGTGACCACCCACGACTCGGTGACCATGATCGGATCGTCGATGCTCTGGTGGTGGAGGGGTCGGTTGGCCCGCAACCACGTGAGGGCCTCGTGCGGTGGGCCGTTCGTGTAGGCCAGGTTCGACAGCACGTCGATCGAGTTGACGTCGAGCGAGTCCGATGCGAAAGCGACCATGAACCAGTATTGCTCACGGGTCGGGCACGGCGCCTAGGCTCGACGCCAACGGGAGGTCGCAGATGGCGAACCGCGAGTTCGAGTTCCGAGGCATCAACCACATCGCCCTGGTCAGCAGCGACATGGCCCGGACAGTGGCGTTCTACCGCGATGTGCTGGGCATGCCGCTCACCAAGACGATTGAGATCCCTGGCGGCGGCCAGCACTTCTTCTTCGACTGCGGGAACGGCGACTCCGTGGCGTTCTTCTGGTTCCCCGGCGCACCTGCGCACGCCCCTGGCATCGCATCGGCTGGCGCCATGCCCGGCCTCGGTGATCTCCGTTCGGCCCATGGTTCGATGAACCACTTGGCGTTCAACATTCCGGCGGAGCACTTCGACGCCTATGTCGAACGGCTGAAGAGCAGGGGGGTGGCCGTGAGCCCTGTGCTCAACCACGACGACAGCGAGTCGACGATCGCCCCCGAGTTCAACGACGAGGTGTACGTCCGCTCGGTGTACTTCCAGGACCCCGACGGAATCCTGCTCGAGTTCGCCTGCTGGACCCGACCGCTCGACCCGGCCACGGCCACGGCGCTTCCGGCCAACGCCGATGGTGAACGCGTGCCGGTGCCCTCGGTCGACACGCTCTGATCCCCAGGAGTCTTCCATGCCCCGCCTCTCCCAGGTCTCCAAGGCCGACGCCCACCCGCGAGCCCAGCAGCTCTACACGTACCTGTTCGGTGAACGCGACCCCGTGGCCGAGCCGGGTACGACCACGGGCGCCCCCGGCAACTGGTGGACCGTCATGGCCCAGCTGCCCGAGATGTTCGACCACATGGTGGACGGCATTGCGTTCTATCGCAGCCCCGATCGGAAGCTCGATCCCTTCCTCCGTGAGCTGGGCCAGATCCGGGTGGGCTACGCCCAGGCGAGCCAGTTCGTGTTCTCCCAGCACTGCAAGGCCTGCCGCGAGATGGGGATGAGCGAGGAGAAGATCCAGGCGATCCCGAACTGGTCGGTGGCCACCTGCTTCTCCGACGCCGAACGCGCCGTGCTCGCCTACACCGACGCGCTGGTGCTCGAAGGCGGACGCGTGTCGGACGGGGTGTTCGCCGCGGTAGCGGAGCATCTCGACGAGGTGGAGATCCTCGAGTTCACCTACATCACCCTCACCTACGACCTGCACGCCAGGATGACGAAGGCCCTCAAGCTGGAGTTCGACGACGTGGAGGAACGCATCGTGGAGATCCCGGGCGGTCTTCTCGATCCACGAGCCGCTCGGGCCCAGGCGGCTGCGGAGGCCCAAGCCGCCGCCTCAGCGGACTGACGGCGTATCCGCCAACATCGGTCCCGGGGCGTCGGGCCTCGGTGCTCAGCCGGCGGCGAACGCCGCAAGGTCACGAGCCGCATCGCGGCTGATCTCGGGGCAGACGTTGGGGATGACCTCCACCGCGTGCATGGTGCCCATCACCGTTCGGCACCGCGCCGGCACCCCGGCCGCCATCAGCTTGCGGTACATGCCGATGCCCTCGTCACGAAGCGGATCGCATTCGTTCACGCTGATCACCGTGCGGGGCATCCCCGCCAGGTCGTCGGCGCTGGCGTAGTACGGCCACGCCTGTGGGTTGCGGGCCTCCCACGCCTCGATGCCGTACGCCAGGCGACCGACGTTCGACTGCAGGCGGAGGAAGTACCCCTCCAGCTCAACAGTTGACGGCAGGTCTGGCTGGGGGTACTCGCCCGCGATGTAGGGGCAGAAGGCGTAGAGGCCCGTGACGAGGTCGGCCTGCCCATCGGCCACGAGCCGGAGCCCGACAGCCAGCGTCAGGTTGCCGCCACCGCTCTCGCCCGCCACCACGATCCGGCTGGGATCGATCGCAAGGTCGGAGGCATTGGCCGACAGCCACCGCACGCCCGACATGCAGTCGTTCAAGCCGGCTGGGAACGGCTCCACCTCGGGGGCCGACGATGCGGTGAGGCAGTTGCGGAAGTCGATCAGCGCGACCGCAACGCCTTCGGCGGCGATGAGCCGGCCCCAGGCCTGATAGTTCCCGTCGTAGGCCGATTGGTGCATCATGCCGCCGCCGTGCAGGTAGGCCACGCACGGCACCACGTGGTCGCCCTCGGGGCGGATCATGCACACGTTGATCGTGTTCCCGTCGGGCGTCGAGGTGAAGGTGAGGGTCTCGGTGGAGATCCCGGCGAACGAGGCCACCTCCTCGCGGTTCATCCGATTGGTCGCCTCGGCCACCATCGCCCGAGCTGCCACCGCCTTGTCGCTGTTGGCAGCGGCAATCGCTGCGTCGCGGTCAGGCAGGTCCTTGGCCGGAGCGGCGGAGGAGAGGATGCCGAGCACCCGTCGCACCCGGGGGTCGAGCCGATCGTCGGAGGCGAAGTCGGGGAGCGTCATGGCCAGCGACCGTAGCCGCCGCGCCCACGCGACACGGAATGCCGCAGGCCGGGCTGACGCTCCGGTGGTGGCGGGTGGTCGTAGTGGTGGGTAGTCGAGGGGCAGGAGGTGACCCCGACGCGGGTGCGGGCGCCGCTACCGTCGAACTCGTGCCATGGCTCCGCTCCCTCTGGGCCCGTCGCCCGGTTCGATGGGCGGTCTGGGTCGTGCTCCTCATCACCGGGTTGGGCCCGGTGGCGGCACTGCTGCTCACGCTCGACGGCCTCACCGATTCAGCGCGCCGTAGTGACGTGGTGGTGGTGCTCGGCAACGAGGTGCTCGACGACGGCACGCCGAGCGATCGTCTCGCCGCCCGGCTCGATGTGGCGCTCGACGTTCACGATCGAGGTCTGGCCGACCACGTGATCGTGAGTGGTGGCGTCGGCCGCTCAGGCTGGGACGAGGCCGAGGTGATGGCCGCCTACCTGGTCGACAGCGGTATCGACGCCGAGCGCATCGTGATCGACTCCGATGGCGTGAACACACGGGCGACAGCGGTGAATACGGCTCGGATCATGGATGAACAGCAGTGGCAGTCGGCCATCGTGGCCACGCAGTTCTACCACATCTCCCGGAGCCGTCTGGCCCTGCGCCAGGAGGGTGTCGAGGAGGTCACCACGGCCGGCACCGGCTTCATCGAGAGCCGAGACGTGTTCGGCCTCGGCCGCGAGGTGGTGGCCTATGGCACCTATCTCTTGCGCCTCCGCTGACGGCTCAATCCAGCACCTCGATCCATGGATGGCCGGGAGTCCAGGCCTCCCAGGTCGCGTGCGTGGCCAATCAGGAGGCGCGCCAGCGGTCGATGCCGCCCATGCCGTACTGGTGCAGGATCAGGGCTCGCTCGGGGTGAATCGCCACGAAGGCTGTTTCCGGTGAGTTCTCCGGGCCGCCAGGGGCGAAGGCGCTGAGGTCGTAGTCGAACACGCCGGCCCACAGGCGGCGCTTCGTCTCCACGTCGGTGACCAGCTCGGCCCGGCCCCAGAGCTCGGCGCCGTCGCCGACTTCGGTGACCTGCCAATGCAGTGCCACCTGCTGGTTGTGGGCGATGTTGCGGGCCTTGACCGAGTTTGCGCCGAGCATGCTCCACAACACGTCGCCCTCCCAACATGGGTGCACGGGCACCACGTCGGGTGCACCATCGGCCCCGACGGTGGCCAGGTGGGCCCAGGGGCTCAGGGCGCTGGCGAACGTCTTGAACTCGTCGAGTTCCATACGAAGGGTCCTCCTCGGACTGCGGGTATGGCAATGGCCAGCCCAGTCTTCCATGCCCGAGTGATGTCGGCTTGGGAGCTGCCTCACCCGATCTCTATCCTCGGGCCGATGGACAACGACGGGCCGTACTACGACGACTTCGCAACGGGAATGGTCATCCCTCCGCTCCCGCCGGTGACGGTCACCGAGGCCGACAACGTTGCCTACCGCATGATCACCGGTGATCAGCACCTGCCTTCGGCCGACCGAGCACTCGCCGCCCGCGTGACCGGCACCGACGGCGGGATGATCTATCCGTCGCTGGCGATGCAGTACTCGATTGGGCAGACCACCAACGCCACCCGGCGAGCGATCGCCAACCTCTACTACCGGTCCGTGCGTCTGCTGCGCACCGTGGCCGTTGGTGAGACGTTGCGCACGACCACGACTGTGCTCGGCCTGTCGGACTCCAAGCCGAAGGGCGACCTGCATCGGGGCAAGGTGTGGCTCGGCATCGAGACCGTCGGGGACGACGGGCCCGTCGTGCGCTACGAGCGATGCGCCCTCGTCGCGAGCCGTGGAGGGTCGCCCGGCCACGGCGACGAGATTCCCGGCCCGTCCGACCCGGTGCCGTTGGCCGAGGTCGCTGATCTCGCCCCCTCGTGGTCGCTGGAGGGCCTGCCTCGCACCGAGTGGTCGGTTGGTGCGGAGATCACCGATGCCATGCGTGATCACGTGGACAACGCACCGTCGCTGGCGAGGCTCACGTTCAACCAGGCGTTCGTTCACCGCGATGCGACAACGAGTGTGTACGGGAAGCGACTCGTCTACGGCGGACACGTGCAGGGCCTGGCCCAGGCCTCGCTCAGCCGCGTGCTGCCCGGCATCGCCACCGTGGTGGCCTGGGACGGCTGCGACCACATCGGCCCGGCGTTCGAGGGCGACCTGTTGGAGTTCCGGCACCGACTGGTGGACGAGATCGCCGCCGGCTCGGGCCGACTCATGCGGTTCGAGATCAGGGCGGCGGCCGTCGACGCCGAGGGAACGGTTGGCACCGACATCCTCGTGTGGACGCCCATCGTCTTCGCGCCATAGCGCCTCGGGTGCGCCGTCGCAGCTCGGTCGGTGGACTCAGTGTGAGTGGTCCGACCCCGCATGCCCCGCCACGTAGTGGGCGGCGAGGGGGTCGCCGCCGAAGTCAGCGGTGAGGTCGCGCCACACGGTGTGCACGTGGTTGCCACCTCGTTGGGCGTTGTCATACTCGATGAGCTGATCGAGGCCCTGAATGCGGTAGTAGTGCGGATCGCCCGGTTCGAGGCTGCCGGCCCACAGGAAGTGCAGCTCCTCGATGCCGGCGGTCAGCCGGGCGAGAACCGGGTCGGCCAGACCGTCGGCGATCCGCCCCACGTAGACACCGATCGTCTCGACGAGCAGCTCCCGTTGGTCGGGGCCGAGGTCACGGCCGGCCACGCCGGCCGGCCGGTGGTGGAATGCCAGATCGTCGAGGTGGGCGGCGGTGAGCCCGAGCGAGGCTTCGGCGTCGGTCTGCATCGAGTGGAGCCGGGCGTCGAGCTGAGCCTCGAACCGGCCGCGCCACACCAGCGGCAGCGGGAGCGGACGGTCGCCGTCGTCGACCCGTGAGCGGTTGGCGCCAACGATGTCGACGGGCGGCACGGGCCGGAGGGCGGCCTCACGCTGAGACGCATCGAGCGAGCGGGCCAGCTCACGGCCGAGGTCTTCGGCGCCGCCCAGTGGGCGATGGAGGTGAGGCCCGAGCAGGGGAGCGGCGGCCGGATCGGCCCCCATGAAGCAGGGTGTGGTCGACACGATGCGCCCATCGTGCACGGTGACGTGGAGCGAGAGGTGATGCCCGCCGAAGCGCCAGCTCCACGTTCGTTGATCCGGCTCGCCGAAGATTCGCACCCAGTAGAGCAGCGGATCGCGACCCCGCGCACGGCCGAAGTCCACCCGGAAGCCCTCGAGGTGATCGAGCACGTTCTCCTGGCCGATGATGAGCGAGGCGGTGACGTACCCGGGAGCGGACAGGACCGACGCCAACAGCTGCATCGTGGCCCGATACTGGCGAGGCGACATGTCGGCCAGCGGCAGACCACCGTGGTCGGTCGGGGTGAAGAACCAGAGCCGCCGCTCGTCATCCGACGGGAACGGCCAGCACGCCGCCTCGCGCTGGCCGTCGTCGAGCAGCTCGATCAGGTGGCGGGCCGCTGCGGTGGTTGCGTCCCCTCGGAGATCACCGCCTGCGCTGGCCATGTCAGTTGCCCGGTTCGTGGAGCCCGAAGATCAACGACGGATCTCCTGGCACCCACGAGTTCTCGACCTGGCTGCGACGGCCGATCTCCTGGGTGCGGCGCAGCAGGTCGGCCCCGAGACCGAGCTGGGGGCCCTCCCACGCCGAGAGTGCATCATCGAGGTGGTCGTGTGCGGCGAGCGCAGCGGCCAGCTGCCATCCATCGTCGGTCGCCTTGGCCGTACCCGCCGCGGCGTGGGGGCGCACGGCGAACGCAGAGTCGCCGAGTAGCACCGTGCGGCCGAACACCATCTGTTCAACCGCGATGTCCTGGATGAGCTGCACGAACGGCTCGTCGACAGCGGTGACCACGGTGGCGAGGGACGAGGGGAGGTGGGCCGTGGCGTAGGCCCGAAGCTCGGCAACGTGATGATCGGTCACCGCCCCCGGCGGAACCGACAGTGCTCTCGTGCGGCCATCACGATCGGTGAGAAGGTCGGTGAGCGCATCACCGGCGGCGTAGTTGCGGTACCAGACGAAGTTGATCAGCCGACTGCCTGCACGTGTGTCGCCGTCGAGATTCGGAATCGGGTACACGAGCACGTGCGAGTTCGATCCGACGTGGTAGGTGATCGCCGTCGACAACTGGGCGACCAGGCCCCGGTCGAGGTCGGCCTCGGGCACGGTGCCCCGCCAGGCGACATATCCCGCATAATGCGCCGCCGCCTGTGGTTGGAGTCGGGCGCGGACCAGCGAGCCGATCCCGTCGGCTGCGACGAGCAGATCCCAGCGGGCCTCCTTACCGTTGGCGAAGGTGCCGGTCACTCCGTCTCCGTCGCACGCGAAGTCGGTGAGCTCGTGGCCGAGGAGATACCGCTCGGCGTCGAATGAGGCGATGGTCTCGCGGAACACCGTGTTCCACGAGCTGAACAGGTACCGGTGGGCGCTCTCGTGGAGCACCGCACCGGACCGATCGAGATAGCGGATGAAGCCGGTCTCGACGCTGAGGTCGTCGATCGATACACCGGCCCGCTCCACCAGGTATCGCCAGGTTGCCGGAAGCAGCCCGATCCCCGCCCCTCGTTGTTCCAGAGGGCGGGGCGAGCGCTCGTAGACCGTGACGTCGTGACCGTCGCCGACCAGCAGGCAAGCCGCTGTGAGGCCGCCGAGCGAACCGCCAACGACTCCGATGCGGCGCGGCTCGGTCACCGAGGGATCAACCCGGAACGCCGAAGGTGGCGATCTTGTCGACGCTGCACTCGAAGAGCACCCGTCGTTCCTCGATCGAGGGGTCGCGCAGGCCGTACTCGTCACCACCATCGGGGATGTACTTCTGCCAGATGCGGTTCAACTGCTCGGTGACACGGGCCCCCTCGGCGGGATCGTCTTCGCTCACCTCGCGGTCGACTGTGACCTTCAGCGACATCCAGTGGTACATGTTCTCCGGATTCATGATCAGGATCGTGATCTGGGGGTTGTCCCTGATCCAGTCCGTCTTCTTGCGCTGCTCGGCCACGTTCACGAGAACCTTGTCGCCCTCGTAGTCGAACCACATCGGGGTGAGGTTCGAGCGCCCATCGCGGCCCATCACCGACATGACGCAGGCGTACGGCTTGTCCATCAGTTGCTTGTAGGTCTCGTCGAGATCGCTGATCGACGAGATCTGGTCTTTGCTCCCGACGCTGAACTGGTTGGCCTGCAGACCTCCCGACACGTCGAGAAAGCGAGACACGGTGACACCCATGTGATTCCCCTTGTTGTGATTCGATGGCGAGTCGGCACAACCATGCCACAGCGCCAGGGCGAGGTCAGAGTTTCGCCGTTATCCGCGGGTCACCTGCATCAGATGGGGATAGGGCGCAGGGTCGATGCGAGCGTCGATAAGTCGTGGTCGGTCCCTGCGCTCGGTGAGCACCTTCTCCACATCGGCGATGGAGTGGGCCACTGTGCCGGCCACGCCGTGGGCGTCAGCGATCGCAGCGAAGTCCGTGTCGCCGTAGCGCACCGCAGCGTTCCCACCCTGGCCCGGGCGCTGCTTGATCTCAATCAGGCTCAGGGCACCGTCGTTGAAGACCACGATCGTGATCGGGAGATCGAGCCGGGCGATGGTCTCCAATTCGGCCTGGGTCATGGCCAGACCACCGTCACCCACGAGTGCCACCACTGGTGTACCGGGACGAGCCAGCGCCGCGCCGATGGCAGCCGGCACCGCGTAGCCCATGGTGGCCAGGCCGTTGGAGATCAGGAGTTGCCCGGGGTTGCGGATCGGCCAGAACGGCATGATGGCGAGGAAGTGGGCGCCAGCATCCACCGTTGTGATGGCGTGGGTCGGTGTGTGACGAGCAGCCGTGGTCACCAGCTCGACCGGACCGAACTCGGCTTCACCTTCCGACAATCGTTGGCGGAGGCGCCGCCGGTGGAAGGCGCCGACACCCGCCGACCAGGTGTGGCGCACCGCGCCGGTAGCGAGCAACTGGGCGAGCAGGGTGGCGGGATCGCCGACGAGTTCGGCGGTGATCGGGGCGTAGGCGTCGGTGGTACGCGTTGCTGCCAGCGACACCACCGGAACCTCGGTGGGCCACTCGGCGGGGATCGGCTCCACCGGGTCGAAGCCCACGAGCACGATCAAGTCGGCCTCGTCGATCAGCGGGCGTTCCGCCGCCCCGTTGGTGAAGTGCCCGCCACAGAGGGGATGTTCGCTCGGGATCGTGCCCGACGCCTGGTAGGTGACCAGCACCGGTGCGCCGAACGCCTCCAGCTCTGCCTGGAGGGCGGAGCCCGAGGCGAGGCCCCCTCGGCCCACGATCACGATCGGGCGCTGCGAGTGGGCAACGTAGCGGGCCACGTGGCCCAGTGCCTCCTGGGTGACGGGCGGGGGTGCCACGATCGGTACCTCCGGCTCGTACGCCACGGTGATGGCAGCGCCGTCGTAGTCGATGTGCACTGCCCCTGGGGGCTCAGCGGCGGCGATGGCGAGCAGACCGTCGACGTCGGCCTCGGTACTTCCCACCCGCCATGATGCCTTGGTGATCGGGCGCATCAGAGCCCGCTGATCGAGCCGCTGGTGGGCAATACGGGCTCGCTGGGCGTGGGGAACGGTGTCGGTCACGACCAGCAGGGGATGGCGGTCGAGCGTGGCCTGGGCCACGCCGTTCACCGCAGCGGTCGCACCGGGGCCCCGGGTCACGACTGCGGCCGAGACTGATCCGGTGAGGTGGCCGTAGGCCGATGCCATGATGCAGCTCGCAGCCTCGGAATGGGCAAGCACGAAGCGCACCCCGTGGTAGTCGAGAGCCCCGACCAAGTCGAGGTTCGGACCCCCGCCCGGCACACCGAACGCCACCGAGCATCCGGTGGCGGCAACGGCAGCGGCGATGGTGTCGGCGGGATCGGGCGGACGCGTCATCGGCGGCGATCGTAACCGGGAGGGACCCTGCCTATCGAACGAACCGCGGCCTGGGGGCCGCGGACACCGTGCGCTCGATCGCTGATACGTTCGCTCCGGGCGGCGGATCACCAGGGCAGCACATGGGCACCGCATGGGCACCGGCATGCGCACGACGACGTGGGAGACGATGTGACAGCGGTAGCGACCGACGAGCAGAGCGAGGCGCGCCAGCAGCCGCCGCTGGCCAGGACCGTGATTGCGGTCGCCGCCGCGTTGGCCGTGATCGGGGGTGTGATCCTCACCTGGGATCGCCTTGGCCTGCAGTTCCCGATGGCCGTGGTGCTGGTGGTGGGAGCCACCGTGGCCCTCGCCCGCCGGGCTGGTCGTACGGTGTCACCCTTCGCGATGATCTCGATGGCGCTCGCAGTGGTGCTGTCACTGTTCACGGCGCTGCGCGCCGCCCCAGACCTGAATGCGGCCACGGTCATCACGGTGCTGGCATTGGCTGCGGCTGTGGTGCTGGATGTGCTGCACCAGCGGGCCCTTCGCTCCCTCGAATGGCTGGGTGCCGTCATCCTGTTGCCGTTCGTGCTGCTCCAGGCACTCCCGGAGTGGACGAAGGCGGCTCGTATCGCCAAGATCACGCCGTTGACGGGCCGCCAGCGTGCGGTGCTGCGAGGCCTGGTGATCAGTGTGCCCGTGGTGGGCCTGTTCGGCGTTCTGTTCGCATCGGCCGACGCGGTGTTCGCCGGGCTCGTCGGTTCAGCCTTCGACGTGGAGATCACGGCGCCGGCCCAAGTGGTGACCCGGGTCGTACTCGCGCTCGTCTTCTTCGCATTGATCGCCCCAGTGTTCGGCCTGCTGTTCGCATCGTCGGTCGATCCGATGACCCCGAACCTCGACACGCCCCGGGCGTCGGCCTGGGGGATCGAGCTGGCGATGCTGCTCGGCTCCCTGAATGCGCTCTTCGGGCTCTTCGTCTTGATCCAGGCGGCATACCTGTTCGGTGGGGCTGACCTGGTGGCGACCGGCGACCTCACGTACGCGGAGTACGGCCGCCGAGGCTTCTTCGAACTTGTTGCGGTGTCGGCGCTGGTGTTCGCGGTGGGGCTCGGGCTCCAGCTGTTCCATCGGCTCGATCAGCACCGAGTGGTTCGCTATCTGCTCCTCGGGCTGATCGCTCAGGTCGGGTTCGTGTTCGTGTCGGCGTTCAGGCGCCTCGACCTCTACGTCGACGCATTCGGTCTCACCCAACTGCGGTTCTACAGCCAGTCGTTCATGGTGTTCCTGATCGTCGCCTTCGCTGTGCTCGTGTGGGCGATCATTGCCGACCGCCCCGAGACCGTGCTCATGCGCACGCTCGTGATCACGATCGCGATCTATGCCCTCGGGCTCAACGTCGCCAATCCCGACCAGCGGATCGCCCAGCGCAACATCGCCGTGTGGGAAGACACCGGGACGATCGACGGTGCCTACCTCCTGCGATTCCTGTCCGATGACGCCGCAACCGAGCTCGTCGAGCTCGGCGAGGCGGGCGCCTTCGACGGCGGTGACCTCGGTCGGTTCTGCCGTCGGGTCGACGACGCGCTCGGCGTGGACGAGTCGTGGTCAACGGCCAATCGGGCGCGTCACGATGCCCGCCTCGCCTACAGCGCCAGCTCGGTTCGCTGTTGAGACAAGGCCGGGCGGGCGCTGATTGGCTATGAGTCGCTCACGCCGAGGGCCTTCTTGAAGCCCTCGATTCCGCCGGCGTAGATCCCCTGCGCCAGCCGCTCGGCCTTCTCGGCTGGCACCCCGTCCGGCTCGAACGAGCCCGACCAGCTGATCCCGGTGCCACCCTCGGCCTCGGTGAGGTCGATGGCGGCGTAGTAGTCCTTGAACGGCAGGGGAGCGGAGATGATCGAGTAGGCCATGCGATGGGCCGACTCGTCGAGCTCCTCCAAGCGCTCGACCACGCTGCCACCGCCCATGGCGAGTGTGCGGAGCATCCCGATGCCCTCACCCTCGGTCTCGCACGCGTCGATGCCATCCATGATCTCGTCGAGCCCGCCGAAATCGGCGGCGAGGCGCCATACGTCGGCAATAGGTGCAGCGATGGTGTCGGTGACGACCACTTCTGATTTGGCCATGGTGATGCTCCCCCGGAGACGAGCGGTCGCAGCGACCGCAGATTGTGCCGCCGACGCTAGTGGCCGACTCCCGCGGCCGAAAGCTGGCAGACCACGGAACCTGACAGCCGTCGGGTGGTCGATCTAGCGTCGGGGCACGGCGCCGAACCAAGGGGGACGTGATGGACGTCGGCATGCAGCTGATCTTCGCCAGCGTGGGATGGGACCACGACGACACCGCGACCTTCAACCAGGAGTTGAAGATGGCTCGCATGGCCGAGGACCTCGGCTTCGATGTGTTGTGGCCGGTGGAGCACCACTTCTTCGACTACTCGTGGTGCCCCGACAACACCCAGCTGCTGTCGTATCTGGCTGCTGCCACCGAACGCATCGGGCTCGGAACCGCAGCCGTGATCATGCCGTGGAACGAGCCGCTGCGAGTGGCGGAGAAGATCTCGCTCCTCGAGCACCTCGCCCCTGGCCGGGTGCGCTTCGGTATGGGCCGTGGCCTCAGCCGGAGGGAGTACGCCGCGTTCCGCGACATCGAGATGGGCGAGAGCCGCGAGCGCTTCGACGAGGGAGCGGCGATGGTGCTCGATGCGCTGCGCACTGGCCACATCGAGGGCGACGGGCCCTTCTACCCGCAACCCCGAGCCGAGATCCGACCCCGGCCCCGTTCCGACATGGCGGGTCGTATCTACGCAGTGGCCAGTTCCGACGACTCGGTGGAGTCGGCGGCCCGTCTCGGTGCCCGCATGGTGATGTTCGCCGACCGGGCCTGGAAGGGGCGCATGCCTTCGATCACCCGTTGGCGTGAGCGCTTCCGGGAGATCCACGGCGTGGAGGCCCCGCCTCCTCTCACCGCCGATTTCTGCTACTGCCACGCCGATGCGGACGTGGCGCGGGAGCGGGCCGCCCAGTACATGGGCACCTATCTCGGCAGCGTGCTCGAACACTACGAGGTGATGGGGGACCACTTCTCGTCGACCCCCGGCTACGACGCCTACGCCAAGGCGTCAGAGGTGTTGCGCAAGGTGGGCGAGAGCGGATTCCTCGACGGGTTCATGGAGGCCAGTGCGTACGGTACGCCGGAGCAGATCATCGACCAGTTCCGGGCGCGGCGGGAGCTGATGGGCGACTTCGAGTTGGCGACGTGCTTCCGGTTCGGGGGCATCCCTCACGACCAAGCCGAAGAGTCGATGCGGCTGTTCGCGGCCGAGGTGCTGCCCGAACTGCAGACGTGGTGAGCATCGTGGGGCCCCAGTGAAGGTCGACACGCTCATCACCGGGGCCACGATCCACACGATCGACACCCGGCAGCCCCGTGCGAGCGCGATGGCAGTGCTGGGGGAGCGCATCGTCTGGGTGGGCGACGATGCGGGGGCGAGCGAGTTCTCCGCCCGCCGCCGGCTCGACCTCGCTGGTCACGTGGTGGTGCCGGGCTTCAACGACGCGCACCAGCACATGAGCCACTTCGGCGACGCACTGCGGCGCGTCGATCTCTCGTCACCGCCCATCACGTCGATCACCGAGATCCTTGATGCCATCGCCGAGCGGGCAGCAGTGGTGCCTGCTGGGCAATGGATCGTCGGCGCGGGCTACGACCAGAACAAGCTCGCCGAGGGTCGCCATCCCACGGCCGATGAGCTCGAACGGGCAGCGCCCGATCACCCGGTCATGCTCCAGCACAACTCGGGCCACATGATGACGGTGAACCGACGCCTGCTCGCCTTGGCCCGGGTGGGCGAGCTGCCCGTGCCGTCAGGGGGCGAGGTGGTTCTCGGCCCTGACGGAACACCGAACGGGCTCCTGCTCGAACAGGCCCAGGACCTGGTCACCCGCCTGTACAAGCCGTACTCCACCACCGAAGTGGTGGAGTCGCTCCGACTCGCCAGCGCGGCCTACCTCGCCGAAGGCGTCACGTCGTGCGCCGAGGCCGGCGTTGGCCTGGGGCTCGTGGGGCACACCCCGATCGAGTTGGCCGCATTCCAGCACGCTCGGGAGAACGGCGACCTCGGCGTACGCGTCACCGCGATGGTTGCCCAGGAGTCACTGCACGCGGTTGACCACCACGCAGACGACCATGCTGACCGAACCCTCGACCTCGGGCTGCGGACCGGGTTCGGTGATGACTGGCTCCGTATCGGCAACACGAAGGTATTCGCTGACGGGTCGCTGATCGGGCGTACCTGCGCCATGTTCGAACCGTTCAGCAACGACCCCGACCCCGACAATCGTGGCTTCTTCCAGCTCGAGCCGGCGGAGTTGCGACGGGTGATCATCGATGCCCACCGGAGCGGTTGGCAGGTGGGCGTGCACGCCATTGGCGACCGAGCGGTGTCGGTCGTGCTCGACTGCTACGAAGAGGCGCTCCAGCTCCACCCCCGTACTGATCACCGCCACCGCATCGAGCACGCCGGCGTGGTGCAGCCTGAGGACGTGGATCGGATGGCACGGCTCGGTGTGATCCCGATACCCCAAGCCCGGTTCATCAGTGAACTGGGCGACGGGATGGCGGCGGCCCTGGGCTCGGACCGCGTGGCCAACTGCTACCGGCAGAAGTCGTTCCTCGATGCTGGCATCCCGCTTCCTGGTAGTTCCGACCGGCCCGTGGTCAAGGGTGCACCCATGTTGGGGGTGCACGATCTGGTGAACCAGCGCACGGAGGCCGGGGCCCCGTTCAACCCCCACGAGGCGCTCACGGTCGACGAGGCGCTCACCGCCTACACGCTCGGATCGGCCCATGCGTCGTTCGACGAGGCCCGCAAGGGATCGCTCACGGCGGGGAAGCTGGCCGACGCCGTGGTGCTCAGCGCCGACCCGATGGTGATCGATCCGACGGGCCTGGCCGAGGTCGACGTCGTGGCCACCATGGTCGGCGGCCGATTCCGTCACGACCCCCAGGGGCTTGCCAGCTAACGTTCGACGATGACCTCTGCCGGCGTTGCTCCCGACATGCTCGACAACATGCCGTGGCACGCGCTCACCGGACGTCAGGCCGATATTGCGGAGGGCGCTGGCCGGGTGCGACGGCTCCCGCGTGCGATGGGCATCTTCTGGGGCGTCGACCGCCTCGATGCCGGGGGGTGGGATGCGCTGGTGAGCGCGGCCGCTGGACGGCCGTTCGTGCTGTTCCAGTGTGATGTCGGCGCTGCGCCGCACGGGATCGACGAGCTCGTCCGCACGCCCTGTGTGCAGATGGTGGCCGACGGTACGGTCACCCCCAGCCTCGACGTCGACGTGGGCGCACTCGACATCGAACTGCTGGGCGATGCCGACGCCGCTGAGATGGTGGCCTTGACCGCACTCACCGAGCCGGGGCCGTTCTTCGACGAGACCCACCGGCTCGGCACCTACATCGGCGTACGCGAGCGGGGTCGGCTGATCGCCATGGCCGGCGAGCGATTCCGTGTGGATGGGGCGGCGGAGATCAGTGGCGTGTGCACCCATCCCGATGCCCGCCGACGAGGGTTGGCGGCAGCGCTGACGGTGGCGTTGATGAACGAGCAGCGAGCCAGGGGAGACATGCCGATGCTGCACGCCGCCCAGACGAACACCGCTGCCATCAGTGTGTATCGCCAGCTCGGGTTCCGGGTGCGGGCCGAGCCCGACGGTGTGGCCTTCCGGGTCAGCGCTGATGTCGACGCCGAGGTTGCTCGGTGATCCCGATCGACAACGGTTCACTGACGTCGGTACCGGGTGTACAGGTGGGCCACTGGACCAACGCCGAGGCTCGCACCGGGTGCACCGTGGTGGTCTTGCCTGAGCCGAACGTGGCTGGCGGTGAGGTGCGGGGGGCCGCACCCGGCACCAGGGAGACGGCGCTCCTCGAACCAGGGATGACGGTCGAGGCGGCGCAGGCGTTCGTGCTCACCGGTGGCAGTGCGTTCGGCCTCGCCACGGTGGATGGCGTGATGGGTCGCCTGGAAGCGGCCGAGCGGGGCTACCCCACACGGATAGGGGTGATCCCGATCGTGCCGGCGGCGGTGCTGTTCGATCTCGGAGTCGGGGCGTCCGACGTTCGGCCTGGCGCGGCGGAAGGGGCGGCAGCCTACGATGCGGCGTCGACCGATCCGGTGCCGGCGGTGGCCATCGGGGCCGCCACCGGGGCCACGGCGGCCAAGTGGCGAGGAGAGCCAACGCCAACCGTGTTGGGCTCGGCCGCGGTGACGGTGGACGGGGCCACGGTTGCTGCGCTCGTCGCCGTGAATGCGCTCGGTGATGTGTTCAGCCTCGACGGGCGATCGCTCACGGGTGGCCCCCATGCATCCGGACCACCGGCGACGCCGCCACCGGTTGGCGAGAACACCACGTTGGCCGTGGTGGTCACCGATGCAGCTCTCGACCGGGCCCAGCTGTCGCGGCTCGCGGTGCGAGCTCACGACGCCTTCGGGGCCTGCTTGCGCCCCGCTCACACCCGCTTCGACGGCGACGTGGTGTTCACGGCGTCGGTTGGCGCGATCGAGGCATCGATCGACGCCGTTGGCGAGGCCGCGTTCGCTGCGGTGGGCTACGCCATCGAGGCCAGCATCCCTGCACCCTGACCTGGTGGTACAGCTGGTCCGACCCGACGTTGCGGCTCCTACATCGGCTAGCCAGAGTGGTGCGACAGCGGTGGCGCAGCGTGCGCTGGAACCGTTCGAGGAGGATCGATGACGTCAATCACCAACCCATTGGCCGATGATCGGGGCCCATCGGTCGATCTCTCCGACGAACGGCAGGCGAGCCTCCGCCGCTGGAACATCGGCGCCGGCCTGCTCCATCTTGTGTCGGCCGTGGCCATGACGGTGATCGCGGCCGACTTCACCTTGCCGATCACGACGTTCAACCTGAACGGCCCCCCTGGCACGCCGGTGGATCAGGGCACGCTGTCCACCCTTGCCGACGTGCAGCTCGGCCCGCTCACGGCGGCGTTCCTGTTCCTGTCGGCCTTCTTCCACTTCCTGATCGCCACCGTTGGCTACTCGTTCTACGGTTCCGAGATCCGCCACGGTCGCAACCGGTTCCGGTGGGTGGAGTATTCGCTGTCGTCCACGCTCATGATCGTGATCATCGCCATGATCACCACGGTCACCGACCTGGCCGCGTTCATCGGCCTGGCCTTCGCCAATGTCTCGATGATCCTCTTCGGGTGGATCATGGAGATGGTCAACCGCAAGGGCGACCCGGTGTGGTGGACCCCGTTCTGGTTCGGATGCGTCGCTGGTATCGGCCCGTGGCTCGCCATCCTCGGCTACATCGTCACGGGCGAAGGTGAACCGCCGGGATTCGTCTACGGCATCATCATCACGATCTTCGTGCTCTTCAACAGCTTCGCGATCAACCAGTACCTGCAGTACGGCGAGATCGGCCGCTGGCGTGACTACGTGTTCGGCGAGCGCACCTACATCGTGCTGAGCTTCGTGGCGAAGAGCCTGCTGGCCTGGCAGCTCTACGCCAACGTGCTCATTCCGACCGACTGAGATCCACCGCGTTCAGCGCCGCGAGCCACTCCGCCTTGCGGTGGGCTGGCGCGAGGCTGGCCTCGATCGAGTTGCCGGCGAGGGTAGCGACGCCGTTGGTGTCGAGGTCACACCAGTCCCAGGCCCGCCGGTACTCGTCGAGCAGCGAGGTCTGGAACATCGGTGGGTCGTCGCTGCCGAGCGTCACCGTGATCCCACGTTCGATCATGGCCCTCAGCGGATGGGCCTCGGCCGACGGCACCGCTGCGAGCGCGAGGTTCGAGCCGGGGCACACGTCGCAGGGGATCCGGTTGTCGACCAGCAGAGCCACGGCGTCGGGCTCGGTCATCACCCCGATGCCGTGCTGGATGCGCGTGGCCTGGAACTGCTCGATCGCCCACACCACCTCGTCGGGCCCACCGTGTTCGGCGGCGTGGGCCACGCCGGGCACCCCGAGGGCCCGGGCGTCGGCGTAGATCGCGGCGAAGTCGTCGGTGGCCCAGGTGTCGGCAGGGCCACCCATGCCGATTGCCAGGATGTGGTCGAGATCGTGGGTGAGTACCTCGTTGATCGCCCGCCGACACTCGGCCGCCGGGAGATGCGGTGAGATGTCGGGGATCAGGCCCCACGAGATGCCGAGCCGCTGTTCAGCTCGACGGCAACCTTCTACGATCCCGTCATGAATCGGGGCCCACGCCTTGCCTCCCTCCAGAATGTGGCCGGTGGCCGACACGTGGAACTCGACGTGGACCACCCCTTGCGCAGATGCCTGTTCCAGGTAGCGCTCGGCGATCAGGGTGAAGTCATCAGGTTCGCGGAGCAGGGCGAGCACGGCGAAGTAGCGTTCGAGGAACATCGGGAAGCCATCGAAGCGGTACCACTCGTCGATGCCGGCCTCGTTGTCGGCCGGTGGGCGCACGCCATGGCGCTCGGCCAGGGCCAGTACCGTCGCGGCATCCACGGTGCCTTCGAGATGCACGTGCAGCTCCGCCTTCGGCAAGGCCCGGACGAGATCGATCGGCATCGAGGTGACCATGGCGCGAGCGTATTCGCCGATGCGAACCTGGCTACTGCGACGTGATCGCCAGCGCGGCGAGGCGGTCGTAGCCGGGCTGGATCTCGGCCAGAACAGCGGTGCCCCGTTCGGTGAGGTGTGGGGGTGGTCCGGTGTCGGGCGCAGCGAAGCCGGTCGAGGCGTGGGCGTTGTGGTACCAGTGAGGCGCCCACACACCGTCCTCGGGCTTCGGGCCCGCCGGCCATGTGAGCATGGTGTCGGTGTAGGTGAGGCCGAGGCGGGCGCACACCTCGGCCAGGGTCGAGCTGGGATCAGCGAGTAGGTGGGCCGAGTCGATCACAATCGGTTGCCGCCCCGCTGCGAGCTCGTGATCCAGGATCTGGAGCTGCTGGGCCACGCCGGTGATATCGGCCGTGACGATGTCGCCGAGGGTCTTGGTGAGCGAGGCGATCACCGCGGCCGGGTTCCGGATCAGGAGCACGTTCACGAACCTGTCGAGGATCGACGGGTCGAGTACGTCCAGGTGGTGCCCGATGTTCTTCACGTACCGGACGGGCCGGTCGCCGGTCGCACTGGGGGCGACGATGGCAGCCTCGATCGCGTCTTGATGGTCGTGCATGGCGGCGATGATCTCCGCCCGAGCCGGGTGGCCGGGATCGTTCCGCTGCAGGTAGCGCCCGTAGAACGGTTCGTCGAACACCACGGTGTCGGCGCGTTGGCGCCAGGCGTACATCAGCGCGGTCGAGATGTTGCGCGGGCCCGACCAGGCGTTGATCACGAGCGGGTCGCGCTCGGTGGAGTGCGACGGGATCGTCATCGGCCGCCTCCGTGTACGGCGGCCGCATAGCGCTGCTGCAGATCGTGGGTGATGGGGCGTACTCCGGGTTCGCCGATCGTGCGCCCGTCCACGGCGGTGACAGGTGTGAGGGCACCGAAGGTGCCGGTCACGAACGCTTCGGTGGCGGCGTACACGTCGGTGAGCGTGAAGTTGCGTTCAGCCACGTGGAGGCCGGCCGCTGCGGCCAGTTCGAGCACCACGCCCCGTGTGATGCCGTTGAGGCAGTAGTCGCCGGTGGAGGTCCATACGGCGTTGTGGGTGACGATGAAGAAGTTGGTGGCGTTGCATGTGGCCACGAAGCCGTGGGGGTCGAGCATCAGCGCCTCGTCGGCTCCAGCCTCGATGGCCTGGATGAGTGCCACCACCTCGTGGAGCTTGCTGTGGCAGTTCCACCGCTGGTCGATCGTGTCGGGCGGGGGCCGTCGAATCGTCGAGGTGAACAGCGTGATGCCCTCGGCGGTGACGGCGGGATCGGCCAGTTTGTGCTCGGCGATCACCACGATCGTGGGTCCACCGATCAGCAGGCGAGGGTCCTGCGATGGTGTTTTCTTCGTGCCTCGCGAGACCATCAGGCGCACGTGGGCGTTGGTGGTCATCCCGTTGGCGTCGACCGTCTGGTGCAGGATCGTTTCGATCTCGCTGCGGCTCCGGCCGATGTCGAGCCCAACGGCGGCCGCTGATGCGAAGAGTCGATCGAGATGGCGATCGAGGTAGGCGAACACCCCGTCGTGCAGCCTGAGCCCTTCCCACACACCGTCGCCGACGAGAAACGCCGAGTCGAACACCGACACCGTGGCCTCGGGCCGGGGCACGAGCTGATCGTTGATCCACACGAGCACGTGATCATTGCGGGCGTCGGGAACCGCCGCATGGGTGCCCGATGCCGGGGAGCCGTTGGTCTGGGTCACCGCCCGACCCTAACTGGCCTCTGAGTCGCACCGGAACAGGAAACCGGTTCGCCGAGCGCTCGGCCGCGAACGGCGGTGCTGTTGTGGCTCGGCCGTCTCTGGTCGAGCATGGCTCCTGACGCCAGGACCCATCGTGGATACCGTCAGATGCCATGGATCTGGACAAGACGGGTGAGACGCCGGGTCTGTTGGGAGCACCGCTTGAGCTTCGCAGCGGGGTGCGGCTGAAGAACCGAATGGTGAAAGCAGCGATGTCGGACTCGCTCGGTGATGGGTCCGGGCAACCAACCGATGCGCAGATCGAGCTGTACCGATGCTGGGCCAATGGCGGTGTGGCGCTGTCGATCATCGGTGAGGTCCAGGCAGACCCTCGATACCCCGAGAAGCCGGGCAACCTTGTGCTCGACGGCAGCCAGGACGAGTTGCTGGTTGGCCGGCTCGCCGACGTCGTGCGCGGTTCGGACTCGCACCTCTGGCCTCAGCTTGGCCACGCTGGAGCTCTGGCGTATCCGCCGGTCTCGTCGCCGATGGGCCCATCTGCGCTCGACCTCGACGGGCTCCGTTGCGGCGAGATGACGGCTGAGGAGATCGAGGCGATACCTGCCCGGTTCGCTACTGCTGCCGTTGCGGCCCGCCGGGCTGGGTTCAGCGGTGTCGAGATCCACGCCGCCCACGGGTTCCTGCTCAGCCAGTTCCTCTCACCGCTGTTCAACCGACGCCAGGACCGGTACGGGGGATCGATCGAAGCCAGAGCCCAGGTGCTCATCAGCGTGATCAACCGAGTCCGTCGAGATACCGGCCCGGACTTCGCGATTGGCGTCAAGATCAACGCCACTGACGAACTCGAAGGCGGCCTCACAGAGCCAGACGCGCTCATCGTGGTCGAGATGCTCGATGGCTGCGGTGTTGACGTGATCGATATCAGTGGCGGAACCTACTTCCCCGGAGCGCCATCACGTTCCGACCGGCCATCGCAGAGCCCGTACTACGCCGAGTTCGCAGCGCGAGCGAGACAGGCCACCACTGCTGCGCTCATGCTCACAGGGGGTGTGAAGACCCGAGATCAGGCCATCGGCCTTCGCGAGATCGGCGTCGACCTCGTTGGTCTCGCCCGCACGATGGTGCTCGACCCCGACCTCCCCAACCACTGGCTCAGGACCGGAGTCGATCCCCACTTCCCGGCATTCACGTCGACTCCGCCCGGAGGGGTGACGGCCTGGTACACGATGCGACTGCTGGCCATCGCCAACCAGCAAGGGGCGAGCTACCAGCTGACTGCAGAATCCGCGCTCAACGAGTACGACGCTCGGGACGAGAGACGGATCAGCGCATGGAACAACCGGTTCCGAACCAGCCGATGACCGCGTGCGCGGAACGGGCAGTCCTTCTGGTTCACCGGCTGCAGGTCGGTGAGATCTGTCGACGACCACGTTCACGGGGCCGGGTTGGCGGGCCAGCGGGCAACGTCCAAGTGGCTCGGGTACTGGCGGCTGGGCTCGGTGCCAGACGAGACTGAGGGGATGAACAGCAGCGCTGAACTCGGCACGTGGTCGGTCCGGGCGGTAAATCTGCCCGAGCACGCCAACAACCCCATCCACACCGACGTCGGCGCCCGGGCGGCCGGGTATCCCAGCGCGATCGTGGCCGGTACCACCGTGTACGCCTACCTCACCCACCCGGCCGTCGAGGCCTGGGGCGTCGACTGGCTCACCGGCGGCGGGGGCGAGCTCCGCCTGAAGCGAGCTGTTCTCGACGATGACCTCGTCCACTGTGGCCCCGAGGGCAAACCGGCTGAGAATCCGACCGACGAGGCGATGACCATTGCGGCATCAGTGGACGGCGAGGTGAAAGCGACGCTCGACGTGTGGGAGCACGCCGAGGCTGCTCCGCTACGCGACGGCGAACCGCTCGCCGACGTCGTGGTGGCCATCACCGACGAGGTGGCCCGCTACGGGGTGCGCAGCGGCGACACCCTGCCGTTCTACGCGTCGAACACGCTCGTGCACCCGGCCATCTGGCCGACGCTCGCCAACCGGGTGTTCGTCGAGGAACTCGTCACCGGGCCTTGGGTGCACACCCGGAGCCACATCGTGCACCAGGGGCCAGTTCGAATCGGTGACGAGCTGCGGCTCGAGTCTCGAATCATCGACCGGTTCGAGACCAGAGCCGGCAAGCGGGCCGTGGTCGACATCGCCGGCACCGTCGACGGCCGGCCCGTTGCCCGGATCGAGCACGAGGCGCTGATCGAGCTCAACGAGGGCTGACGGGGCCAGGCCCCGGTGGGGCGGTACGGTGCAGGTTCGGCATGGACAGCCCGCACCACGACGAGCCCCCGTGGATTCCGCCATCCGACGGCGGTGCTCCCGCTGAGGAGGCCGCGGCCCCGCCGTCGCGTTGGGTGTGGCTGACCCCCGCCTTCGCCGTCGTAACGCTCTTCCTTGCGCTGTACGCCCAGTCGGTGCCCGGCATCATCGACGGCGCCGTCGCGCTGTGGTTCGTGTTCACCCCCGCCGTCTTCTGCACCTGGTTCGTCGGTCTCGTGATCCGCGGCGCACGTAACGTGGATGTCCCCCTTGCGCGGCTCCGATCGGTGATCACCCTCGGAGCACTGCTGCTCGCGTTCGGCGTGATGATGACAGAGGGATACGGCCTTCCGCTCGACGCACGATTCCGGGTGGTGCAGGGCTCGTTCGACTCCTACCTTGCGACGCTCGAACCTGCGCTCGCCGAGGGCGAACAGGTAGAACTCGACCCTCCCCGTGGCCTCGGAGGCTTCGACGTCACCGGGGGCTTTCGGTTCGGCGACAACGTGGTGCTGTACGAGGCGAACAGCGACTGGTTCGGCAACGCTGGCTTCGCCCATCTGCCCGGCGGACCCGACGCCGCGACGGGAGAGTACAGATGGACCGAGTACACACCGACGTTCCGCCATCTCGACGGTGATTGGTACGCCTGGACCACCCTCGGCTGGTAACCCGACTCGTCGAACCTGTCACCTGGTTCCACCCTCGCGACCAGCAGACCGCGTATCCATCACGGCGAGCCTTGCCCACAGTGGGGTGAGCGGCCCCGAGTCGGGGACGGCCTCCACGGCGTCGTGCACGCGTGCCCCGATCGTAGACCCCGCCACCCGGTGGACCTTGGCCATGAGCTCGGCCGGAGCGAGCGGCGAATGCATCGAGCCACGCTGGCCGTGCACGGTCCGCTCGGCCACCGAACCATCGGAGAGCGTGACCCGCACCCGACCGCCCATCTTCCACGCATAGGTCGCGTCGAACTCCGGCGCAGCCGTGAGTGACACCACCTTCGCCTGCATGTCGGCCAGCGCCGGGTCGGCGATGGCCGTGGGGGAGTAGGTGGCCGGATCGGCAGGGTCGGCGAGCAGGGCCGCCGCAACGTTGAACTGTGCCGAGTACTGGGCGGCCATCACCGACGTGGTGCCGTCCATGTCGTTCTGGGTGGCCGCCTTCGTCGGCCCCTCGGCCTCGATGCGGACGATCTGATCCACGGGTACCTGCTCGTCGTGGCGCAGCTCCTCGGCCGCCTGCATCATCGGATGCAGGTCGCTGCAGGCGGCGTAGGGCTTCACGGTGATCTCGTCGAACATCCAGCGCCCCCCGAGGTGTTCGGTGAGGAGGTGGAGCTGCGGCTCGGGGCTGAACACGTGACAGAAGCCGTAGGTACCAGCAAGGCCGTCGGCGGGGCCGTCAAATCCCTCGGCCACCATGAGCGCCGCCGTCACGCCACCCTCGGCGGCTCGGCCGGCGTGCAGGCGCTTGGTCATCCCGCCGCTCGCCGCGAACTCCATCGTGCCGCTCGCCAGTGTCGCTGCCACCCCGAGGGCGGCCGTCATCTGGGCGCGGTCGAACCCCAGCAGGCGACCGGCAGCCGCCGCGGCCCCGAACACGCCCGACATCGACGTGGGATGAAAGCCACCGAGCATGTGGGCCGCCGGACCGACGGCAATGCCGGCCCGTCCCATGGCCTCGTAGCCCACCACGATGGCCTCGAGCAGATCGATACCTCGCTGGGGCGAGCCGGTTGCGTCGAGGTGCTCAGCGAGGGCGAGCGCAGCGGGGACCACGACAGCGCCAGGGTGGCTGATCGCCTCCTCGTGCACGTCGTCGAGTTCGAACGCGTGGGCGGCGGCACCGTTGGCGAGCGCCGCCCCCCGAACGGAGACTCGCAGGGTGTCGGCGGCTGCCAGTGCGGTTCCCGCTGCGTTCGCTGCGGCGTCGTCCGAAGGAGGTCCGGCTGATCCGATCACCGTGGAGTGGGCGTCGGCGCCGCCGTGCTCGGTGGCCACCAGCCGGTGGGCGGCCTGGGTCCACGGCAGCCTCGAACCATGCACCATGCACGCCAGGGTGTCGACCAGCGCACTGCGGGCCTGGGTCAGCGCTGCGGGCCGGGTGGCTGACACTCGGCCCTGCAGCCCGGTGAGAAACGCCGCCAGCTCAGCGGTCTGGGTCACGACGCTCGGGCTCTCAGCGGGCGCCGAGGCCGGCTCGCCACAACTGCTGCAGGTGCGGCACGGCGTCCTCGGAATGGATGGTGGCCACACCGTCGGCGGCGGTGATCAGCGGACCCGGCCGATACCCCCGGCTCGACACGCCCCGCTGCACCGAGTCCATCAGATCGAAGTCCTCGGCCACGGTGGTGGCCCAGTCGAGGTCGGCGATCGCTTCGATCTCCGGTGTCGGTTCTGGCGACGCGGACCACCACTCACGGATCAACAGCGTTTGGTCGACACCGAGAGGCAACCAGCGGAACGTGTTGAGCACCCGGCCGGGGTAACACTGGATCGACGACACCGGCCAGGTGAAGAACGATCCGTACTCCGCATGTGCGGTTGCCTCGGCGTAGGCCGCCTTCGCCTGGCTCGGTCCATCGGCACTGTGGCGGATCACGTTGCCATCGGGGCGCACCCGATAGCTGGCGGGCGCCACCACTCCAGCGCTGAACGTCTTGTGCACGTTGGGGCAGTGGTAGCACTCGTTGTAGTTCTCGACTGCGATCTTCCAGTTGGCGGCGATGTGATGCGTCCGCCGGATCACCAGGTGTCGGTCCCCAGCGTCGGGAGCGAGCGCCAGGAGCTCGGCCTCGACACCGGGGGCATAGTCGGCCAGTGGCGCCGCATTGGCATCGAGATTGGCGAACAAGAAGCCGGCCATCGTGTCGATCCGCACCTCGGGGATGCACAGCTCGCCCACCTTCTCGCCCCGGGCGTGCAGAAGCCGGCCCGACAGGTCGTAGGTCCAGGCGTGGTAGGGGCACGTGATGGACTGGGCGGTGGTGGTCTGCTCAGGAACGAGCTCGTGCCCTCGATGCCGGCACACGTTGAAGAACGCCTTGAGGTTGCGACCTCCCGGGGCCGCGCCGGCACCATCGTTGGTCACCACGATCGACTCGTCCCCGACGCGGGCGGTGACGATGCGCCCGGGTTCGGCCAACTGGTTCACGTGGCCGATGAGGATCCACGTCTTGGCGAAGATCTCGTTGAGTTCGCGCTGGTAGATGGTGGCGTCGGTGTAGCTGGCGGCATCCAATCCGAGCACGTGGCCCGTGGCGGCCGTTGTCGGCACGGCGGTCATGGGAGGTCCGCCAGCGCGTCGACGAGTTGGTCCATCTTCGGCACGAGGTTGGCGTCACTCCGCAGGAACCGGTCGTCGAGCCCACGGAACGAGACCGACCCGTCCTTCACAATCACCCCCCGTTCGAGCAAGCCGTTGAACACCGCAGTTGAGTCGGTGTCCGGGTCGAGAATCTCGACGAGGAAGAAGTTCGATCGGCTGCCGCCGACGAACCGGAACCGGTCGAGTTCGGCGAAACGCTTCTCCGCGTGTTCGCGGCCCTCGACCACTGCGGGCACGGTGCGAGCGAGGTGGTCGGCGTCGTCGAGCGCAGCCGAGGCGCCCACGATCTGGAGCTGCCCCAAATTCCACGTGGTCTTGATGGCGAGCAGAGCGTCGACGATCGGGCGCGGCGCCACCCCGAATCCGATGCGGAGCCCGGCCAGACCAAACACCTTGGAGAAGGTTCGGAGCACCGCCAGGTGGGCGTACTCGCGTGCGAGGTGGACGTAGCCGTCAGTCTCCGAGTAGTGCACGTAGGCCTCGTCCAGCACCACCAACGCATGGGGTGCGGCCTCCACGATACGGCGCACCTCGGCCTCGGTCATCCACGTGCCGGAGGGGCTGTGGGGGTTGGTGATGAACACGATCTCGGTGTCGGGCTCGATCGCGTCGATGTAGGCGTCGATGTCCATCGCCATGGTGATGCGATTGGTGGCCTGGTGGGCCAGCACCGGAATGCGCCCCTCGGCTTCGGCGAAGAGGTGGTAGATCGGGAAGCAGGGGCCTGGCATCAAGATCTTGCCGCCAGGTGCGCAGAACGCCCGGATGATCAGCGAGATGATCTCGGTCTCACCGGCGCCACAGATCACCTCGGAGGGGTCGTAGCTGTAGGTCTCGCCGATCTTCTCCCGCAACGGTTCCGCCGTCCACGACGGATAGAGGTGCAGACTGTCGAGTGCTTCGGCGACGGCAGTTCGGGCCAGGGGCGAGGCACCGAACGGGTTCTCGGCGGAGCCGAGTTTGGCGATCGCATCAGGTGCGATCCCGTAGCGCTGGGCTACGTCATCGACTGGCAACCCGGGCACGTAGTACTCCGGGGCCTGCAGTCCGGGATGGGCGAGTGGCAATGAGGGCTCCTAGGGGGTTGGAGAAGGGACACTGGCGAGGGGCCATGACGTCGAGGGGTGGGTCAGTCCACGTAGATCCCTGATCGGCGCCGGTTGGCGTGGAAGGCGTCGATGGCCGACACCACATCGGATGGGGCATCCGCCACCACGAAGGTGAGCAAGGTCTCCAGCAGGGCGACCGCAGCGACGTTCGACGAGAACGGATAGGGCGAGTCGGTTGGCACCACGAAGCCATGGGTGGCGTCGGCCATGATGGGCGCTCGCCAGCTGTCGGTGATCGTGATCACGCCGACGGTGCGCTCGGCCGCGAGGCGAACAGCGCCGACGACCTCCGACCGGTAGGGCTGGAATGTCATCGCCACCAAGGTGTCGTCTGGCCCCATGCGGGCGATGTCGTCGATCGCAAGCCCAGTACCAGGGCCGGGGATCGCAGCGATGCCCTCCACCGCCATCGACGCCACGTAGGCGAAGTTCTCGGCCAGGGGCCGAGCCGTGCCGACGCCGAGCACGTTGGTGCGGCGGGAACCGTCGATGAGGTCGGCCGCCGCCTTGAGTTCGGTGAGGTCGATCTCCGCGAACAGCGACTCGACATTGGCCAGGACCGAGGCGGCCAGCCCCGCCAGCAGCGACCCGTGACGGCCGCCTTCGTTGATCGACTGGAGGAAGCGGGCGCGGTCGGGGAACGAGGGGCTGCCGTCGGCTACCTGATCGCGAAACGGGGTGCGGAACTCGTCGTAGCCATCGAACCCGACGGCTCGGGCCATGCGCACGAGCGTGTTGGGCTTGACCTCGGCGGCCTCGGCCAGCCCCCGCATCGAGGTGACGGCCACCTCGCCGGGATTGTCGAGGATGTACTCCGCAGCCTGGCGCACCTGGGGGGACAGGTCGTCGATCCGTTCGGTGAGGGCCTGGAGAATCGGCGAAGGACCACCCTCGGGCGACGCCTCGGGGTCGATCTCGTCTGCTCGCGATGTGACCGGCGCCTCATCCATTGCCGAACAGTTGTACCACTTCCGAAACTCAAGTGGTACGTTCGTGCCGCATATGGCCCTGACTCCATCTCCTGGACTCCCAAGCAGCGCACAGGTGGTGATCGTGGGTGGCGGCATCTGCGGCGCCAGCCTCCTCTACCACCTCGCCCACGAGGGCTGGACCGACACCGTGCTCATCGAGAAGGCCGAGCTGACGTCGGGCTCCACCTGGCACGCCGCCGGCCAGGTCACGCACTCGGTCTCGAGCTACACGCTCGCCACGTTCCGCAAGTACGCCTGCGAGTTGTTCGGGTCACTCGAGGCCGAGAGCGGCGTCAATCCGACCTGGCATCCCTCGGGCAGCTTCCTGGTGGCCTACGAGCCCGTCGAGGTCGACTGGCTCAGGAGCCAGCTCGGTGTGGCCGAGTACGTCGGCAACGCCATGGAGTGGGTGGACAAGGGTTTCATCGCCGACATGCACCCCTTCTACGACGTGGACCGGATCGTGGGTGCGGTGTACACCCCGGATGACGGCCACGTGGACCCCACCGGCGCCACCAACGCCATGGTGGCCGTCGCCAGAGCCAAGGGCGCCCGCGTGAGCCGACGCAATCAGGTGGTCGACATCGCCGTTCGCCCCGATGGCAGCTTCGACGTGGTGACCGAGAAGGGCACGATCCACGCCGAGCACGTGGTGAACGCGGCCGGCTGCTACGCCCACCAGGTGGCCCAGATGGTCGGCTTGTCCGTTCCGATGGCCAACGCCCTCCACAGCTACCTGATCACCGACGAGGTACCGGAGTTCGCCGGTCTCGACCGGGAGCTACCGGTGGTGCGCGACGACTACCTGTCGGGCTACGTGCGTCAGGAGCAGCAGTCGGGCCTCATTGGCATCTACGAGCAGGCCAACGCCGAGGCGGCGTGGCCCGACGGCCCCGACTGGTCGCTGGAGAATCCGCTGTTCCCGGCCGACTACGACCGGATCGGCTTCTGGTTGGAGCGGGCCTTCGAGCGCTTCCCCGTACTCGAACCGAGGGGCATCAAACAGGTGATACGAGGGGCGATCGCCCACACGCCCGATGGTGAGCCGATGCTCGGCCCTTCGGGGCTGCGCAACTTCTGGATGTTGGTCGGTGCCCAGGTGGGTGTGGCCGACGGACCTGGTCTGGGCAGAGAACTCGCCCGGTGGATGGTGCACGGGCAGACCGACGTGAGCGTGCGGGGCTACGACGCCCGCCGCTTCGGCTTCGTGCCAGCCGACGATGCGATGCGCTACGGGCGCATCAAGGGCACCGAGGACTACGAGTACCGCCATCAGACGCCGGTACCCGGGCTCGAGCATCCCCAGCTCCGCCCCTACCGCACCACACCGATGTACGAGCGCTTCCAGGCCAAGGGCGCAGTGTTCACCCAGGTGTACGGCTGGGAGCGCCCCAAGTGGTACCCAACGGTGGCCGGTCTGCCCCAGGAGGACGTGGTGGCGTTCCGTCACACCGACTGGTTCGACGTGGTCACCCAGGAATGCCGCGCCGTTCGCGAACGGGTAGGCATCCTCGACTCGACGGCGTTCACCAAGCTCGATCTCGTCGGGCCCGACGCCGCGCGCGTGTTCGATCACCTCACCACCAACACGGTGCCTGCCGTCGGCCGTATCGGCCTCACGTACATGCTCACGCCGACGGGGCGGATCGAGAGCGAGATGACGGTAACGCGCCTGGCCGATGATCACCTCTACCTCGTCTCGGCGGCCGTCGGTGAGGGCAAGGACCGCGAGTACATCGAGACCCACGCCCCCGCAGGCGCCGAGTTCGAGCTACGGAATCGGTCGCTCGACTTCGGCGTGCTTGCCATCGCCGGGCCCAACAGCCGCGACCTGCTGGCCCGCTGCACCGACGCCGACATCTCGAACGAGGCGTTCCGCTGGCTACGGGCCCAGCAGATCACCGTGGCCGGGGTGCCCGTACGGGCGCTGCGGGTGGGCTTCGTCGGCGAGCTCGGGTGGGAACTCCACATCCCCACCGAGGATCTCGGCACGGTCTACGACGCCCTGTGGGAGGCCGGCGGCGACCTCGGCGTGGCCAACGTCGGCAACCACGCCCTCGACTCACTCCGCATGGAGAAGCAGTACATGGTGAGCCGCGACCTGACCCATGACGTTGGCCCCGACGAGGCCGGCCTCCAGCGGTTCGTGAAGGCCGATAAGGGCGACTTCGTTGGGCGCGACGCGCTGCTGGCTCGTCGTGCGGCAGCCGACACTGGCGAGGCGCCGTACCGGTGGACCCTTGCCTACCTCGCCGTGGACACCGACGTGAGCGATGTGCACAGCAGCGACGGGGTGTATGCGGATGGGCGCTGCATTGGGATGGTGACCACCGGCAGCTACGGCCACCACGTTGGCCAGGGCCTGGCGTTCGCCTACCTGGCCCCGGAGCACTGCGCCCCCGGCACCGAGCTCCAGGTGCGCGTGGTCGGCGAGTTCCGACCGGCTCGCATACTCAGCGAGCCGATCTATGACGCCGACGCCTCCCGCCTGCGAAGCTGAGCGAACCACTCGCCCCACGCCTCACAAGACAGACTGGCCCGCCAGCACGTCGTACCCCGGGAGACCACACATGGTGAACACAGCACATCGTCGCTACCAGGCCTACGCCGGGTTCGTGACAACCCCCAAGTACTTCGACGACAGCCCTCAACAGTTCCTGGACGTGGCCCCCCGGGGCACGGGCGTCGTGCAGCGCGTGCTGCACGTGCCCGCCTACAGCTACGAGCTCGACCAGCGGGCGGCGAACTTCGGGCTCCTCACCGAGGCGGCCGAGTGTCTGGCCGAGTCTTTCTGTGATGTGATCGGCCAGGTGGGCAGCAACTGGGTGCACTGCCAGGGCACCACGGGTCCGGACGAGATCGAGGCCTTCTGCACCGACCTGAAGGCGAACACGGGCGTGACGTTCCTCATGGCGGGCCACTGCCTCGTGGAGGGTCTCCGGGCGATCGGCGCCGAGACGATCACGGTGGCGAACGGGTACTACCGGCCCGACTGGTCAGCAGGGATCAATGGCTACCTGGAGGCCGCTGGGTTCAAGATCCTGTGGGCCGGTGACCTCATCGACCAGGGCCTCGTTACCGACAACGACGAGAAGCTCGCCATTGAGGCAGCCACGCTGTGGGACTACCCCGACCACATGATGATCGGCGCCGCCGTTGACGCCCACCGCCGCGCACCCCAGGCCGACGCCGTGGTGCAGACCGGGGCCGGCTTCCGGAGCTTGCAGGTGGTTGATGCCATCGAAGGCGAGACTGGCACGCCGCTGGTGGCGTCGGACTTCGCCCTCTACTGGGCCATGCTCCGCGAGCTCGAGCTGCCGGCCGCTCCCGGGTACGGGCATCTGCTCTCGACGCTGAGCGGCGCCGGGTCGGGAGCGTCCGAGACGGCGGACCACTCGTGACGCCAATCGTCGCCCTGTGGGCGGTGCCCCGGTCCACCTCGACGGCGTTCGAGTGGATGATGCGCGTCCGCGGCGACATGACCTGCTTTCACGAGCCGTTCGGCGAGGTCTGGTACCAGGGCGAGGAGCCCGACTGGCCTCGCCTTCAACCCGACAGCGTGCGCACGCCGGGGCTCACCTACGACTCGGCCTGGGCCACCGTGCGTGCGGCTGCGAGCGAGGGCCCGGTGTTCATCAAGGACTTCCCCCACTACGTCCAACGCCTGGCCACCGATGCGTTTCTCGACCACTTCGTGCACTCGTTCCTGATCCGCCATCCGGCCAAGACGCTCACGTCGATGTTAAAGAACTGGCCCGATTTCCACCGGAGCGAGACCGGCTTCATCGAGCAACGCGAGCTGTTCGACCGCCTCACCGAGCGCCACGGCACCCCTCCACCGGTGATCGACTCCGACGATCTGTTGGCCGATCCGGCCGCCGTGGTCGAGGCCTGGAGCCGCGCGGTCGGGATCGACTACAAGCCGGAGGCGCTGTCGTGGGAGCCCGGTGCCCGTGACGAGGTGAGCTGGTGGGACGGTGGATCGTTTCACGACAACCTTCGCGGCTCCGATGGCTTGAAGCCTCAACCTCGGACCGCAATCGTCGACGTGAGCGATGCACCGGTGTGGCTGCAGGACCTCGTTGCGGAAATGACTCCGCACTACGAACACCTGAGGGCTCACCGGCTCGCCGGGTGATCCTCGCACGGTGAGCCTCGTCGTATGAAGATCACCCGCATCGATGTCTGGGCGGTGGATCTCCCGCTCGTCCGCCCCTACTCGCTGTCGGGCGGCCGGCTCCACTTCGAGCGTCTCGACTCCACCATCGTGCGGCTGGCGACCGATGAGGGTCTGGTCGGGTGGGGCGAAGGGTGCCCGTGGGGCTCCAGCTATCTGCCGGCGTTCGCCCGTGGTGTGCGTGCGGGGATTCAGGAGCTTGCGCCCGCCGTGCTCGGGCTCGACCCCCGGCGGACCGACGTGGTCTATCGCGCCATGGATCTGGCGCTGCCCGGCCATCCCTACGTGAAGTCGGCCGTCGACCTTGCCTGCTGGGATCTCGCCGCCCGGTCGGCGGGGGTCGCACTCGTGGATCTGCTCGGCGGCCGGACCGAGGGCCGGGTACGGCTTCACAGCTCGATCCCGTCGGGAACACCCGCGGAGATCATGGTGGAGATCGACATCGCCCGGGAGGAGGGCTACCGGTTCCACTCGGTGAAGGTCGGCGCCGATGTGGCCGCCGACATCGAACGCATGGAAGCGCTCGACGCGGCGATGGCACCGGGGGAGGAGGTCACGTTCGACGTGAACCGCGCCTGGCTACCGTCAGAGGCCGTGGCCGCCCTGAACGCCACCCGGCATCTCAACCGGCTGATCGAGCAGCCGTGTGAAACGATCGAACAGCATCTCCAGGTGCGTCGGCTCGTCAGCCAGCCATTCGCCATCGACGAGTCGCTCCAGTCGGTGCGCGACATGTTGCAGATCGTGGCGACCAACGCCTGCGAGGTGGTGGGCCTGAAGATCGGCCGAGTCGGGGGCCTGACCCCGGCCCGGCGTATCCGCGACATCTGTGCCGAGGCCGGCATCGCAATGAACATCGAGGACACCGGCGGCACGGCGCTGTCGGCATCGGCTGCGGTCCATCTCGCTCAGGCAACCCCACAGCCGCTGCGCCGTGCGACGTGGTTGTGCTTCGATCATCTGACCGTCAATCCCATCCATGGCGGCGTGGTCCAGGATGACGGGTGGACCGACGCCCCCGACGCGCCGGGCATTGGGGCGACACCGGATCTCGACCATCTCGGCCTTCCGATGGCCAGCTACGAACTCGACGAGGACCTCCGATGACACACCCTGAACCAGCCCCGGATCTGCCAGCGACGATGACCGCTGTGCACCTGACCCGTCACGGCGGCCCTGACGCACTGGAGATCCGCCACGACGTGCCGGTGCCCCGCCCAGGGCCGGACGAGGCACTGATCCGGGTGGCGGCGTGCGGCGTGAACAACACCGACGTCAACACCCGAGTCGGGTGGTACTCAAAGGCGGTGACCGGAGCGACTTCCGGCGAGGGGTTCGACGAGGCCGGGTCCGCCGATTCGACCTGGGGTGGCGGAGGGGTGATGTTCCCCCGCATCCAGGGGGCCGACCCGAGCGGTCAGGTGGTGGCGATCGGCGCCGGTGGCGACCAGTCGCTCGTCGGCCGACGCGTGCTCGTCGATCCGGTGATGCGCGACGCCGACGACCCCGCCGACCGGACCAAGGCCGGCTACCTCGGGAGCGAGCGCGATGGTGGCTTCGCCGAGTACTGCTGTGTCCCAGCCACCAACGTGCATGCCCACGCCTCACCGCTCGACGACGTGACCCTGGCGGCGTTGCCCTGTTCGTGGTCCACCGCTGAGCACATGCTGCAACGGGTGCGGCTGTCCGAAGGCCAGTCGATCGCGGTGACGGGGGCGTCGGGCGGTGTGGGATCAGCGCTCGTTGCCTTGGCCAAGCTCCGAGGAGCCCGGGTGGTGGCAGTGGCGGGCGCGTCGAAGCACGACGCAGTGGCCGCCTTCGGGCCCGACGAGCTCGTGGATCGAGCCGTGGCTGCGGTGCCGGAGGCCGCTGTCGCCGCCAACGGTGGCCCATTCGACGTTGTGGCCGACGTGGTGGGCGGGCCCGACTTCGGGCCCTGGCTCGATGCCCTCGCACGGGGCGGCCGGTACGTGACCGCCGGCGCCATCGCCGGCCCTGTGGTGGATCTTGATCTGCGAACCCTGTACCTCAACGACCTCGAGCTCTACGGCACCACCGTGTTCGGCCCACAGGTGTTCGCCGACCTGATCGGCTACCTGAACGACGGGCGGATCACTCCGGTGGTCGGAGCCACCTACCCCTTGGCCGACATCGTCGCGGCCCAGGAGGCCTTCGAGCGCAAGGCCCACGTTGGTGCCATCGTGCTCACCGTGAGCGATCCGGCCGGCTGGTGATGCCGAGCGCGCCAGCCGATCGGCTCCGTCGCATCGTGGCCGAGGGCATGTGCCTCGGCTGTGGGCTGTGCGAGGCGATCGCCGGGGCCGACACGCTGCCGATGCACGTCACCATCGACGGCGCGTTGCGGCCACACATACCCGACGACGTGGCGGCCACCCTGGTTGATCGCATCGAGGACCTGTGCCCCGGGGTACACGTGGAGGGGCTTCCGGATCATCGGCTGGACGCCGGCACCGCCGTCGATCCGGTGTGGGGCCCGTGGCGGCAGCTCGCCGAGGCCTGGGCCGCTGATCCTTCGACCAGGCACGAGGGCTCGACCGGTGGTGTGCTGACCGCCTTGGGGCAGTACCTGCTCGTGTCGGGCCGAGTGGGGTTCGTGCTCCACACGCGGGCCAGCGCCGACCACCCGACGTTCGGCGAGGCCACGATCAGCCGCACCGCGGCAGAGGTGACGGCAGCTGCCGGCTCCCGGTACGGGCCCACCGCAACGCTCGTCGGTGTCAACGAAGCCCTCGAGATCGGCGAGCCGTTCGCCGTCGTGGCGAAGCCCTGCGACCTTGCCGCGCTGGACTCGCTCGCCCGCCACGACCCACGGGTGGACGAGCTGGTGCGCTACCGGTTGACGATGGTGTGCGGCGGCTTCGGCACCACGCCGTTCACCGACCGGTTCCTCGCCACGATGGGCCTCACCCGTGACGATCTCACCGGCTTCCGCTATCGAGGGCTGGGTTGCCCCGGGCCGACCACCGCTCACACCAGCGGCGGCTCGTCGGTGAGCCGTCACTATCTGGACTACTGGGGTGACGGTGAGAGTAGCTGGGAGATCCCGTGGCGCTGCCGGCTGTGCCCCGACGGCATCGGCGAGGTGGCCGACATCGCCGCCGCCGACTCCTGGGCCGGCGGTTCTCCCCGTCGCTCGGACACCACCAACGATCCCGGCACGAATGCGATCATCGTGCGCACGAAGGTGGGGGAGGAGCTGCTCGATGCGGCCGTCGCCAACGGCGCACTCACAGTCGGGGCCGCGCTGTCGATCGACGACCTGAGTCGTTTCCAGCCCCATCAGGTGACGAAGAAGCTGACGGGCGCCGATCGGATCGCCGGCCTCGTGGATGCGGGTCGGCTCCCGATCAGAACTGCCCGGCTGCGCCTGGCCGAGCTGGCGGCAACCCGTCCTGACATCGACCGGCACGCCGAACGGTTCGGCACGCGTCGTCGTGCTGACGAGGGTCGCGGGGCCGAGGCGCTCTGAGGTCGTCCGACGCGGACGCGGCTGGCCGGCTCAGTAGAGCTGCGGGCCGTAGAGCGAGTCGTGGATCCCTCGCCGCGTTGTGATCGCCGCCTTCCACGGAACGGAGAGATAGGCCTCGACCGCATCGGCCGTGTGCGCCGCCAGGTCCTCGCGGGCGCACACCGCATTGACGAGGCGCAGATCGCGCAGCTCGGCGGCACTGAACCGGCGACCAAGGATCATCGCCTCCTTCGCCAGCACCGGGCCCAGTCGATGCACCAGGTTGATGCCGGCCAGCCCTCGAAACGCCATGCCGATCTCGACTTCGGGCAGCCAGAAGTCGGCACCGTCGGCCGCGATCACGTGGTCGAACCCGAGCGCCAGCGACCAGCCGCCACCAACTGCGTGGCCGTTGATGGCGCCGACGGTGATCAGATCGGCGTGGAGCATCGTGTCGTAGACACGCCCGATCAGGCGGGGCACTGCGTTCAGCTCGGCCTGGGCCGCGGCCTGCTCCGCCTTGGACGCAGCATCTCGTCCGAGGGTCATGTCCGCCCCGGCACAGAACACTGGCCCGTTGCCCGTCACCACCAGCACCTTCACCTCGGGGAGGTCCCGGGCTCGTTCGACGAGCGACTCGAACTCCAGCATCACGGAGGCGTCGACGCAGTTGCGCTTCTCCGGGCGGTTGAAGGCGATCGTGGCCTGAGGCCCCTCGTGCTCGAAGGTGAAGAAGCGAGGCCCCTCGGCTGGGGTGGCGTGCTCGGACATCGGCCCGATCCTAGAGTCAACGCCCATGCAGGCCTATCTCGTGAACCGCCCTGGCGGCCCCGAGGTGCTCGAACGCACCACGCTCGCTGCCCCCGAACCGACCAATGGCCGGGTGATCATCGCCATCCGAGCGTTCGGGCTGAATCGGGCTGAGGCCGTGACGCGAGCCGGGGGCTCGGGCGATGCCGTGCCGTTCCCCAAGGTGATCGGCATCGAGTGCGTGGGCGAGGTGGTCGACGCCGGCGGGACCGACCTCCAACCGGGCCAGACCGTGGCGGCCGCAATGGGTGGGATGGGCCGGGCGTACCACGGCTCATACGCCGAGATGACGAGCGTGCCCCGCTCGAACGTCTTCCCCATCACCACCTCACTGTCATGGCCGGATATCGGCGCTCTCCCGGAGACGTTCTTCACCGCCCTTGGTTGCGTGAGCGTGAGCCGTGCCCTCGATCACCCGTCGCCCCGGGTGCTCGTGCGCCCAGGTTCGTCGGCGCTGGGGCTGGCGATCGCCCAGATCGTCAACGCCAGCGGCGGCGAGGTGATCGGCATCACCCGCAGTGAGAGCAAGGTCGACCGGATGCTGAGCGGAGGTATGGGCCACGTGATCGTGGCGAGCGGCGCAGTCGCCGACCAGGTGCGGGGCCGCTGGTCCGATGGTGCGACCGCCGTTGTCGACACCGTGGCCAGCGACGTGTCGCTCACCGACGATCTCGCCCTGAAGGCCGATGGTGCCGTCGTGTGCGTGGCCGGATCACTGGCCCACAGCTACGGCACCGACGCGGTCGACACCGTTGGGCAGGTGATGGCCCGCGACGATGTGGACTTCTACTCGAGCGAAACCCTCGACTCCGCCGTCGACACGGCAAAGCTGCAGGCCATCGTCGACGCCGTCGAGGCCGGAACCTACGCCACGGGCATCGACGAGGTGGTCGGCTTCGACGACCTGCCCGAGGCGCACGTCAAGATGGAGGAAAACGCCTACAGCGGGAAGGTCGTGGTCGACCTCACCCGCTGAGCCCCCGAGCACCTGAGTGTGACGGCGACCGGGGCCGTGGGTTACAACGGTGCCATGACCGACGTCGCTCATCCCTCCTCAAACGACGCCGAGCCAGAGGGCCGCGACGCCCTGCTCGCCCGGTATGAGGCCGAGCGCGACAAGCGGCTCCGGTCCGACGGCAACGAGCAGTATCTGGAGATCAGCGATCGGTTCGCCCACTACCTCGATGACCCCTACATCGAGGTGGCCGAGAGGGAGCCGTGCACCGACGAGGTGACGGTGGCGATCATCGGGGGCGGGTTCGCAGGGCTCGTCACCGGGGCCAAGCTCGTCGAAGCCGGCGTGACCGACATCCGCATCATCGAAAAGGGCGGCGACGTCGGCGGCACCTGGTACTGGAATCGCTACCCCGGCGCCCAGTGTGACACCGCAGCGATGATCTACATGCCGCTGCTGGAGGAGACCGGCCACGTCCCCAGCGAGAAGTACACCCACGCTCCCGAGATCCTCGAGCACTCCCGCCGCATCGCCGAGACCTTCGGCCTCTACGAACGGGCGCTGCTGTCCACCACGGTCACGGGGATCGAGTGGCAGCCCGACGAGTCGCGCTGGCTGATCACCACCAACCGGGGCGACGCGATCCGGGCTCGGTTCGTGGCGATGGGCCCCGGCCCGCTCCACGTGCCGAAGCTCCCCGGTATTGCCGGCATCGAGACCTTCGAGGGCCACTCGTTCCACACCTCCCGGTGGGATTACGACTACACCGGCGGCGATGCCAGCGGCGCAACCATGGATCGTCTCGCCGACAAACGGGTTGGCATCATCGGTACTGGGGCAACAGCCGTGCAGTGCGTTCCCCATCTGGCCGAGTCGGCCGGTGAACTGTTCGTGTTCCAGCGCACGCCCTCGTCCATCGATATCCGCAACAACCACCCGATCGACCCCGACTGGTTCGCCCAGCTCGAACCAGGGTGGCAGGACACGTGGCTGCACAACTTCACCACCCTGCAGACGGGCGGCTTCGCCGACGAGGACCTGGTGAAGGACGGGTGGACCGACCTGTCGCAGCGGATCCGCGACCAGGCCATCGCCAACGGCGACTTCTCACCTGAGGGCCTCATCGCCGCCTACCACGACAGCGATGACGTGAAGATGGCCGAGATCCGAGCCCGGGTGGACGAGGTGATCGACGATCCGGCCACTGCCTCAGCCCTGAAGCCGTGGTACCGCCAGCTCTGTAAGCGCCCGTGCTTCCACGACCAGTTCCTGCTTGCGTTCAATCGGCCCAACGCCCATCTGGTGGACACCGACGGCAAGGGAGTGGAGTCGATTGATGCCACCGGCGTGGTGGTGGGAGGTGAGCACTACGAACTCGACTGCCTGGTCTTCGCCTCCGGGTTCGAGGTGGGCACCCCCTTCACTCGCCGGGCCGGGTTCGACCCGGTGGGTCGCGACGGGCAGCGCCTCTCTGAACTGTGGGGTGACGGGATGGTGAGCCTGCACGGCACCCACGTGCACGGGTTCCCCAACCTGTTGATCCTCGGGTTCAGCCAGGGTGCGAACCTGATCTCGAACGTGCCCCACAACTTCACCGAAGGCGGCAAGGCCATCGCGGCCCTCCTGCGCCACGCAGTCGACACCGACGTCACCGAGATCGAACCCACCGCCGACGCCCAGGAAGCCTGGATCGCCCGGCTCGAGTCGGGCGGCCGCATGTTCGGCAACGACCCGAGCTGCACCCCCGGCTACTACAACAACGAGGGGCAGCTCCGCACTCGCGAGGCCCTCCTGGGCGCCCTCGGGTATCCAGAAGGCCCGGTCGCCTACTTCGAGTACCTGGAGAAGTGGCGTTCGACCGGAGACTTCGAGGGGCTCGACCTGCGTCGCTCGTGACCACCCCGGTTGCCCCGCTGGCAGATCCCGCAATCGACTCGCCTGCCGCATGGCGCATGGTTGCGGCGACGTTCGCCTCGTCGTTCGTGACCCTCGGTGTCGCCTACAGCTTCGGCTCCTTCTTCTCGGCCATGGCCAGCGACTTCGGAACGAACAAGGCGGCGACGTCAGTGGTGTTCGGCATCACCACCTTCGCGTTCTTCTGGCTGAGCCTCCTGACCGGTCGGCTCGCTGACCGCTGGGGGCCGCGGCCGGTGTTGGTGATCGGGGCGCTGGCGCTGGCGGTCGGTCTCGTGGCCACAGCCCGAGCGAGCTCGATCGGGGTGGCCTACCTCACCTACGGTGCCGGCGTCGGTGTGGCCGCGGCAACCGGCTATATCCCCATGGTGGCGACCGTTGGCGCCTGGTTCGACCGCCATCGAGCCACCGCCGTCGGCCTGGCTGTGGCCGGCATCGGGGTGGGCACGATGGTGAACTCGCCGGTCTCGGCTGCACTGATCGACGCCTACGGGTGGCGCCGGACCTACGAGATCCTCGGACTCGGCGGCGCGGCGGTGATGCTGGTGGCGGCGGCTGTCATCCGTCGGCCTCCTGGCCATGCGTCGGCGCCAACCCCGTCGTTCGCCGAGATCGTCGGGTCGCCGGCCTTCCGGCGGCTGTACCTGTCGGCCCTTGCATCAGGCCTGGCCCTGTTCGTGCCGTTCGTGTTCGTGGGGCAGTACGCCCAAGAACGAGGGGTGGGCTCGGTGGCGGCGGCAGTACTGGTCGGGCTGCTGGGCGGGGCCAGCGTGCTGGCCCGGATCGGCTTCGGCACGGCGGTGCGTCGGTTCGGATCGATGCCCCTGTACCGCGCCTGCTTCCTTGTGCTTTCGGGCAGCTTCGTGGTGTGGCTCGTCGCCGGCGCCAGCTACGCCGGCCTGGTCGTGTTCGTCGTGCTGCTGGGCATCGGCTACGGCGGGTTCGTCGCTCTGAGCACCATCGTGTTGGCCGAGCGCATGGGCGTGGCCGGCCTCGGGACGACCTTGGGCGTGTTCTACACCTCACAGGGGCTCGGAGGTCTCGTCGGCCCACCGTCGGCTGGCGCCCTCATCGATGCCACCGGCGGCTTCACGGTGGTGATCGCGCTCTGCGCAGCGCTCGGCCTCGCCGCATTCGCCTTGCTCAGCGGGCCAGCCACGGCGCCGCCGGCTCTGGCCTCGTCGGATGACAGCGCCCCTCGGTGAACGGGGCATCGCACCGTCGCGTTCAGTTGTGCCGGCGGTCATCGGTGGTTGAGGGCAGCCTCCGTGTCGCGCTCACCTGCGATGCGGGTGTGCCACATCCGACGGGGCTCGGTCATGTCGAATGGCGTTCCCCGATGCATGAGGCGCCGGTTGTCCCACACCACGGCGTCGCCGAGCTCCCATTGATGATGGTGGGTACGCGGCGCAACGCAGGCGTCGTCGTTCAGCCGATCCAGCAATGCCTCCGACGCCTCGGGCTCCATGCCGACGATGTCGTGGGCATGGCGGCCAATCAGCAGGTTCGGGCGGCCGGTCACCGGGTGCACCTTCACCAGGGGCCGTAGCGACACCTCGTCGTCGTGGTAGCCGTACATGCCATAGCTGCCGTCGAAGCGCTTCGTCGGGAGGAAGCCGGCCCGGCCCTGGGAGTAGTAGAGCGAGTGATACGCGTTGCGCTCGGCCAGCTCGGCCTGGGTATCGGCGTCGAGCTCGTCGTAGGCGGCCCGCATGTCGGCCCAGCCGGTGGCCGCACCGGCCGACGGGATGATCTCAGCTGAGAACACGGCACCCTTGGCCTGCACCGGCATGTAGGTGCTGTCGTGATGCCAGCCCTCGTTGCCTCGGAGCGACTTCACCAGGTCGTCATCGCCCTGATGGTGCACGGTGCCGTCGCGACCGATGTTGGTGATCGGCGTGCAGGTGAACTCCAGATCACCGAAGCGTCGGGCGAAGGTGTCCTGCTCGTCATGGGTGAGGTGCTGAGCCGGGAAGATCAGCAGGGCGTACTCGATCCACAGGTCGTAGAGCTGGCGCCACGTCGCATCGTCGATGGCACGCAACTCCACCCCGCGAACGGTGGCCCCGAAGGTCGCATCGATCGGTTCGATTTCGAGGGTGGCCGACATGGCCAAAGGCTACGAGCACGGAGACCCGGCGACCAAAATCGGTGCTGGGCGATCGGGCCCTCTAACGTGTCGCCTCAGTACCCCAGCCGAGTGCGCCGGGAGAGAGGAAGCACCTCCATGAGAGCCGTCGTCATGCCCGAGTTCGGACCGCCCGAGAACATGAAGGTGGTCGAGATGGACGACCCGGTTCCCGGGCCGGGCGAGCTGCTCGTCGAGGTGAAGGCCTCGGCAGTGACCTTTCCCGACACGCTGATGCTGGAGAACAAGTACCAGTTCAAGGTGGAGACGCCCTATGTCCCCGGCGTCGAAGTGGCCGGCGTGGTCACCGCGCTCGGCGACGGCGTGGAGGGCTTCTCCGTTGGCGACCGTGTTGTCGGCGGCCTCGGCAACCAGGGCGGCTTCGCCGAGCTGGCCGTGGTGGGGGCCAAGACGTCACGCATCCTGCCCGACAGCGTGGGCTTCGCCGAGTCGACCGGCCTGAACTACGCCTACGGCACCACCTTGTACGGCCTCAAGTACCGGGGTGACTTGAAGGAGGGCGAGACGATGCTGATCCTCGGCGCCGGGGGAGCGGTGGGCCTGTCGGCCGTTGAACTCGGCAAGCTCATGGGCGCCCGGGTGATCGCCGCTGCGTCGAGCGAGGAGAAGCTCGACCTCTGCCGTGAACGGGGAGCCGACGAGACGATCAACTACTCCACCGAGAACCTCAAGGAGCGGGCCAAGGAGCTCACCGGGGGCAAGGGCGTTGACGTGGTGTACGACTGCGTTGGCGGCGACAACGCCGAGCAGGCATTGCGAGCCATCGGCTGGGAGGGACGATTCCTGGTGATCGGCTTCACGGCCGGCATCCCCTCGATCCCGCTCAACCTGACGCTGCTCAAGAGCTGTCAGATCGTTGGCGTGTTCTACGGCGCCATGGTGGCCCGAGATCCGGAGCTGAACGCCTCCATCTCTGCTGAGCTGATGGAGATGACGGCATCAGGGCAGCTCCAGCCACACGTCTCAGCCCGATACGGGCTCGACGATGCGGCCCAGGCGCTGAGAGCGCTGATGGATCGCAAGGTCAAGGGCAAGGTGGTCATCGAGCCGTGAGCCCCGCGGCTGACGCCACCCGGGCCGCCGACGTGGTGGTGGTCGGCGGAGGCAATGCCGCGTTCTGTGCTGCGCTCGCCGCCGCCGAGCGCGGGGCGCACGTGGTGGTGCTCGAACGCGCCCCCGAGGCTGAGGCTGGCGGCAACACCCGCTTCACCGCCGGTGCGATCCGCTTCGCCTACGACGGGGTGGACGATCTCCGGGCCCTCATGCCCGATCTCACCGACGCAGAGGTTGCCCAGACCGACTTCGGCACCTATTCGGAGTCGGCCTTCATGGACGACATGGGCCGGATCACCGACTACCGAACCGATCCCGACATGGCTCACCTTCTGGTGTCGCGCAGCAAGGCCACGATGATGTGGATGGCCAGCCACGGGGTGCGGTTCGCCCCGATTTGGGGGCGCCAGGCCTTCAAGGTCGACGGCCGGTTCCGCTTCTGGGGTGGGCTCACCGTCGAGGCCTGGGGCGGCGGCGAGGGGCTGTTCGAGTCGCTGACGGCAGCAGCCAAGGCCGCAGGCATCGAGATCCGCTACGGGGCCCGGGCGACGGGCCTGGTTCACGACGACAGCGGGGTGCATGGGGTTCGGGTCCGCCAGGACGGCCGCACCTCCGAGCTGTCGTGTGGCGCCGTGGTACTGGCGGCGGGGGGCTTTCAGGCCAACGCCGAGTGGCGCACCCGCTACCTCGGGCCGAACTGGGATCTGGCCAAGGTGCGCGGCACGAGATTCAACACCGGCGACGGCATCGCCATGGCGCTGGACGCCGGCGCAATGCCCTACGGCAACTGGTCCGGCGCCCACGCCGTTGGCTGGGACGCCAACGCTCCGGAGTTCGGTGACCTCGCGGTGGGCGACGGCTTCCAGAAGCACAGCTACCCATTCGGCATCATCGTCAACAACGACGGCCGCCGCTTCGTGGACGAGGGCTACGACTTCCGCAACTACACCTACGCCCGCTACGGCCGGGAGATCCTGGCCCAGCCGAACCAGGTTGCATGGCAGGTGTTTGACGCGCGAGTGGATCACCTGTTGCGCGACGAGTACCGCATCCGCCAGGTCACGAAGGTCACGGCTGACTCGCTGGAGGAGCTGTGCGCGCGTATGGAGGGGGTGGACGGGCACGCCGCCGCTGCGACCATCGCCGAGTACAACGAGGCCGTGAGAACCGACATCGCCTTCGACCCGAACGTGAAGGACGGGCGCCGCACCGAGGGCCTCACCGTCAACAAGACCAACTGGGCCAACCCGATCGATCAGCCACCGTTCCAGGCCTACCAGATCACCTGTGGGCTCACGTTCACGTTTGGCGGCCTCCGGGTAGACGGTGGGGGGCAGGTGCTCGACACCGACCTGGATCCGATTCCGGGGCTGTACGCAGCGGGGGAGCTCGTTGGCGGGTTGTTCTACGGCAACTATCCGGGTGGCACCGGCCTGATGGCAGGCGCAGTGTTTGGGCACCTTGCCGGCAACTCGGCGGGCTCCGCCACAGCGGCACCCGGCTCAGTGACGCCCGACTGACAGCGGCACCCGGCTCGGTGACGCCCGACTGACAGCGGCGCTCGACTGCCAGTGACGCCCGACTGAGGCTGGCTGCGAAATCGGGCCCGACGCCCGAGTCTGGGGCCTAGGGTGCGGTCCATGATCGGCTGTGATCGATGAGCGCACGCCTCAGCTCGGCCTACCACCGGCTCTTCGCGGCATCGACGATCTCGAATCTCGGCGACGGAATCGGCACGATCGCCTACCCGTGGCTGGCGTCGGCAATCACGCGCGACCCGTTGCTCGTGGCCCTGGTGGTCGTGGTGCAGCGGTTGCCATGGCTGCTCCTCACGATCCCGGCAGGCGTGATCACCGACCGCTACGACCGGCGGCTGCTGCTGATCTCCACCAACAGCCTCCGGGCGGTGCTCACTGGTGGCGTCGCGCTCATGGTGGCGTGGCGGGGCGGTCTGTTACCGGGCCCCGACGCGGTGGCTGCCGGCGAGAGCGCCGCCGAGTTCGATCTCGCGCTGTATCTCGTGGTGTTGCTCGCCACGTTCCTGTTGGGTTCGGCCGAGGTGCTCTACGACAACACGGCCCAGACGTTCCTGCCGTCGGTCGTCGAGGAACCAGCGCTGGAGAAAGCCAACGGTCGGCTGTGGGCGGCGGAGCTTGTGGCCAACACCCTCGTGGGCCCGGTGCTCGGCGCTGCGTTGCTCGTGATCAGCTTCTCGGTTCCCTTTGCCGTCGACGCTGCGACGTTCGGCCTCTCGGCCGCCTTGATCGCCACGATCGCCAGCCGGTCGGTCCGCCGTCCGTCGTCGCCGGCAGCTGCCCCCGATGGGTCGGCCGCTGAGCGGCCGAGCTGGCGCGCGGAGCTCCTCACCGGGGTGCGCTGGCTGTGGGCCCATCCCTTGCTGCGGCCGCTGGCCGTGATCCTCGGCGCTCTGAACCTCCTCGGCACGATGACCACCTCTGCCCTCGTGCTCTACGGCCAGGAGGTGCTCGACACGAGCCCAACCGAGTTCGCCATCCTCGGCACCGGTGGGGCGCTCGGTGGGGTGCTCGGCGGATGGCTGAGCCCGATGGTGAGTCGTCGCCTCGGCCCCGGACCGTCACTGTGGCTGACGCTCGTGGCCGGTGGCATCACCAACATCGTGGTCGGCCTCACGTCGTGGTGGCCTCTCGCCTGGGCGATGTTCGCCGTGTTCATGTTCGTTGCGGTGCTCTGGAACGTGATCACCGTGTCGCTCCGGCAGGCGATCATCCCCGACGAGCTTCTCGGACGGGTGAACAGCGTGTACCGCTTCTTCGCCTGGGGGGCCATGCCGCTCGGGGCCCTCGCTGGCGGCGTTCTCATCGCCGGGGCCGACCTGATGGTGGACCGCGAGCTCGCCCTCCGGGTGCCATGGCTGGTCGGTGGTGTGTTGCAGATCGTCCTTCTCGTACCGGCGGCGCCCCGCCTCACGACGGCCCGCATCGAGGCGGCCCGGGCCGATGCCGAGGCGGAGGGCGAGAACACGACCGGGTGAGGAGCGGTCTGCTAGACCTCTCCACCATGACTGCACCGAATCCGTCAGGATCGCTCCCTCCGACGCCGACGACGATCGCGGCCAACCAGGCCGTTGAGATCTCGTTCGACGATCCTGGCGACCGCGATCGGGCCAACCGTGGTCTGATCGCGCAGATTCCCGACGGCCGGGTGACCGTCGGCGATCACGTGGTGTGGGATGTGGCCGGTCACGCCTTCGTCAACGAGAGCGACGCGCCCGATTCGGTGCATCCCGCCTTGTGGCGTCAGGCGCAGCTCAACACCATCCACGGCCTGTTCGAGGTGGCTGATGGCGTGTGGCAGGTGCGCGGCTACGACATCGCCAACATCACGTTCATGGCCACCGACGACGGGTGGCTCATCATCGACCCGCTCACGAACTCACCGTCGGCGGCAGCTGCGCTGCAGCTTGCCAACGACACCCTCGGCGCCCGGCCCGTGCGGGCCGTGATCTACACCCACTCCCATCGCGACCACTACGGGGGTGTGCTCGGCGTGACCAGCCGAGCCGAGGTGGAGGCCGGGGAGGTCGAGATCATCGCCCCGGACGGGTTCATGCGCGAGGTGGTGAACGAGTTCGTGATCGGAGGCCCAATCATGGGCCGTCGGTCGGTGTACCAGTTCGGTATCTTCCTCCCGCCGGGGCCACTCGGCCACGTGGACTGCGGTCTCGGGTCGACCATGGGGTTGGCCCAGTCGGACCTGGTGGGGCCGACGATCGACATCACCGAGACGGGCCAGGAGCTCGACATCGGCGGCCTGCGTGTGGTGTTCCAGAACACCCCCGACGCCGAGGCCCCGTCGGAGATGAACTTCCATTTCCCCGACAAGCGGCTGTTGTGCATGGCCGAGAACTGCACCCACACCCTCCACAACCTGTATCCGATCCGCGGCGCTCAGATCCGCGATGCCCTCGCCTGGAGCAAGTACATCCAGGAGGCCATGGACCTCTGGGGCGCGAGCACCGACACGATGTTCGCCAGCCACCACTGGCCCCGGTTCGGGGCGGACGACGTGGCCGGCTTCCTCACCCTTCAGCGCGACGTGTACCGCTGGCTGCACGACCAGACCATGCGGCTCGCCGCCAACGGCAGCGTGCCCACCGAGATCTCAGCAGAGCTGTCGCTGCCTGCGGAGTTCGATCAGTCTCACGTGCAGGGCTTCTACGGCACGGTGAGCCACAACGCGAAGTCGGTGTACACCCGTTATCTCGGGTGGTACGACGGCAACCCCGCGAACCTCGACCCACTCCCTCCTGTCGATGCCGGCACCCGGTACGTCGAGTTCATGGGCGGGGCGGATGCCGTGCTGGCCAAGGCCCAGACGGCGTTCGACGACGGGGACTATCGATGGGTGGCCCAGGTGGTCAACCACGTTGTGTTCGCCGACCCGTCGAACCGGGCGGCCCGTGAGTTGCAGGCCGCTGCCCTGGAACAGCTCGGCTACCGGTCAGAGTCCGCCACGTGGCGCAACGCGTATCTGATGGGGGCCAGGGAGCTCCGCCACGGGTCACCCCAGGGTGGTCGAATCCGGGTGCAGTCCGAGTCGGGAGCCATGACCCCAGAGCAGATCATGGACACGATCGGCGTGCGGTATCTGCCACGGCCCGACGCCACGCCGCACACGATCAACTGGGAGGTCGGAGACCTGGGCGAGTCACACGTCATCGGGGTGGGCCGCTCCGCCCTCCACCACCGGCCGAACGTGTCGGACCCTGAGGCGGTGGCCACGCTGCACGCCACGCGCCAGCAGGTGATCCTGGCCGTCGACGAGCCGGCCATCCTCGAAGACCTCTCCATCGACGGTGATCGATCCTCTGTGCAGGCGCTGTTCGAGGGCCTCGACGAGTTCACCCCGGCGGCACTCATCGAACCCTGAACCGCCCCGTGTGGACGGGTCGTGTCGGTGATGGGAACATGACGGTGCAGCGGCGACGGGGACTCGCCGCGGCACGACGAAGGAGCGTGATCTCATGGTGACCCAGTCCGCCGACGCACCCGCTGGGCGCAGTGCCGCCACCCCCGACGTCGACGTCGTGGTGGTCGGAGCGGGGATGGCCGGCATCTACCTGCTGTACCGCCTGCGGGAGCTCGGCTTCTCCGCCGTCGCCCTGGAGGCTGCTGACGACGTCGGTGGCACGTGGTACTGGAATCGATACCCGGGGGCGCGCTGCGACATCCAGAGCGTCGACTACTCGTACTCGTTCGACCCTGAACTCGAGCACGAGTGGCAGTGGTCTGAGAAGTATGCGACCCAGCCCGAGATCCTCCGCTATCTCCAGCACGTCACAGACAAGCACGACCTGCGGTCGATGATCCGCTTCTCCACCCGCGTCGACGGCGCCACATGGGACGAGGCGGGCGCGCTGTGGCGGGTCCGCACCACCGACGGTGACGAGATCACGGGCCGTCACTACGTCATGGCCACCGGATGCCTGTCCCAGCCGAAGTCCCTGGATATCGAGGGTGCCGCGACCTTCGAGGGCGACGTGTACGTCACCGGCCGCTGGCCTCACGACGGTGTCGACTTCACCGGCAAGCGGGTGGCCGTGATCGGCACCGGCTCGTCCGGTATCCAATCCATCCCGCTGATCGCAGCGGAGGCCGCCGAGATGACGGTGTTCCAGCGAACCCCGAACTTCTCCGTGCCCGCCTTCAACGGACCGATCCCTGAGGCGAAGGCGGAGTCCATCCGCGGGCGCGAGTCCGAGTACCGGGAGGAGGCGCGTTGGTCCCGCGGCGGTGTGCCGGGGGAGCGCAGCGAGACGCCGGCGCTGTCGGTGACTGACGCCGAGCGCCAGGACGCCTTCGAGGCCGCATGGGCCGCCGGCGAGCTGTTCGCGATCCTCGGCCCGTTCGCCGATCTCCTCGTGAACGAGGCCGCCAACGACACGATGGCGGACTTCATCCGCAGCAAGATCCGCGAGCGGGTGAACGACCCGGCCACCGCCGAGTTGCTCTGCCCGACGAACCACCCGTTCGGCACGAAGCGCCCGTGCCTCGACAGTGGCTACTTCGAGACCTACAACCAGCCCCATGTTCGGCTGGTCGACCTGCTCACCACGCCGATCGAGCGGATCACGCCGACGGGGATCGAGACGAGCGCCGAAACCGTCGAGGTGGATGCGATCGTGTACGCCACCGGCTTCGACGCCATGACCGGCGCCATCGTGGCCGTCGACATCGAGGGTCGCGACGGACTCGCCCTGGCCGACAAGTGGACCGATGGGCCCCGTACATACCTCGGGCTCACCACCGTGGGGTTCCCGAACTACTTCATGGTCACTGGCCCAGGCAGCCCCTCGGTGCTGTCGAACATGGTGGTGTCGATCGAGCAGCACGTCGACTGGATCGCCGAATGCCTCACCTACATGCGTAGCGAGGGTCTCCACACGATCGAACCGACGCCGACCGCCGAGGCCGGGTGGGGCCAGCACGTGAACGACTGTGCCGACATCACGCTCTACCCGAAGGCCAACTCCTGGTACATGGGGGCCAACGTGGTTGACAAGCCACGCGTGTTCCTGCCCTACATCGGCGGCGTCGACACCTACCGTCAGATCTGCAGCGACGTGGCCACCCAGGACTATCTCGGCTTCGCCATGAGCGGCGAGGACGAGCAACGTTGCCACGACGGGGTGATCTTCCGCCTGCAACCCGACGCCGCCATGGTGTTCCAGGCCATGGCCGATCTCGGACTGCCTCCGATCGAATCGATGCCTCCGGAGGGCGCACGAGAGTTCATGGGAGCGATGTCGGCGGAGCGGCCCCCCGGCCCCGCCGTTGGCGAGATCGTGGACGGCACCTATCCGGCGGCCACTGGAGATCTGGCGTATCGCCTCTACCGGCCGGCCACGCCGGGCCCACACCCGGTGGTGTTGTACTACCACGGCGGGGGCTGGGTGCTCGGCAGCCAGGAGTCCGACGACCCGCTCTGCCGGGACCTGTGCGTGCGGTCCGACGCCATCATCGTGTCGGTCGACTACCGCCACGCGCCCGAGCACCCGTTCCCGGCGCCGGTCGATGATGCCTGGGCTGCGCTGCAGTGGGTCACCGCCAGCGCCGAGTCGCTCGGTGGCCGCCCAGGGCCGGTCGCAGTGGCCGGTTGGAGTGCTGGTGGCAATCTGGCGGCCGTGATGGCCCTCATGGCCCGCGACGCCGGCGGCCCCGAGCTTGCCGGTCAGCTGCTGTTCACGCCCGTGACCGACCACGACCTCTCCCGACCGTCGTATGTCGAGAACGCCGAAGGGTACGTGCTCACCACGGCGCTCATGACATGGTTCTGGGATCACTACGCCCCGGAGTCGGAGCGGGCGGACTGGCGGGCGTCGCCCCTCCACGCCCCCGAGCTGAGCGGTGTGGCTCCGGCCGCGATCGTGACCGCCGAGTTCGATCCGCTGCGCGACGAAGGCCAGGCCTACGCCGACGCGCTGGAGGCCGCAGGTGTGCCCGTCACCCGCATCGGGGCCCGGGGCCATGGCCACACCACGGCGGGCATGGTGGATGTGGTGCTGTCGGGCGCCGCGGTGCGGGCCGAAATGGCCCGGGCGATCCAGTGGATGTTCGGAACCGGCGTCGCCGGTAGTGACAGCCCGTCGGTGCCAATCACCAGTTCAGCCGGCTGACCACCTCACACTCGACAACCGTCGGGTCGCTCACGCTGGAGATGTTGGTGTCGGCCACCGTGGCCACCTCGCCTGCGGTGAGGCCCTCGGCTGAGCCCATGTGGGTGGCCCGGCGCACGCCCTCCTCGTCGATGAACGCAACGGTCGGCCACACGTCGCCGTTCTGGGTGGCGATGACCTCCACCTCGAAGTCGAGGTGGTCGAATTCGTCACGGCCGATCACCGTGCAGCGATCCTGTGGCTCGGGCAGATCGGCCGAGTTGAGCGTCGGGGCCCGTCGTACCTGGGTGACGGCACAAGAGTCACCGGTACCGTCGAACAACGACCACCCCTGCTCGATCGTCCGTTCCTTGGGGCGCAGGGCCGTCACCTGCTGACTGGCCGCGGCCTCGGTGTTCTCACTGCCATCGGCGTAGGTGAACGTGACAGCCAGCTCGTAGTCGGCGAGATCGTCGCCGGTGTTGGTCAGATCGACGGTGTAGGTTTCGTCGTCGATCACCACGCAGGCCGCCGTGACCTGGCCGGTGGCGTCCACCCAGCCCTGGGCCTGCTCGATGTCCTCCTGGGTGACGGTCACCGAACCGCCCCCGGAGTCCAGATCACAGCTGTCGGCGTCGGCCTCGACCACGGCCATCTCGCCGAACAGGTAGCCGATGTAGCGCGACCCGAACTCCTCGTTGGCGAGGAACTCGTCGTGGGTCATGGTGGCCGCCTCCCGAGTGAGCGCGGCGAAGCCGTCGAGGGCGGTGGCTGAGGCCGGGGGTGCCTCGGCGGCCGCCGCCTCGATCACGTCGGCGTAGGCCTGGATGTCGGCTGGCCAGTCGACGTGCTCGGTGTCCATCGAAGCGTCGGTCGCGTCGGTGAACGCCTCCAGTGCATCGCAGTAGGCCTTCGACACGGCGTCGTCGGCGGCGACCGCGTCGCCTCCGTCAGCCGAGGCGTCATCAGCCAGAGCCAGCTCGCGGTCATCGTCGGGCACCGGCACCGACGAGCCCCCGCCCGTTGCGCTGTCAGCGGTGGTGTCGGCGGGGGCGACCGCCAGCGGATCCTCGGCGGCGGTGCTGCACGCTCCCGTCAGCAGCGTCGCGATGGCGAACGCGGCTGCGAGTCGGATGGTGATGGCCTGGCTCATGGCCTCTCTCGGTTCGGTGGGCCGCGCGGGCCCCAGGGCGTTCAGCCAACCGAGGCGCGCGTACGGGCGCGGGTGAAGGTCATCACTCCATCGTCCACTGGGGCCTTCCCGATGAGCTTCCGCTCCCGAAGGATGTCCTGGCAGTTGATCCACGGCTCCTGGTCGCTCTGCTGGGGCATCCGGTCCATCACCCGCTGCATGTAGCCAGACGAGAAGTCATCGATCCAGGGGCGAGCCACCATGTCGGCATCCGACGGGCGCAAGCGGGGTGTCGCGATCTCGGTTCCCGTTGTTCGCATGTGATTCAACAGTCGGCACACGTAGTCGGCGATGAGATCCGCCCGGAGCGTCCAGGAGGCGTTGATGTACCCGAACGTGCTGATCAGGTTCGGCACGTCGGAGTAGCCCATGCCCTTGTAGGTCCACGTCGAGGAGAAGTCGACCTCGTCGCCGTCGACGGCAACGTCGATCTCGCCAACGGTCACCAGCTGGAGCCCGGTGGCGGTCACCACGATGTCGGCGTCGAGATGCTCACCCGAGCTCAGCGCAACGCCCGTCTCGGTGAAACGCTCGATCGTGTCGGTGACCACCGAGGCCTTGCCCGACCGGATGGCCTTGAACAGATCGCCGTCGGGCAGCAGGCAGAGGCGCTGATCCCACGGGTTGTACGTGGGGGTGAAGTGCGTGTCGATGTCGTAGTCCTCGCCGAGGCCCTGGCGGACTCCGCCCAGCAACAGCTCCCGCACCTTGTCGGGATCGCGGCGGGTCTTGCGGTAGAACATGTTGCCGAGCTTCACGTTCTTCCATCGCGTGAGGCGGTAAGCCACCGAGTCGGGCAGCACGGACCGCAGGCGGTTGGCCACCACGTCCTGTGAGGGGCGGGCCACCACGTAGGTCGGGGAGCGCTGCAGCATGGTGATGTGGGCCACATCGGGCGCCATGGCCGGCAAGAGCGTCATCGCCGTGGCCCCGGAACCGATGACCACCACCTTCTTGTCGGTGTAGTCGAGATCCTCAGGCCACTGTTGCGGGTGGATCACCGTTCCCTGGAACTCGCTGCGGCCTGGGAAATCGGGCGTGAACCCGCCCTTGTAGCTGTAGTAGCCGGCGCAGAGGTAGAGGAAGCCGCAGGTGAACTCCACCTGCTCCGTGGCACCCGAGCCGGGGTCGCGGCGGGTGGCGGTCACGGTCCAGCGGGCGTCGTCGGTCGACCACGACGCTGCGGTCACGAGATGGTTGAAGCGGATGTGCTGGTCGATCCCGTGCTCGGCCACCGTCTCGTGCAGGTACTCCATGATCGATGGACCGTCGGCGATCGACTTGGCCTTCGTCCAAGGCTTGAACGAGAACCCGAGCGTGTGCATGTCGCTGTCGGATCGGATGCCCGGATAGCGGAACAGGTCCCACGTGCCCCCGATCGAGTCGCGACCTTCGAGGATCGCGAACGAACGATCAGGGCACATCGTCTGGAGGTGGTAGGCCGCGCCGATGCCGGAGATGCCGGCGCCGACGACCAGGACGTCCACGTGTTCGTGCTCGGTCATGATCCAGCCTCCTCGGTGCCAGTGATGGTGGCTGAGGTTAGCCCGAGCCGTCCCTGGGTGAGTAGCCGGGAACCACCCCTCGATCGGCGAGGTCGGCGATCGAGGCGTCGTCGTAGCCGAGGAGATCGCGCAGGATCGCGGCGGAGTGCTCGCCCTTCTCGGGCGCTGGGCCCCGCGCCCCGACCTCGGGGTTCCCCGGCATCCGGAACGGGGCGCCAACCGTCTCGATCCGGCCGGCCGTTGGATGATCGAGCGGCTCGAAGACACCCGCCGCCCGTACCTGAGGATCCTGGGCGGCCAGGGCAGCGTCGTTGATCGGCGCCCAGATGCAGTTCTGCTCGTCGAGGCGAGGCGCCCAGTACTCGAACGGCCTTGTGCGGATGGTCTCGTCGAGTTCGGCGATCAGCGGCGGCATGTTGCGGTACCGAAGGCGCCCGGTGGCATAGTTCTCGTGCTCGATGAGGTCTTCGCGTTCGAGCGCCGTGCAGAACTGAACCCACGCCTTACCCCGGTCGGGCATGGCGAACTGGATCCAGCGCCCATCCGCGCATTGGAATGCCTCCAGCATCGCCGAGATGGACTTCTCGCGAGGGCGGTCGGGATTCGGGTTGCCGTCGACCACCGCCGTGGCCAGATCGATGCCGATGGTGAAGGCCGCCGTCCGCAGCAGCGAGGTCTCCACCACCTGCCCCTCGCCGGTGACGTCGCGGGCCCGGAGGCCCGCCATCACACCACCGAACAGTGCCATCGACGTGGTGTGGTCGCCCTGGCCCGGGCGGGGATGAGGAGGTGCGCCGCCCGGCGGGGTCATCCCGCCGATCACTCCGGAGCGGGCGAAGAACGCCGTGAGGTCATAGCCAGGGCGGTTGATCTCCTCGCCCTGCTCGCCGTAGCCGGAGAGGAGGCCGATCACGAGGTCGGGTTTCACCCCGTGGAGGTCGTCGACGTCGATCGAGAACCGCTTGCGGCGGTCGGCCAACATGTTGAGGATCGCAACGTCGGCCACCGCGATGAGACGGTGCGCCACCTCGACGCCGGCCGGATCGTCGAGGTTCAGCTCGATCGACTGCTTGCCCCGGTTGATGAACTGGAACGGGTGATCGGGGTTCACCTCGCCCTCGGGCACCTTGGCCTGCTTCATCAGGCCCCGGATCGGGTCGCCACCGATGGCTTCGACCTTGATCACCTCGGCCCCCAGATCGGCCATGATGGCGGCCGCCGTCGGTGCGGCAGCGAAGCTGGCGATTTCCACGACGCGAACGCCGTCGAGGGGGGCTGACATCATCGACCTCCAGGGCTGGGACTCCGTGCGTCCGGCATGGCCTCGAAGGCGAGGCGGCCGGGCTGAGGTCAAGCTACCACTGGCCCATCGAGGCTCGTAGTTGGCGGTCATCCTCTCGTCTCCGCCACCCGTTCAGCAGCCAGCCAACGCCCGTGTACCTCACGAGCCAGTGATAGCTGAGTAACAGGACCACCGTGGTCACCACCACGATCAGGGCGAAGCGCACCATGGTCGGCACCGGGATCCAGACCACGACGCCCTGGAAGAACAGCACGATCGGGAGGTGTACGAGGTACATCCAATACGACGCGTCAGACAGGTAGCGGGCGGCGAAGCGTGGCCGGCTGAGCCTGGCCGCGAAGAGTCCGAGTAGTCCGGCTGAGGCCAACCAGGCAAAGGCCACTTGCAACACGGCCGAGCCGACGACCGTGGGCCGCGACGGATCCTCGACTGCGCTCATCGGCAGGCCGAGTGGGGTGCTCGCTGCGGACAGCGCCAGCCACAGCGGCCACCGTCGACCGATCGTGGTGAGTGTGTCAGCCCGGACGGAGGTGTTGGCCCTTGGCGGGGGAAAGGCGACCGCACCAAAGGCGAAGAAGGTGGCGTAGAACGCCAGCACGTGAGGTGCAGGGAGGAGCCCATCGGAGGTGTCGGGACCGAAGATCGGCTCGCGCATCGCGAGCTGGGGGAGCACCGACAGCAACGGGAGCGAAACGAGGGCCACGGCCCGCATCGCCGGCACGGCGGACGGCGCAGGGCGAGATGGCCTCTGTTGACGCCCTCCACCGGTGCGGGCAACCGCTCGACCCACCTCCACGACTGCAACGAAGCCAGCCACCAGCCAGAGGAGCATCCAGAGGAACCAGAGGTGGGCGAACGAGAACCCGCCGCCATCGTCGGCGCCGTCGCCATCGCCATCAGCAGCTGAGACGAACTCCTCGACCGCAGGCCCATCGAACTGCGATGCGATCACCCACCCCAGCAGGCCCGCAACGATCAAAGCCGGCAGGATCGTGACCACGCCCGCCAGGAGCGGAAGCCCGATGCGGCGAAGCCGTTGCCCGAGGAGGCCCCGTGTTCCCCGCCGGCGCCAGACCATTGCGGTGAAGAAACCGCTCAACAAGAAGAAGAGCGGCATGCGGAACCCGTGGATCACGAGGAAGAGCCCTTCGAGAACCGTGTTTCCGGCGTCACCGGCCCGGTAGTAGGGCAGGAACTCGATTGCGGCGTGCAACACGATGCCGAGCAGCATCGCCGCCGCCCGCAGTGCATCGAGGTGGTGGACGCGAGTCGAGGACGATCCGGCGGGGGCAGGAGGAGCAACCGAGGGGTCGACCAGATCCGCCGCTGCCGGAGGCGGTGGCGGGTCGACCATGTTGCTCACCTTCCAACTTCCTCCCGGCCATCGGCGTGGACGGCGAAGCGACTGCGATCTGGGCCGTGGTGGGGCGCGTCCGATGGCCACGGCCAGCCGCCGAACTGCGTGCGCTGGTAGTCGGCGAACGCCTGACGGATCTCGTCTTCGGTGTTCATCACGAACGGGCCGTACTGGGCCACCGGTTCGGCGATCGGTCGGCCCTGGAGCAACATCCACGACGCGCCCTCATGTCCAGCTCGCAGCGTTGGCGAGGCCGTGGCCGAGGACAACACGGCGCCAGAGGCGGCAGGGATCGACTCGTCGTCCACCTGGAGTGGGCCGCCAGCGAACAGGTACAGGGTGCGAACGATCTCGTCGTTTGCCGCCGGCGGTAGCACCCACTCCGACCCCGGTCGCATCTCGCCGTGCCAGATCGCCACGGCGCTCTCGGGGCGGCCGGCCCAGGAGTTCGGCGGCGGATTCGGCGGCTGGGTGTCGTCGAGGGCGCCAGCGATGAGGGTGACCTGGGTGGAGTCGGCCGAGCCGACGGTCGGGATGTCGGCCGACCACAGCATTGAGAAGTGAGGCTCGACGAGCTTGTCGTCGGCTGGGAGGTTCAGCCAGATCTGGAACAGCTCCAACGGGTTGGGGTGCTCCCGGTCGAGCAGGGGGAACATCTCGGCATGGACGATGCCGCGCCCGGCCGTCATCCACTGCACGTCGCCCCGGCCGAAGCGGGCGGTGGCTCCGAGCGAATCGGCGTGGTCGATCAGGCCCTGGCGCACGAAGCTGACGGTCTCGAAGCCGCGATGGGGGTGCTGGGGGAAGCCCGGGACAACGTCGCCGTGGTACATGTTCCAGCCGTCGTGGCCGGCGAAGTCCTGGCCGATGTCGCGGCCGGAGAGAAGTGCGGGTTCGGGCCCGAGACTTCCGGTGCCGGCGGGGTAGTGGTCGAGGTGGTGCGCGCAGAAGAGGAACGGATCGATGGTGGGCCATTGCGGCCCGAGGCCGACGACCTGGCGGAGGATTCCCATGCTCCCAGCCTACGATCGCCGCACCGCACATCTGATTCACTGGGTTTCGCGCCATCGGCGGCGGGTCTGCTCGTCGAAGCAGGCAGACTGAACGCCGTGGTGGCGCCGATGCCGCCTCCGTTGCGATGGGGCAACGAGTTGAGGGCGGTTCGTATGTTGATCATGGTTCCCGTGGCGGATGTCCGAGTGCTGCTCGCGTCCGCCAAAGCCCGGGTGGGCTCACACCCGGCCGCCACTGTCGTGCTCGAATCTGCTGCAGCCGCCGCTGCGGGCGAAGCGGGTGAGGTGTCGGTGTCGAGCGAGATGATGTCGTCGCTGCGCGCCCTCGCAACCCACCCATGCACTCGCTCCTCGAACGGATCCGGCCGTCTCCGGCGCCGCTCGCAAGCCGCAGCGGCCGGTGCCTGCAGCCGGCACGCCGCCCACTGAACGCACCGCTACTCCCACCATCGGCCGGAACGGTCGTGTGGGGCTGCAGCCTCTAGCCTGAACCCATGGCCAGGCGCGCACTTATCGTCGTCCACGACCCCGGCGAGACTGCGGGGATGGTGGGCCGACGCCTCGAAGCCCGAGGGTTCGAGCTCGATGAGCTGAGCGTGACGCTCGATCTCGACGACCCCCGCAGCGACGTGGAGTTCCCGGCGATCGGCGAGCACGACATCATCGTGCCCATGGGCGCCGTCTACTCCGTGTACGACACCGCAACGATCGGTACCTGGATCGAGCGTGAGCTGGAGCTGCTACGGGCCGCTGATCGGGCCGGCGTTCCCGTATTCGGCATCTGCTTCGGCGGCCAGGCGCTCGCCGCAGCCCTTGGAGGCCGGGTGGTGGCTGCCGACGAGGCCCAGGTGGGTTGGTACGAGATCCCGAGCGAGACGCCTGAGCTTGGAACAGGCCCGTGGATGCAGTGGCACTACGACCGGTTCGAGGCACCCCCCGACGCCGAGGTGTTGTCCGTGGACCGATTCGGCACCCAGGCGTTCCGACTGAGGCGCAATCTCGGCCTGCAGTTCCATCCCGAGGTCGATGTCGCCCACCTGAGACGGTGGCTCGACATGGGCGGCGCCGACCTCTTGCCGGCCCACGGCCTGACGGCGGACGGCCTCATCGCCGCCACGGTGGTCAACGCCGAGAACTCCCGCCCTCAGACCGACCGTCTGGTCGACTGGTTCCTGGACCACATCGCCGTGGTGCCGGTCGGGTAGCCCCATGGATGTTCCCGACCCCGAGGCCGCCTCGGATCAGAGCGAGGCCGAGGCCCGGCTGCTCGACGCCGAGCGAGTGATCCAGGCTCGTCTCGGTGACCAGCCTGTCGACTTCGACTCGTTGCACGCGGTGTCGAACATCTACCGCGCGGCCACTGCGGTGCGCCGTCGAGCCGAGCGAGAGCTGCTCGCCCCCCAGGGGTTGTCGTGGGGTGGGTTCACGATCGTCTGGGTGCTGTGGGTGTGGGGCGAGATGGAGACAGCACAACTGGCGTCGGAGTGCGATCTCGCCAAAGGCACGCTCACAGGGATGGTGTCGACGCTCGAGAAGCAGCAGCTCGTGGCCCGTACCCGCATGGAGCGGGATCGCCGACGGGTCACCGTTGCCCTCACACCGCAGGGGCGGGCGATGATCGAGGAGCTCCATCCTCGGTTCCACCGGTTCGAGATCGAGATGGTGCACGACCTGAGCGCCGAGGACCGACGCAGCCTGGCCCGGTTCCTGCGGTTGGTGATCACCAGCGCCGAGCGCTGAGCTGCCGCCGGCCCCTGGCGGGGGAGCGGGGCCTCAGAGCTGGGTGGGCAGGAATGCGCCCCGGTGTTGGGGCAGCTTCATGTCGAGAATGCGCGAGGCCACGACGGTGCGCAGGATCTGGGCCGTTCCACCGCCGATCGTGAACATGCGAACGTCGCGGTACATGCGCTCCAGCGGACTGTGGCGGGAGTACCCGGCCGCACCGAAGGCCTGCAGTGCATCGCTCACCACGTCGATGCATTGCTCGGCGGTGAATATCTTGGCCTGGGCGGCCAGCGTGGGATCAGGGAACGGGCTGTTGGCCGGGCCATTCGATGCCGCCGCCCGGTAGGTGAGGCTCCGGGCCGCTTCGAGCTTCACCGCCATGTCGGCCAGCATCCACTGCAGGCCCTGGAACTCGGCGATCGGCCGGCCGAACTGCTCACGCTTCTGTACGAAGTCGAGGGCGAGTTCGTAGGCGCCCGTTGCGATGCCGAGCGCCACCGTGCCTGCGCCCACCCGCTGGGCGTTGTACGCGTTCATGAGGTCGGCGAAGCCGCGAGCGAAGCCCGACGGAGGCAGCAGCACCATGTCGGTGCCCACCTCCATGTCGCTCATGATCACCTCCATCTCGGGGATTCCCCGCAGGCCCATGGTGGGTTCGCGCCGGCCGAAGCCAAGGCCCGGGGTCTGATCCCGCAGGGCGAGGAAGCCACCGATGCCCTCCTCGTGGCCGTGCTCGTCGAACACACGGGCGAAGATGAGATGAAGCCGGGACACACCACCGCCGGTGATCCAGTGCTTGGTGCCGTTGATGATGTAGCGATCGCCACGGCGGTCGGCCCGAGTGGTCATCTCCGACGCCGCGCTTCCGGCACCAGGCTCGGTGATGCAGATCGCCGGCTTGTCGCCCGCGAGCACGAGGTCGGCCGCCATACGACGTTGAGCATCGGTGCCGTAGGCCATGATCGCCGAGATCGCGCCCATATTGCACTCGACAGCAATGCGGCCCGTGACGCCACACACCTTTGCCATCTCCTCGACCACGAGCACGGCGTCGAGGAATGAGCGGCCCGGCCCTCCGAGCTCGGTGGGGATGGTCATGCCGGTGAACCCGGCCTCCTGCAGGGCGGCCACGTTGTCCCACGGGTAGTTCTCGCTGCGGTCGACCTCGGCGGCCCGGGGGGCGATGACCTCGGCGGCGACGGCACGCGCACGGGCCTTGATCATCAACTGCTCGGTGGTGAGAGACCAGGGACTCATGGCAGGCGGACCTCCAGGTGCTCGATGCCGTTGACGAAGTTCGAGTCGACGAAGGTCGGATCGCCAACGACGTCGATCGTGATGTTCCTGGTCATGATCGCATCTATGAGGATCTGTAGTTCCAATCGAGCGAGCGATGCTCCCAGGCAGAAGTGGGCGCCACCGCCGCCGAAGGCGACGTGGGGTGGCAGCGTCGGTCGGGCCGGGTCGAAGGTGAGCGGGTCGGGGAACTGGGCCTCGTCGAAGTTGGCGGAGGCGTACCACATCACCACCTTGTCGCCGGCCGCGATGGGGGTGCCGGCCAGTTCGGTGTCGACCGTGGCAGTTCGCCGGAAGTAGAGGATGGGCGACGAGTACCGGATCACCTCCTCGACCAGCGAGTCGAGCATGGCGCGATCCTCACGTACCCGGCCGAAGGCAGCACCGAAGTGCGTCAGATGCAGGGCGAGGTGGGCGATTGACGATCGTGTGGTCTCGTTGCCGGCGAAGATCATCAGGCGGAAGAAGTTCGCGAACTCGGCGTCGGTGAGCCGGTCGCCCTCGATCTCAGCCTCCACCAGGCGGGTGATCAGATCGTCTTCGGGGGTTCGCCGCCGACGTTCCCCCAGGTCGATGGCGTAGGCGTTGATGCCATGCGCCGCCGGGCTGTTGAAGGGGAGGAGACGCAGATCGGTGGTGTTTCCGTAGGCCTCGGGATCGAGCGGCTGGCTGCTCGTACCGGCCACGAGGTGGTCGGAGAGTTCGATCATGTAGCCGTGATCCGCCTCGGGCACGCCCATCAGGTCGCAGATGACGCCGATCGGGATCGGAGCGGCCACGAGATCCACCCAGTCACCGCCACCGGCCTCGATGAGGGCATCGAGCCGGGCGTGCACCCGTTCGGTGATGGCGTCGCGGTAGCCCTGCACGTGGCGGGGCGTGAAGGCCGAGCTGACCAGCCGGCGTAGGCGGGTGTGCACGGGTGGGTCGAGATCGATCATCGAGGCCCGCGCCGCCAGCGCATCCTCGTCGATGTCGTAGATCTGGATGTGACCCACCGCCGATGAGAACGTGTCCGGATCGCGGCTCACGGTCACGAGGTCGTCGTGGCGGGTGACGGCCCAGAATCCGTCGGTCGGATCGCCGGCGATGGCGTTCCACGTCAGACCAGGCCGACGCCGCAGCTCGGTGAAGACGTCGTGGGGGATTCCGCGCTGGTAGAGGTTCGGATCTGCGAGGTCGACGGTCGCGACGGACCGCTCAGTCATCAGCGCCGTCGTCGGCGTCCACCCGGATGATCGCCTGCCCAGGGCAACGGTCCATCAGGCCCTCAGCCCGGAGCTGTGCCATCTTGCCGTCGCCGATCACCGTGGCGATGCCCGTGTCGGCGTCGACCTCGAACATCTCCGGCTCCATGAGTTCACACTGGCCGCCGCCTATGCACCGCTCGGTATCGATGGCGAGAACGAAGATCTCGTGGCTAGGCATCTAGTGGCCTCCTCCGGGTTGCAACCCCACCGACAGGATGCCATGGACGAAGTTGGACGGGGCGCGCACCACGTCGGTGGTTTGCTCCAACGTGAGATTTCGTACCGCCATCTCCTCCAGCAGTACTGAAATCTCGAGCCGGGCCAGGAATGCGCCAAGGCAGAAGTGCGGGCCGCCACCCCCGAACGCGAACTGGGCGTTGTCGGCCCGGTCAGGATCGAACCGCTGGGGGTCGGCGAACACCGCCTCGTCACGATTGGCCGATGCGTACCACATCACCACTTTGTCGCCGGCCGCGATGGGGGTGCCGGCCAACTCGGTGTCGGTGGCGGCGGTACGCCGCATGTGAAGCACGGGCGTCGACCACCGCAGCACCTCCTCGGTGAGGGGCTCGATGCGGCTCTGGTCGGCGATGGCACCGGCCCACACGTTGCGGTTGTCGGCCAATGCGAGGGCACCGTGACTGAGCGCGGTGCGCGTGGTCTCGTTGCCGGCGAACACGAGGATGTGGAACAGCTGACGGTACTCGGCCTCGGTCATCCGCTCGCCCTCGAGCTCGGCCTTCACCAGGTGGGTGACGAGGTCCTCGCGGGGCTCGGCGCGGCGTTCCGCCCGCAGACGTTCGCCGTACTCGAAGATGGCGTGGCTGGCCGGAGAGTTGAACGGCAGCAGCCGCAGATCGGTGGTGTTGCCGAAGGCGTCGGGCGGGATCGACTGGGTGTCGCCGGTGCCCTCAACCAGGTAGTTGGACAGCTCCACCAGGTAGTCGGCGTCGGCGAGAGGCACCCCGAGCATGTCGAGGATGACCCGGATCGGCAGGGGAGCGGCGACGAGCTCCACCCAGTCGCCGCCACCTCGGGCGATGAACTCGTCGAGCAGTTCGGCCGCCACGGCGCGCACGGTGTGCTCCCAGGCCCGGATGCTCTTGGGTGAGAACGCAGCGGCCACGATGCGCCGCAGCCGGGTGTGATCAGGAGCGTCGGTGTCGATCAGCGATCGTCGGGCTTCGAGAGCATCGGCTTCGAGGTCCCAGAGGTTGGTGTGCCCGATGGCCGACGAGAACACCTCTGGCGCTCGCGACACCGTGCGCACATCCGCATGGCGTGTGACCGCCCAGAACCCGTTGTCGCCGTAGGGGTGCCAGGTCAACCCGTCGGTGGCCCGCATGGCGGCGAACCGCTCGTGGGGTATGCCGTCCAGGTAGAGCTGGGCGTCGGTGACCGACGTTGCGGCGTCGGCGACAGCGGGGCTGGGACTCATCCAGGATCTCCGTCAGCAGTGCTCGGCGTAGCGAGCCCGTTCCCAGTCGTTGACCTCGTCGGGATCGGGATTGTTCTCAGCCGCCTGGGCCACCTCGTGCTCACTGGTCAAGGCGTTGGTGGTGGAGAACTTCTCGCCGAGCGTGGCGGCGAGGGGGCTGCCCCGGAAGGCGGCGATGGCCGATGCGAGGTCGGTGGGCAGTGCCGTGTTGGTACCGGGGTTCGTGTACAGGTCGCCCTCGCACATCATCGGAGGCTCCAACGACCGTTCGATGCCGTCGGCACCAGCCGCAATGACACCGGCGATCATCGCATAGGGATTGGCGTCGGCTCCGGCCGCCCGGTACTCCACCCGGTTGGCCTGGGAGCCCTGCTCGACGATGCACCGGGCGAGCACCGTCCGGTTGTCGAGGCCCCAGTGGATGTGGGTGGGGGCGAAGGTGTAGGGCCGCAGGCGCTTCGGGCCGTTGGCGGTCGGCGCCGCCAGCATCGTGAGCGCCTCGGCGTGTTCGAGCATGCCGGCGATCCACTGGCCCATCAGGGCGTTGGGGCCACCGTCGGAATCGGCGAAGGCGTTCGACCCGTTCGCAGCCAAGCTGGTGTGGACGTGCATCCCCGAACCCGACTGCTCGGTGAACGGCTTGGCCATGAACGTGGCCCGCAGGCCGTGCTGGGCTGCCACCTGCTTCACGATGCTCTTGAACAGCACAGTGTTGTCGGCGCAGGTCATCGCGTCGGTGTGGCCGATGTTGATCTCGAACTGGCCGGGCCCGTACTCGGCGTTGGACGACTCGACCTCGAGCTCCGCGCCGGCGAGCGCGTGGCGCATGTCGGCGAGCACGGTTTCCATCGCCAGGGCCTCGGTGAGCGACGAGTACTGGATGTGATCCTGCACGGGCACCCAGTCGGGGGTGCAGAGGTAGAACTCCATCTCGGTGGCTACGACGGGCTGGAGCCCCGCGGCACTCACCCGGTCGATCTGGTGGGCCAGCACCGTTCGGGGCGCGATCGGATGCATCTGGCCGAGCTCGTCGTAGGTGTGGGCGAAGACGAGCGCGTACCCGGGGCGGTGGGTGAGGATGCGACCGGTGCTGACATCGGGCATGAGATGGCAGTCGAGGTAGCCCGAATCCATGTTGATGTACGGGTTCTCGGGCAGATCGTTCTGCATGTCGAGCACGAAGATCGCGTCTGCGAGATGAACACCGTCGGCCAGGGCGGTGTTGAAGAAGCGATCGATCGGAACGCGCTTGCCGCGCAGGTGCCCCTGCGTGTCGGCAACGGCGATCTCGACGGTGTGCACGCCCGCTTCCTCGCAGCGGGTGCGGAACTCCTCGGCGGTTTGCCCTTGGGCCATGGTCGTTGATCCTCGTTGTGGGGGACTGCTGGTTCTTGGCCGCCGTTTTTACTACGGCGGCACGGCCCTGTGCTGGCTATCGGCGATCGGGGGCGGGAGGTAGGCCGGCGACTGGGCCCGTTCGTGGCTGTGTTGATGCGTCGACCCCCGGCCGCCGGACCGTCGCGCTCATGCCGTGGCCGCGCCGAGGTAGGCGGCCTGCACGCCGCTGTCGGCCTGCACCTCGGCTGGTGTTCCATCTGCGATGACCTGGCCCCGGTCGAGGCAGTACACCCGGTCGCAGATGCCGGTGATGAAGTTGAGGTCGTGGTCGATCACGATCACCCCGGCCCCCACGAGGTCGGCGATCGAGCGGACCTGTTCGATCATCTGGAGCGACTCGCTGTCGCTCATGCCCGACGTTGGTTCGTCGAGCAGCAGGAAGGAGGGGACCATGGCGGCGGCTCGGGCCAGTTCGAGCCGCCGGGAGTTGCCGTAGTCGAGCTCGCGGGCCCGTCGATCGCGATGGTCCCAGAGCCCGGCGGCGCCGATCAGGGCGTCAGCGTCGGGCCGGGCGGTGCCGTTGCGGTGGTCCCGGGCCACGAGCGTCGACACCTCGACGTTCTCGCGAACAGTGAGCGCTCCAAAGAGTCGGAGGTTCTGAAAGGTCCGCACGAGGCCGGCTCGGGCGATCTGGTGTGGCGGCGCGGCCGTGAGGTCAGTGGTGCCGAGCACCACGGTTCCCCCTGTGGGATCGACCATGCCGGTCACCACGTTGACCAACGTGGTCTTGCCGGCGCCGTTCGGGCCGATGATGCCGACGATCTCGTTGGCGTTGGCTTCGATCCCTGCTCCCTGGAGGGCCTGGAATCCACCGAAGGTCACGTCGATCGTCCGGGCCTCGAGCCGGATGGGTTCGGTGGTGGAGCGCTCGGCCGGCTCGGGTGCAGCCGGCTCGGCGGCGGTACCGCTCCCGATGCGGCGATGGAGCCACTCGTCGAGTTCCCAGTCGTCGAGAATGCCCGATGGCCGCCAGAGCATGAACCCGAGCATCGCCAGACCGAGCACCACCGACTGCAGGTTCTCGCGGAAGATCCAGTCGGCGGGCACGCCATCGAGGCCGAGGCCGAAGAACTCGAAGCCGTCTTGCCCCATGCGGCGGGCCAGTTCGCGGGCAACGGTGATGACGGCAACGCCCACGACGGCGCCGGTGACGCTGTTGCGCCCGCCCACCACCAGCATCACGAGCGTGACGAGCGTGTAGTCGAAGAAGAAGTCGCCGGGCAGGATCGACCCGTCTTCGTAGACCCGTAGCGACGCGCCGACGCTCACCACGACCACCGACAGTGCGAGCGCCACGAGCTGTTGCACCATCGGGTTGACGCCCATGGCCCGGGCGGCGAGGTTGTCCTCGCGGGCGGCCACGGCGAGACGCCCGGCGCTGCTCTGGGCGTACAGCCGGGCCACGATCAGGGCGGCGAGCAGGGTGACGATGATCGGGAGCTGGGAGTTGAGCGCGCCGCCGATCGGAAAGGCGAGGCCGGCTCGGTCGCCACCGGTGAGATCGGGCCAGTTGCGGGCCACCTCGTGGGTGACGAACAACAGCGCCAGGGTGATCACCGTGGCCGACACTGCTCCGGACTGGGCACCGGATCGCACGAGGCCGACGCCGACGATGCCCGCGATGACGAGCGTGACGGCGGCGGCCACCACCACGGCGAGCCACGGCGACAGCTGCACGTCGAGCAGGCCGAAGGGGACGTCGGGGATCCGCTTGAGCTTCTCCTCCGGCGAGATTGCGAACAGTGCGAAGGCGTAGCCGGCGATCGCGCCGAAGCCGATGTGGCCGAACGAGAGGATGCCGGTGTTGCCGACGTAGATCTGGATGCCGACCACCACGATGGCGTCGATCAGCATCGTGGTGACGAGACGCTCGGCGGCACCACCGCCCAGGCTCTGGTAGAGCAGACCGCTCCCGACCAGGAGGGCGAACAGGATCAGCATGCCGCCGACGGGGAAGGCGACGTCGCGACTGCGATCCGGGAACATCAGACCCGCTCCGCGTGGGCCACGGTGATGAGGCCCTGGGGGCGGAAGATGAAGAGCAGCGCGATGAGGATGAACACGAACCCGTCGGTGAGCCCGGCGATGGTCTCGGGGAGACGAGACCGGAGCAGCACCTCGGCGAGGCCCAGAGCGAAGCCACCGAGCACTGCGCCCCGGAGTGAGCCGAGGCCACCGATGAGGGCGGCGAGCACCCCCTTGAGCATCGGATCGATGCCGGCGTTGGGCACGGTGTTGCCGGCCCGCATGAGCCAGAACACCCCGGCGATACCGGCGAGGAGGCCAGAAAGGGCGAACGCACCACGGATGACGGAGTTGGATCGCACGCCCATCAGGCGTGCGGTATCGAAGTCCTCGGCGGCGGCACGGAGCGCCAGGCCGAACATCGTGCGCTGGAGCAGGAGCGTCGTGCCGAGCAGGGTGAGCGCCGTGACTGCGATCACCACGGTGTCGAACACCTCGACGTTGAGCGGGCCGAGTGAGTAGGTGTTGGTCACCCATTGCGGCCGGGGGAACGTCTTCACAGACGCCGACACGTACAGCAGGAAAATGGCCGACACCACGAAGTGCACGCCGAACGACGTCAACAGCAGCGTGAAGTCGGACGCCCCCCGCACCCGTCTGAAGGCCACGAACTCGATCACGACGGCCGCAACCACTGCGGTGACCACGATGAGCGGGGTGACCAGGTACCAGGACCAGCCCTGGCTGAGGGCGGCGAAGGCGGCGTAACCGGCAATCGTGATGAGTTCGCCGTGGGCGAAGTTGAGAAGGTGCATCACGCCGAAGATCACGGCGATGCCGAGGGCGAGCAGGGCGTAGATGCTGCCCCGGCCGAGCCCGTCGATGAGGTTCTGGGCCAGCTCGGTCACTGGGCGCCTCCCACGAAGGTGTCGAACAGGTCGTCGCGGGCCGACAGCTCGGCACCAGTTCCATCGGCGACGACCTCGCCGCTTCGCAGCACGTAGGCACGGTCGGCAACGTCGAGCAGGCGGGTGGCGTTCTGCTCGACGACGAGCATGGTGCGGCCCTGCTCTCGCAAGCTCACGATCAGGTCGAACACCACATCGACCAGCACGGGGGCGAGCCCGAGCGACGGCTCGTCCATCATGAGCAACTTGGGGCGTGACATGAGGGCCCGGGCAATAGCGAGCTGCTGCGCTTCACCACCGGAGAGATACCCGGCAGACACGTTCCACTTGTCCTTGAGTACCGGAAATCGCTCGGCCATCTCGTCGAGCAGCTCGCCGCGATCCGAACTCGGCACTGTGGCGCCGCCGATCTTGAGGTTCTCACGCACCGAGAGATCGACGAAGATCCGCCGATGTTCGGGAACGAGGGCGAGGCCGGCCCGGAGTCGGCGCTCGGGGGGCTCGGCGGTGATATCGGCGCCCTCGAAGGTCACCGTGCCGGAACTGGGTGAGAGCAGCCCGGCAATGGTCGCGAGCGCCGTTGTCTTGCCCGCTCCGTTGGGCCCGATGAGGCCGATGACCTCACCGGACCCAACGCTGAGCGTGGCGTCTCGAAGGGCCGAGATCGCACCGTATTTGGTTGTCAATCCCGACACGTCGAGCATTGCGGATCAGCCGCCCTGGGTATCGATCCGGGTGTCGACGCCGTCGACGATCTGGTGGATCGGAACGGCCTTGGGCGGAATGCCGGTGGTGCCGGCGTAGGTGATCTCACCGGAGAGACCGGGGAACCCGTCAATGGCCTGAACGGCGGTGCCGATGTCGGCAGGCTCCGCACAGCCGCAGTCCACGATGCCCTGCAGGCCGAGGAACAGCGAGTCGGCGTAGAGGGCCATGAAGCCCTGGCTCTCGAGCGGGTCGTTGCCGGCCCCCTCGTAGCTGGCGAACATCGCCTGGATGCGCTCGTCGGTGACCGTGGTGTGGGGCGTGTGGACCACACCCTCGTTGTCACCACCGGCCGCCTCGGGATCCTGGATGCCCGTGGCATCGAGTGCGTCGGTACCGGCATAGGTGAGGCCATCGAGGCCCTGGCCTTCGAGCTGGCCCCGCAGCGCAGTGACCTGGAACGACAGCGCAGCCGAGAACACGATCTCGTTGTTCTCGGAGATGCCGGCGATCTCGTTCACCTGGGCGGAGAAGTCGGTGTCAGCGGCCCACACGTAGGTCTGGGTGCTGACCACCTCGCCGCCACCGGCCTCGAAGGCGGCGATGAAGGCATCGGGGTTCACACCGGAGTAGGGCACGCCCTCGCCTTCGGTGAACACGATCGCCCGGGTGATGTCGTTGGCGAGGGCCCAGTTGGCCACCGCAGCCGACATCTGGTTGTCGTCGAAGGTCACCAGGTAGGAGTTGATGCTCGAATCGGCGAGCGTCGGCTCAGTAGAGGCAGCCACGAACAGCGGCACCTGACCCTGGGTCTCCTGGAGGATCGGCAGGGCGAAGTCGGCGAAGGGCGGGCCGACCATGAAGTGGGCGCCGAAGTCGAGCAGGTCCTGCGTGGCGAGTGCGGCGTCGTCGCCGACCTCGGCCACCTGGACCTCGACCGGGCTGCCGTTTACGCCACCCGCGCAGTTGATGAGATCAGCCAGGTGGGGGACCAGCATCGAGCCGGGAATGTCCACGAAGCCGACAACGTCGCTGAAGTCCATGGCCATGCCGACCTTGATGGCGTCACCGGATGGGGCCTCGGCGCAGCTGCTGAGGTCGGTTGCGAGGATCTTGTCGATGTCGATCTGGCCATCGGTCACGACGCCGCCGCCGTCGGCCATGGCGTCGCCATCCTCCATCGCGTCGTCGCCCTCGTCGGCCGAGTCGGCCTCCTCGGTGTCGTCGTCGGCGCTCTCTTCGGTCGTCTCGCTGGCTGAGGAGTCCTCGCCAGCGTCGTCGTCTGCGTCATCGTCGCTGGAGCACGCGGCGACCACCAGGGCGAACGCAGCAAGCAAGGCCAGCAGGGTCTTGAGCTTCATGGATCCTCTCCTCGGATCGTCATCGATCCATCGAACGGGTCTGACAGTACGGCCACGAATCGTTCGGAAGCAAACAATTCATGGAGACCAAACGGTGAATCTACACGCTTTGACCCGCGTGGTCAGCGGATGACACGAGTCCGGCACCGGAGCGCCACCGTTGAATCGTTTGGGACCGAACGACTATGGTCGGGGGACAGAACCACCGGAGGCGACACATGAGTGCACACACCCACGTCGACGACTACCTGCCCGACCACGGCCCCGACGACGCAGACATCACCAGTCATGACGCCTACACGTCAGGCGTTCCTCACGCGACATTCACGCGCCTGCGCCGCGAGGACCCGGTGCACTGGACCGAGGAGCGCGACGGATCGGGGTTCTGGTCGATCCTGCGATACGACGACGCCCTCGAGGTGAGCCGGAACGTGGAGACGTTCACATCGACGGTGGGCATCCGGCTCGAGGAGATGGACGAAGAGGAGACAGCGGCCCGGCGCACGATGATGGAGCTCGATCCGCCCGACCACACCCGGCTGCGGCGCCTCGTGAGCCGAGGGTTCACGCGCCGCACCGTGGAGTCGTTCGAGGCCGAGATCCGTCAGCTCGCCGCCGAGGTGATCGACGAGGCACTCCCGCTCGGCGAGTTCGACTTCGTGGAACACATCGCCCAGCAGCTCCCGATGCGGATGCTGGGCAAGCTGCTCGGCACGAGCGACGGCGACGGCCACCGGCTCGTGGCCTGGGGTGATGCCCTGCTCGGCAACACCGATCCCGAGTTCACCGACTTTCCCGTCGATCTGACCGATACCGACCAGTTCCGGATGGTTCCGTTCCGCAGCCCGGCCGCCATCGAGTTGTTCCAGTTCGCCCAGGAGCAGGCGGCCGATCGTAGGAGCTGCCCCCGCGACGACATCATCTCGAAGCTCCTGGAACCCACCACCGACGGAACGCCCCTCACCGACCTGGAGTTCAACAACTTCTTCACCCTGCTGGTGGCGGCCGGCAACGACACCACCCGCTACACGATGACCCATGGGCTCTGGACCATGCTCAACCACCCCGAGCTCTGGTCGGCGTGGCGGGCCGACCCGGGTCTCACCGCAACGGCCGTCGACGAGATCTTGCGGACCAGCTCGGTCACGATGCACTTCCGCCGCACCGCCACGACCGACACCGTCCTGGGGGGCAAGCAGATCAAGGCAGGGGACAAGGTCGTGATGTGGTTCAACTCGGCGAACCACGACGCCGACGGCTTCCCCAACCCGTGGCGCTTCGACCTCGCCCGTCAGAGCAACGACCACATGGCGTTCGGCCGCAACGGCCCCCACCTGTGCCTCGGCGCCTGGCTCGCCAGGATGGAGGTGCGCCTCGTGTTCGAGGAACTCATGGCGAGGATCGACCGACTCGAACCGGCCGGCTCACCCGAGTACCTGCGCTCGAACTTCATCGCCGGCATCAAGCGCCTGCCCGTTCGGGTCGTGGCGTGATGGGCGGCATCGTCGGCGCTGCGCTCGTGTCGCACGTCCCGACGCTCGTGCTTCCCGAGCCCATCCGACGCTCGCTCAACGACGGAGAGGACACAACGCTGTTCGCCGGGCTCCACGAGCTTCGGGCCTCACAGCTCGACCCACTCGAGTTCGACACGATCGTGGTGATCGACACCCACTGGTTCACCACGATCGAGCACGTGGTGGCTGGCCACGACCGCCGAGCCGGGCTGTTCACCTCGGACGAGTTGCCCCGGGGCATGACCAGGGTGCACTACGACTACCCGGGCGACCCGGATCTGGCCACTGCATGGGCGGCGACAGCTGCCGCTCGGACCGATACCTGGATCACGGCCACCTCCGATCCCTTCATCGCCGCCCACTATCCCACCATCAATCTGTTGCCGTTCCTGCAGCGTGACGAGCGCTGGGTGTCGGCCGGGGTGTGTCAGACGGCCGAACCCGAGGACTTCCTGTTGTTCGGGGCCCTGCTCGCCGACGCCGCCGAGGCCGCCGACCGCCGGGTGGTGGTGCTCGCCAGCGGGGGCCTGAGCCATCGGTTCTGGCCGCTGCGTCAGTTCCGCGACCACGAGGGCGCCGATCCCGACCGCCACATCCGCACCCCAGAGGCGGCTGCGGCCGACCGGCACGTGATCGACTGCATGCTGCGGGGCGATCATCGGGCCGTTCTCGACTTCCTTCCCGAGTTCCAGGCCCACGCCCCGGAGGGCTTCTTCGGCCACTACCTCACGATGCTTGGCGCCATCGGCGGGGCCGACTGCACGGCGCCGGGCACCCAGTACGGGAAGTACGAGGCCGTGGCCGGCACCGGCCAGGCCCACATCTGGTTCCACGTCTAGGCTCGAACGACGTGCCCGTCGACACGAGAGGTCTCGTCCCATGCACCCACCCCTGATCGGGATCACCGGTCGCCATCGTTTCGGGCGCGAGGTCGTCGGCTTCGGGGGGATCCTGGAGCCGCTCGACATCAACATGTACCTGCTCGACTACGCCCGCGGTGTGGCGGCTGCCGGCGGGCTGCCCGTGCATCTCCCGTTGATCGACGACGATCCGGCCGCCCTCGTTCGCCGGCTGGACGGCCTGGTGCTGAGCGGCGGCGGTGACCTCGACCCTGCCCGCTACGGCGCCGATCGTGAGCCCGACTGCGGCGACGAAGACGTCGGCCGCGACGCCTACGAGCTCGGGCTCGTGGCGGCCGCGCTCGACATCGGCTGCCCCGTGCTCGGCATCTGCCGCGGTCTTCAGGTGGTGAACGTTCACCACGGAGGAACCCTGAACCAGCATGTGCCGAGCCATGCCCGCTACGACGTGGCCCCGAACACGATCACCCAGAAACTCGAGACTGCCGACGGCTCCATTCTCCAGCAGCTCTATGGCCCAACGGTCGACGTGAACAGCCTCCACCACCAGACCGTGGCGGAGGTCGGCGATGGGTTGACGGTCACCGCCGTGGCCGACGACGGCACCGTGGAAGGCATCGAGCGCGGTGACGACGTGCTCGCCATCCAGTGGCATCCCGAGATGCTCGACACTCGCGACAGCGACCCGGCCTTCGCCTGGCTCATCGCGCGAGCAAGCGCCCGCTGATCATCGGGCCGAGGCGCCGGCGTCAGCCGACCTCGGTCGGTTCGAGGTCTGTTTGCCCGAAGGGATTCGACTGCGAACTCGCCGCGTAGGCCCCGGACGCCTCAGGGTCGGCCCCCACCGCCGCCGCCGGGCTCTGGCCCTCGACATGACCCATGATCCCGCGATAGAGCTCGAAGCCGAGGACTTCTCGGGCTCGTTTGGGGTAGGAGGCGAGGTCGCCGTGGGGGATCGAGAGGTACTGATTCTGCTGCGTACGGAGGAAGCCCCGGACGTACTGCACATTCAGGCCGAGCCGCCAGTCATCGGTGGTGGTGTTCGGCCCGCCGCAGTGCCAGAGCTGGCTGTCCATGATGAGCACGCTGCCCGCTGGCATCTCGGCTGCGATGGCCGACCCGTCATCGTCGAAGTCGGGATGCCCTGGCTCTCGGTGCGAGCCAGGCACGATCCGGGTGGCGCCGTTGTCGGCAGTGAAGTCGGTGAGGGCCCAGATGGTGGTGGCCATCATCGGCTGGTGGGGGCGACCGATCCGGATCAGACCGTCATCAGCGTGCAGCCCTTGCAAGGCCTCACCCGGCCCTATGTCCATCGCCGTGGTGCCCGACAAGATGCAGTCGGGTTCGAGCAGACCCTCGACCGTGGCGAGCACCGGCTCGTGGGTGATCATCCGCCGGAACACCTCGGCCCGGGGTACGAGGTTGTAGAGGCGCCGCGTTGCGAAGCCCTCGGCCCGGTTGCCGCGGGGCTCCACCCCGAGTTCGGAGAACAGGTCTCGCACCGTGTCCCGCAGCTCGGCGGTGAGATCGGCGCCGATCGCGTCCTCAACGATCACGTACCCATCGGCCTCGATTGCGGCGAGATGTTCATCGACTCCCATCCCACGAGCGTCGCACGGCAACGAATCGATGTCGAGGTGACGTTCGACGCCTGGGGCGGCGCCGACCCATAGTGTGGGGCCGGTTCGGGTCCGGCCCGGACACCACCGACCACACCGACGCAGAGGTTGCCGTGACCGACTCAACCGAGACTCCGACGCCGCCCCGTTTCGATCCGCTCATCGGGCGCACCCATCTGCTGCCGGCGCCGACGAATCTCGACGCCGAGCCGCTCCGCTACCGGTTCGTCGGCGGCAACAACGACGGTGAGAGCGTGCCCCACGCCGCGTTGGCCGAAGCGGCAGCCGTCGCGGTGAACCGCCTCGGCCCTGCGCTGGCCACCTACAACCTGGGGGGTTCGGCCCTCGGCTACGAGCCGCTACGCGAGTTCGTGGCCGAGGCACTCACCACCCGGGCGTCGACGCCGACCGACGCAGGCGACGTGCTCATCACCTCCGGCTCGCTCCAGGCTCTCGATCTGGTGAACGAGGCACTGGTGCAGCCGGGGGAGACGGTGCTCGTCGAGCAGGCCACCTACGGCGGGATGTTGAGCCGACTCAACCGGGCCGGCATCCGGTGGCGGGGCGTGGCCCTCGACGGCCAGGGGATCGTGGTCGATGACCTGGAGCGGGTGCTCACCGAACTCGCAGCAGAGGGGATCAGGCCCCGCTACCTCTACACGATTCCCACCGTCCAGAACCCGACCGGGTCAGTGCTTCCGCTCGAACGTCGGCTGGCGATCCTGGACGTGGCGCGACGTAACCGCCTCGCCATTTTCGAAGACGACTGCTACGCCGATCTGCAGTGGGACGGGGACCGACCACCCACGTTCCGAGCCCTCGACGACGGCGGCGGGCAGGTGATCTACTGCGGCTCGTTCTCCAAGTCGGTCGCACCAGCCCTGCGGGTCGGCTACATCGTGGCGGACCGACCCATGCTGGCCCAGCTGGTTGCCCTCAAGACCGACGCCGGAACCGGCGCACTGGAGCAGCTGACCCTGGCCGAGTTCGCCCCGGCCCACTTCAACGCCCACGTGGAGAACCTGAAGGCCCGGCTGCGTCACAAGGCCGGTGTGATGGTGGATGCGGTGCGAACCGAGTTCGGCTCGTCGGTCGAGATCGAGCCGCCGTTGGGCGGGATCTACGTATGGCTCACCTTCGATGATGGCGTCGACACCGACGCGCTGGCGGCGCCGGCCGCGGCCGCCGGTGTGGAGTTCAACCCAGGATCGGGCTGGTCCGCCGACGCCGACGACGGGCGACGCCGGCTGCGGCTGTGTTTCGGTGACCAGTCCGACGAAGACATCCGCACTGGCGTGGCAACGTTGGCGCGCATCGCGCGGGAGATGACCGCCGGCTGATCAGCGACTGGCGAGAGCGCCGGCCCGACGCCGGACGGCCTGACCGATCTCGGCCAGCGGCAGGACCTCGTTCGCCAGTCCGCGGCCGACCACAGCGCCGGGCATGCCCCACACCACACTGCTCGCTTCGTCCTGGGCGATGATCTCGCCCCCCTGTTCGACGATGGCTTCGGATCCGTTGGCGCCGTCGGCTCCCATCCCGGTCAGCACCACGCCGAGCACTGGCCCTGGAGAGGCCTCGGCGGCAGACCGGAACAACACGTCGGCGGCCGGCCGCACGTACTGCACCTTCGGGCCGGAGTGGAGCCGGCAGCCGACGCGGCCACTGGCTTGGCGCTTGAGTTCCAGATGGAGGCCTCCGGGCGCGAGGCGGATCTTGCCCGGCTCGATCGTTTCGCCGTCGGCGGCCTCGGCGATGTCGAGTCCGGACCGATCAGCCAGCCTTCGGGCGAGCTGAGCAGTGAACGAGGGCGGGATGTGCTGCACGATCAGCATCGGTACATCGATCGACCCGAGGTTGGTGATCAGGTCCATGAGTGCGGCGGGTCCCCCTGTCGAACTCGCCACGGTCACCAGGTGAGGCTTGACGTTCTTGGCCGGTCGAGTGGTCGTTGGGGCCGAGCTGGCCGGTGCCTTGCCCGGCCTCGCCGCCGTGGGGGATGGGCGTCCCTTGTCGACGAGGGCGTTGGCCACCGGTACCAGGTTGGCGGAGATCTCGTTCCGAGTCGCCGAGGCGCTGGTGGTTCTGGGCTTCAGCACACACTCGGCGGCGCCGAGCGTGAGCGCCTGCACCGAGGCAACCGAGCCTCGGCTGGTCAGCGAGCTGAACACCACGACCGGGACGGCCTTCCACCGCTGCTTGATCGTCTTCAGGGCGGTGAGCCCGTCCATCACCGGCATCTCGAGGTCGAGGAAGATCAGGTCGAACGAGGCCGCCTCGAGCGCCTTGATCGCCTCAGCACCGTTCTCGGCCTGTCCGCCCACCTTGAGGCCGGGTTCGTCGCCCACCACGTCGCAGAGGATGCGGCGCATCACTGCCGAGTCGTCGACGATGAGCACGCTGGCTTCGGTCATCTGTGTTCTCCCGTGAAAATCGTTGATCGTCTATCGGCGACTTGCGCGGCCGCTATGAGTGATCCGAACCAACGAGCGACCGCAGGTCCGATGTGACCTCGCGCAGGCCGACGGTGGCGGACTGGGTGGCCTCGACCTCGCTCGTGGCCTTGGCGGATGTCTGTGACAGCAGCTCGAAGGTGCTCCCGAGCGACTCGGTGCTGGTGATGGCGCTGCGGACACTGTCATCGATGGCCGACGTGGTGGCGGTCTGCTGACCGACGGCGTCGGCGATCAGGGCCTGGATCTCAGCGATCTCGTCGATCACGGTGGTGATGTCCTCGATGGCGGCCACCGACTCGCCCGTGTCGTTCTGGATGGCGAGGACCTTGGCTGCGATCTGGTCGGTGGCAGCCGATGTCTGCTTGGCCAGTTCCTTCACCTCGTTGGCCACGACAGCGAACCCCTTGCCAGACTCACCAGCGCGGGCCGCTTCGATCGTGGCGTTCAGGGCGAGCAGGTTCGTCTGCTTGGCAATCGAGGTGATGACCTCGATCACCTGGCCGATCTCCTCGGACGAGTCACCGAGCTTGGCCACCGTGGCATTGGTCGCCTTGGTCTTCTGAGCCGCCGTCATGGCCACGCTCGACGCCTGGTTGGCGTGATGCTCCACCTGATCGATCGACTGGGTGAAGCCCTTCATGGCCGAGTCGACCACGTCGATGTCGTCGTTCAGGTTGCGCACCAGGTCCGACAGCGCGTCCACTCGTTCGATGGTGGTGCTGGTGGCGTGGCTGAGCTGGCCAGACGCAGTCTCCATGGCGTGGGCTGCCCGCTCCACCGAGTTGGCGCTGTTCGCTACGGCACGACCCATCGACCGGGCCACGAACCAACTGGCCACCAGGCTCAACACGATGCCGGCAGCCATGGAGATCCAGGCGGCTCGGATGGTGGCCTGGGCCTCGGTGTTGAGCTGATCGAGGAGGTCAGCCGTGTAGGCCTCGTAGAACTCCTCTTCGAGCACGTCCACCCGGTGCCGCATGTCCTCGAACACGGCCCTCGTCGCCACGAGCTGATCGTTGGCTGCGGCGTCGAGCTGGGCCTGAGCTGCGGGATCGGTGTTGTTCTGGGCCTGGCCGGACAGGTCTCGGTAGCTCGCCGCGTCGACCAGCCAGTCCTCGCGGAGCGACTGGAACTCGGCATCCAGCTGCGCTTCACCCGGCAGATCGATCGAGACGTCGAGGAACTGAGCGAACCGATCGCCGGTCTGAGCCGAGTTCTCGTCGTAGGACGCGAGGTACTCGTCGCGCTCCTCGCCGTCGGGCACGGTTCCCGCCCGCTCCAGTGCGAGCTGGGCCTGGTAGGCGTCGCGGTCGATGTTGAGTAGCAGGAGCGTGGCCGGCACGCTCTCGAAGGCGATCGCCTCGGTCTTGCCGAGCATCACGTTGGCGGCCCGCAGGGTGACCATCGCCTGGGCCAGCAACGGGATGAGCAGGAGCAGCACGAGCACGAGCAGCCAGCGGCGGATCGTCATCATGCGGCCCATCCGGGCCATGTGTGTCTCAGCCGATCCGGAACTCAGGGCCAGTTCGACGGTCTGGTCTGCAACGGTCCCGGAAGCAGCCGGAGAGGCCACCGCTTTCGACTCGGCGGCCAGGAAGATGTCGTTGTCGGGATCGATTCCGTCGTTGTTCATCATCGCATCGGGCCTCGAGCGGCCGTACTCCGGTTGTTGCTGGTGGCGATCGTCTTGTCGAGATCGATCGTCAACAGCAGTTCGTCGCTGAGCTTGTAGGCCCCGGTGAGAAGTTCGCGCACCACGGGTTCGACGTTGTCGGGCGTCGGCTCGAACGTGTCGCTGTCCACGTCGATGACATCGCCCACCTCGTCGACCAGCAGGCTCACCGGCTCGCCTCGGTAGCGGACCACCACGTGCACGAGTTCGGCATCGGGCGAGGGCTCCACCCCGAGACGTACCCGGAGGTCGATCGTGGTCGCGATCTGGCCTCGCAGATTGATGAGACCGGTGATGGCGTCCGCCGTGCGGGGGATCGCCGTGTGCCCGGTGTGGTAGAGCACCTCCTGGATGCTCAGCACCTCGATACCGATCAGGAGGGGTCCCACCCGGCAACTGCAGAGCTGATGGGCCGCCGTTGGCTGTGCCGTCTTCACAATCCAACCTCCTCGAGTGTGTACTCAGCTTCGATCGCCGCCAGGCTCGGAAGGCGAGCGGCGTCGACCATCTCCGTCACCCGGCCCTGGATGATCAGGTTGCCGGTGGCGGTCTGTTCGGTCTGGTGGTGATCGACGATGTCGATCATCTGGTCGATGATGAGGCCCACGTCGCGACCGTTGTGGCGGTAGACCACCACGCTGATGCGTTCGCGATCGTCCATGCCGTAGGTCGAGCTGTAGCCGAGCTCGGATGCGAGGTCCACGAGCGGCATGATCTCCGACCGGTACTGCACCACCTCGCGGTGGCCGGACAGCTCCAGGTCTTCGGCCCGGAACTCGTCCAGCCGTTCCACGTCGCTCAGGGCCATAGCCACCTGGCGGTCACCGCCCATGCTGAGCACCAGCAGAGACTCGAGCGCAGCTGTCGACGCGGAGAGGGTGATCTCGCCCGAGCCGCCTTCGCTTTCCAGTCCGCCGTTGCGGCTGTTCGCCACCTGAGCCTGCTGACCGAGACCGATCACATCGAGGATCAGGGCCACCTGGCCATCACCGAGGATGGTGGCGCCCGAGAACATCTCCACCTCGTGCACCACCTGGCCAAGAGGCTTGACCACGATCTCCTGGGTCTCCACGATCTCGTCGACCAGGAGGCTGAACTCACCGCCCTCCGCGCTGAGCACCACCATGTCGCCGACGTACTCGTCGCGGGCGTCCTCTCCCAGCACGCGCCGCAGATCGACCACAGGTAGCAGCCGGTCGCGCAGGCGGATCACCGGTGCGTCGTGGACGAACTCCACGGAGTGGCCGATCGCCGATCCGTCCACGCTCACGAGCTCGAGCAAGCTGCGCTGCGGAATCGCATAGCGGGCATCGGCGCAGGTCACGACGAGTGCGGGGACGATCGCGAGGGTGAGGGGGATCTCGATGCGGAACGTCGTGCCCTCGCCCGGCACCGTGCGCACCTCGACCGAGCCGCCGATCTGCTCGATGTTGGTTCGCACGACGTCCATACCAACGCCGCGGCCGGACACATTGGTGACCTTCTCGGCGGTCGAGAAGCCAGCGTGGAAGATCAGCTGCACCACCTCGTCGTCGCTCATGGCGCTCGCCCGATCGGCGGTGATCAGCTCGCGATCGACGGCCTTGGCCTTGATCCGATCGAGATTGATCCCAGCCCCATCGTCAGCGATGGTGATCACCACGTGGCCGTCCTGGTGTCCGGCGGTGAGCTGGAGGAGGCCCTGCTCGGGCTTGCCGAGCTCACGGCGGATCTCCGGTACCTCGATGCCGTGATCGACGGTGTTGCGGACGATGTGGGTGAGCGGATCCTTGATCGACTCGATCAGGGACTTGTCCAGCTCGGTCTCCTTGCCTTCCATCTCGAGGCGGATGTCCTTGCCGAGCTGGTGACCGAGATCGCGAACGACCCGGGGCAGCTTGTTCCAGAGGCTGCCGATCGGCTGCATCCGAGTTGTCATCACCTTGTCCTGCAGGTCCGATGTGAGGAGGTCGAGGCGCTGGGTCGACATCGCCAGGGCCCGATCGCTGGTGTCGGTGATGAACTGCAGGATCTCGTTGCGGGTGAGCACCAGCTCGCCGATGAGGTTCATCAGATCGTCGAGCAACTCCACATCGACGCGAATCGTGCTGTCGGCTGCGCTACGGCGGCGGCTGCTGTTCCCGGCGGTCTGTTCCTTCTGGCGTTCGAGGGCGGCGTCCACCTGGTTGGCGGCGGCCGCGCCCTGATCGGTCAGGATCTCGCCGATCTTGCGGGTGTCGCCGACACCCTGCTCAGCGGCGGCGATCTCAACGTCCACTCGCTCGACGCCGTGACGGTCAACGAGGATGTCGCCCACCCGGTGGCCCTCGCCGTTGTCTCCACCAGCGGGCCCCGACGCTGGCGGCACGGGGGTGGCCTCAGTCGAACCGTCGTCGATCGGAGCGTCGTCGGCGCCGGCAGCCCCTGCATCGACTGATCCAGCATTCGCTGGCTCGAAGCCCGGGGCCTCGGTGGACGACGCAGGCGACGCAGCCTCAACTGCAGGCTCGCCTCCGATGGCGCCGGCCGCCACGGTCGCTTCGACGGGCGCCTCGGCCAACCCGGTCAGCCGCGACACCAGATCGGCCGTCTCGACACCGCCATCGCTCCCGGTCTCCTCGATCTGGCCGAGGAACTGGCGGATCCGGTCCACGGTGCTGAGTAGCGCGTCGGCCATCGGCACCGAGAGCTCGAGATCACCATCGCGCAGGAGGCTGAGGAGGTTCTCTGCCTTGTGCCCGAGCGTCTCGAGCGAATGGAAGCCCAGGAAGGCCGACGTGCCCTTGATGGTGTGCATCACCCGGAAGATCGCACCGAGCACCTCGGTGTCGCCCGGATCCTCCTCCAGCATCACGAAGGACTCGTCCAAGGTGTTGAGCATCTCATAGCTCTCCACCAGGAAGTCCTGAACGATCTCCTCGTCGTAGTCCACACTTCCCCCGTTCTGGGCCCCGGTCGTCGGGCATCACGTGCCCCCGCCCGGTCGGCGTCAGTCGCCCACGGTTGAGTGGTTGCGAGCCGATCGGAGGAGGCCCATCGGAAGAGGTCAAGTGCCGTGACCCCGAACCGATGGGTGCGTGATCGAATCCTGCAGGGGAGGATCCGGGGTGACCGGGACGCTCAATCGCATTCCACTCCATTGGAAACTGGCCGCCATTGCGGTCATTGGCCTGTTCGGCGTTCCAATGCTGGCTGCCATCGCCACCTACGACCGCTACCGCGTGCAGCAGCATGCCGAGCAAGTCGGCAACCTGGTGGACCTCGGGGTCCAGGCCGGCAACGTGGTACACGAACTCCAGAAGGAGCGCGGGAGTTCAGCGCTCTACCTTGCGTCGGGCGGCACCGAGTTCGGCGAGGAACTCCGCGCCCAGCACGACTCCACCGACGTGGTCGTTGCTGAGTTCCAGGCCTTCGTCGATGCCTCAGCCAGCGATCTCGACGAGGAGGTGGCAGAGGCCGCCCGCTCGGTGGCGTCCCTCCTCGGTGACCTGCCCGAGCAGCGCCGCCTCGCGCTGGAGCTGGAGTCAGAACTGCCGGCCACGATCGGTTGGTACACGGGCCTCAACACCACGCTGATCGATTCGATCGCCGTTGGTGGACAGGCCGTGCCGGTGGCCGAGACCCGCAGCGACCTCGCCGCCTACGTCTCGCTGATCGAGGCGAAGGAGCGGGCTGGCATCGAACGAGCCCAGCTCTCCGCGGCGTTCGCCCGCGACGAGTTCGCCCCCGGCCAGTTCTTCACCGTTGCCTCGCTCATCTCCGCTCGCGACGCCTTCGTGTCGCGGTTCCTCGATCAGGCCGCCCCCGACGTGAGGGCATACTTCGAGGCGCGTGAGAGCCACCCGGCAGTCGCTGCGGTCGCAGAGTTCGAGGCGCTGGCCATGGACGGAAGTGGATCCGGATTCGGTGTGAGCGCCCCCGAGTGGTTCGAGACCATGACCGAGCGCATCGACCTCCTCAAAGACGTCGAGGACTACCAGGCGGAGCGCGTGGCGTTGATCGCAGACGAGCGAGCCGCCCAGTCGGCCAACAGCGCACGCATCCTGTTGCTTGTGGCCGTCGTGGCCACGATCATCGTGCTGGTCCCAGCGGTGGTCGTGCCATTGTCGATCATCCGACAGTTGTCTCGGCTCGCCGACGCCTCGGACGAGCTGGCCGGCGGTGTGGCGGACCACGACCCGCTGCCGATCGATTGCAACGACGCAATCGGGCGCGTCGCCACCTCGTTCAACGCCATGGCTTCGCATCTGAGGGCGAACATGGCCCGCCTCACCTCGTCAGCTGACCAATTGGCGACCGAGGCCAAGGTCACATCCGACCGTGGCACCGCCCTGCGTGACGACGTGCTGGCCGCATCGGAGTCGCTCGACGGTATCGCCCAGGCCATCGACGGTGTGGCGTCGAGTGCCACCCAGGCCACGACCGTGACCGCCGAGGCCGTGACGGCGGCCCGGCACTCGACCGAGACGGTCAACAGCCTCAACAACTCCTCGGACGCCATCGGCGACGACGTCGACACGATTGGCGCCATCGCCAAGCAGACCTCCCTCCTGGCCTTGAACGCCTCGATCGAGGCATCGCGAGCAGGCGAAGCCGGCCGCGGCTTCGGCGTGGTGGCCAGTGAGGTCGGTGAGCTGGCCCAGCAAACGGCCAAGGCCGCCGAAGGCATCCGCAGCCGTGTCGGAGCGATCCGAACCGACACCGCCTCGGTGATCGACGCCAACGACCACATCAGCCGGACGATCGACGAGATCAATCACATCTCGACCGTGATCGCCGCAGCCGTGACCGAGCAGTCGGCGGCGGCCAGCGACATCAGTGACAGCCTCGACCGGGTGTCAGACAACACCGTGGCGATCACCGAGGCGATCAGCCACCTTGCCGACAGCGCGGCCGTCGACTGATCCCTCTGCCGTCAGGCGTACACCCGGCGAGTCAGTTCTTCGGCTTCAGCCCAGCGGCGGCGACACCGGCGAGCGCGGCGGCTTCATCGTTGTCGGAGGAGTCCCCCGAGATGCCGACGGCGCCCACCACAGCCCCCGAACCGTCGGCGATGATCAGCCCGCCGGGCACGGGTACGAGGGGCCCCTCGACTGAACCGATCAGGCCATTCACGAAGTGAGGACGGTCGATCGCCATCTCGCCCAGTGTGCGGGAGCTCACGCCGATCGAGATCGCACCGTGGGCCTTGCCCATCGCCACATCGAAGCGGCGGTTCGGAACCCCGTCCTCGCGCTCGAAGGCCTTCAGATGCCCGCCGGCATCGAGCACGGCAACACATAGCGGGTTCATCTTGTTCTCCCGCCCGTGGGCCAGGGCCGCGGCCACGATCGTGCGGGCCTGATCGAGTGTGATGGTCATGGGAGGTCCTTTCGCTGTTGGCGACGCGCATGGAGGATCGGTTCGGTGTATCCAGAGGGCTGCTCGACGCCGGAGAGAACGAGATCGCATGCGGCCCGGAAGGCTGGGCCGTCATAGGCCGGAGCCATCGGGGTGTAGGCCTGGTCGTCGGCGTTCTGCGTGTCGACCACGTCGGCCATGCGCCGCATGGTGGCCATGATCTGGTCGGAGTCGACCACCTCGTGGTGGAGCCAGTTGGCCATGTGTTGGGAGGAGATGCGACATGTCGCTCGGTCCTCCATCAGGCCGACGTCGTGGATGTCGGGCACCTTCGAGCACCCGACGCCGTGGTCGACCCAGCGCACCACGTAGCCGAGGATGCCCTGTGCGTTGTTGTCGAGCTCGGCCTGGATCTCATCGGCCGACCAGTCCGGGGCGGATGCGAGCGGAATCGAGAGCAGATCGTCGATCGAGGCCCGCCGCCCATCGGCAGCCAGTGCCGCTGCGAGCTGCTCCTGGCGGGCAAGCACGGCCACCTGGTGATAGTGGATCGCGTGCAGGGTGGCGGCCGTTGGCGACGGCACCCACGCACAGTTCGCCCCTGATTGTGGATGGCCGATCTTCTCGGCGAGCATCGCCTCCATGCGATCGGGAGCCGCCCACATGCCCTTGCCGATCTGGGCGCGGCCCCGCAGGCCACACTGGAGGCCGACGTCGACGTTCCAGTTCTCGTAGGCCCCGATCCACGTCTCACCCCGCATGTCGGCCTTGCGCACCATCGGACCGGCCTCCATGGAGGTGTGGATCTCGTCGCCGGTGCGGTCGAGGAAGCCGGTGTTGATGAAGCACACCCGATCCGAGGCCGCCCTGATGCACTCGTGGAGGTTGACGGTGGTGCGTCGTTCCTCGTCCATGATGCCGATCTTCACCGTGGCGGGGGCGAGACCGAGGATCTGTTCCACCTTGGCCATGACATCGACGGCGAACGCCACCTCGTCGGGCCCGTGCATCTTGGGCTTCACGACGTAGACCGAGCCGGTGCGAGAGTTGGCCAGCCCGGAGGTCCGTCGCAGATCGTGGCAGGCACACAGCACAGTCACGAGCGCGTCGAGGAGGCCTTCGGGAATCTCGTTTCCATTGGGGTCGAGCACGGCCGGTGTCGTCATGAGATGGCCCACGTTGCGGGTGAGCATGACCGCCCGACCCGGACGAGTGATCGCCGTGCCGTCGGGGGCGGTGTAGGCCCGATCCTCGGCGAGGCTGCGAGTGAACGTCTCCCCGCCCTTCGTGACCGGGGCGGTGAGCGTGCCGGCCATGAGCCCGAGCCAGTTGCGGTATGCGAGCGTCTTGTCCTCGTCGTCGACGGCGGCAACAGAGTCTTCGCAGTCGATGATCGAGGTGAGCGCCGACTCCAGCACCACGTCAGCCACCCCGGCGCTGTCGACGGCACCCACGGGATGTGCCGGGTCGATCACGATCTCGATTCCGAGGCCGTTGTGCTCGAGCGCCATCAGCGATGGGGCGTCGGCATCGCCCTGGTAGCCGATCAGCGCGCTGCCACCCGCCAGACCGGCCGTCGTGTCGTCGGCCATCGTGGCCTGGAGGGCGCCGTCGACCACGCGATAGCCCACCACGTCGGCGTGTGAGCCCGACTCGAGCGGTACGCAGTCGTCGAGCACCGCGCGGGCTCGGGCGATCACGCGATCGCCGCGGGCCGGATCGTAGGGGCCCGGGGGCGCCGAGTCGCCCAGGGCATCGGTGCCGTAGAGCGCGTCGTAGAGCGAGCCCCATCGGGCGTTGGCGGCGTTGAGGGCATAGCGGGCGTTGGTGACGGGCACGACGAGCTGCGGGCCCGGCACGACACTCAGCTCTGCATCGACGTTTGCCGTTGTGATCTCGAACGGATCGCCCTCGGGTTGGAGATACCCGATCTCCTCCAGGAACGCCCGGTACTCGACGGGATCGACCGGCGCCCCTCGACGAGCCCGATGCCAGTCGTCGATCGCTCGCTGCAGATCGGCCCGCACCTCGAGAAGCTCGGCGTTGCGCGGACCGAAGTCGGCCACCAGATCAGCGAGCCCCTGCCAGAACGTGGACGGTTCGACCCCGGATCCGGGCAGCGCCTCGGCAGTGCAGAACGCATGCAGCTCTCGCCCGACCAGAAGGCCGGCCTCGGGAACGTGGGTGGGGTGGTCGGTCATGGCAACCTCGGCTGACGGGTTCGATTGCGGGAGGGGAGGCGGGTATCGGCGCTGCGGACCCCGATGATTGTCGGTCACGGGCGCTCCTGGCACCAGTTGCGATCGTGCGCCAGGGCGAAACGCTACCGTGATCGCCTTGTCGGATCGGGTAGCGCTCCGGGCGGTTGCCCTGCAGTTCTGGATCAACGGCGTGATCTTCGCGTCGTTCATCCCGCGACTACCCGAGATCCGCCGTCAGCTCGATCTCGGCCTCGACGAGATCGGCTTGTTGCTCACGTTGGGTTCGCTCGGCGGGCTGGTGGGCAGTGCCGTGAGCGCACCAGCAGTGGCCCGGTTGGGCACCCGGTGGGCCATGACCGCTGGCGCTGCTGGGCTGGTGATCACCCTTCCCCTCATCGGCGTAGCCCAGACGCCACTTGTGTTCATGATCGGCTTGGCGCTGCTGCACGCCTTCGACGTGGTGACCGATGTGGCCATGAACATCCAGGGCTCACGCCTGTCGGCCCGTCGCAGCCACCCCGTGATGAGCCGACTCCACGGATTGTGGAGCGTTGGCACGGTGTTCGGCGGGCTGGGTGCCGTCTGGGCCGCCGGCAGGGTGCCCCTCGATGTACATCTCGCTGCGGTGGCCGTGGTGCTCGCTGTCATGGTGCTCTACGTCTCGCCCCGGCTGCTCCGCAGCGATGAGGTGCAACCGGAGCCCATCCTCGACGCGCCCGGGCCGCCAGCAGCGGCCGGCGACGCAACGGTGGCAGGGCCGAGCCCGAGGGAGCCATCACCCCGGCGGTCGTGGCGCGCCTCGCCGATCGGATTCGCCGTGTTCGCCGTTGCCGCCCTCGCCGTCGAGCTCATCCCGGCCGACTGGTCGAGCCTTCGCCTCTCGGTCGATGTCGACGCAAGCGAGACAACGGCCGGACTCGGCTACCTCGCGGTGACGGTTGGCATGGTGGTCGGAAGGTTCTCGGGCGACGAGCTGGTGGTGCGATGGGGCCGCAACGGGCTGCTGCTGCGGGCGACCGTGCTGGCCGGCGTCGGCATGGTCGTGGCCGGTCTTGCGCCAACGTCGCCGCTCGCCCTTGCGGGATTCGTGGTCGTTGGCCTCGGGGCCTCTGCGATGTTCCCGCAGCTCTATGACGCGGCGGCCAGCGCGCCGGGCCGGGGGAGCGCGTTGCTCAGCGCGCTCACCGCCGGCATCCGCGTCGGGGCGTTCTTGTTGCCGGTGACGGTCGGCTGGCTCGCTGACCAGCCCGGACTCACCGTCGGCCAGGCGATGATTGCTGTCGTCGTGCCGGCGGCGATCGTGTTGGGCGTGTCGGCCGTCACGGGCAAAGATGCCCATCACTGATGAACCAGCCACAACGAGTTCGTAGTGTCGGGGGTCATGGAGCGGCTCTTGGGCGAGGCCGACCCTGGGGCGGTTGGCAACTCTGACAATGTCGAACCCGCGCCGCTCGAGTGGAGCGTTGCGGGAACCGACACGGGCGCGCCCCGCGACCCGCTGGCTGATGCCCCGGTGGACTGGGGGCCGGCCACGGTGGGGTATGGACCGGGCTCTCCGCCACCCCCCGAGACGCTGTCTCCCCTTGATGCGCTGTCGGCTCGTATCGAAGGGATCGCCAGCAGGTTCCGGTGGGGCCGGATTCTTCTTGGCGTCGGGTTCGGTCTTCTCGTGCTCGCCGCCGTGTCGCTGGCGTTCCGCAGCCAGGATCAGAGCCAGACGCTCCAGGGCGAACTGACGGGCGCCCCCGCCGTGGTGAACACGCCGGTCGACACCGAGGATGTCGGTGGGATCGACACCTCGGCGCCAGCGTTCACGACCGGAGGCACCAGCGCTGACGGCGCCGTTCTACCGCCGACGACGGCCGCCAACGACACCGGCGCCACGCTCGAACGCCCCACAACCGAGCCGACCGTGACCACCACGACCGTCGCCACCACCACGTCGACGACCGTGCCGACCACGGTCGAGACCACCGCGTCAACGGTCGAGACCACCACCTCCACCGAGACCACCGTGCCGACGTCGGAATCCACCACGAGCTCCAGCTCCACCACGAGTTCGACCGAACCCGTACCCACCGAGCCGCTCGCCATCATCGATCCCGGGCAACAGAACTCCGAGGAGGGCGACGAGATCGTGTTGGCCCTCGCCGCCACCGGTGGCGACGGCACGCCCGTGGTGTGGAGCGCCAATCGCCTCCCGGCCGGGCTCCGCATCGATCCCGAAACCGGCGTGATCAGTGGGGAGCTGCGGCGCCAGACCGCAACCCAGGTCGCAGTCCAGGCCGTCGACGGCACCTACGAGGCCGCGATCGGCTTCGTCTGGCTGGTGTTCTGAGCGACGCCTGGCCGCCCGACCATGGCTCGACGACTGCTCAGTTGTCGGAGATCGACGTGTGGGGTGCGATCGGGGCCCCTTGGCCGACGCCCTCACCTTGCAGCGCAGCGGCCGCCCGGTCGTTGTCCATGATCTTGGAGATGATCGCCTCGCGGGCCCGGTTGAAGTACTGCCGATTCTCGATCACGAACTGATTCGAGTCCCGCATCGACGAGAGTTGGCCCCTGATCTCCGGAACAACGTGGCGAGCTACGAGATCCCAGCTCCTGGCGGTGGCCTCCGGGTTGGCCCAGTCGTGCACGAACCCAATGGCGACCCCGAACCCGCCGGTGATCTCGTTCATCGCCAAGATGTTCGCGATGAGATCGTCGGGCGTGCCGATCACACCAGCCGAGTTGTCGGCGGCGGAGTAGAAGTCGATCGCCTGGGCGGTGCTGTCGAACGCCTCGAGGCCCGGCCGCTGCAGCGTTGCCACGTTGTAGTCGTTGTGCCAGCGCAGGAGCCCGTGTTCGACGTCGCGGTAGGCCTGCTCCCGGGTCTCGGCCACATGCCACATGAACACGATGCGCCAGTTCGACCGATCGACCACCTGGCCGTGTTCGGCGGCGGCCTCCTCAGCGAAGCTCCACTGCAGCGGAAGCGACGCCAGGCCCTCGGTTGACATCGAGCCGATCGACAGCACGCCCATGCCGTACTTGCCGGCGAGGGTCATGCCGGACGGGCTCACCATCGACGCCGTGGCCATCGGAATCGCACCGCCGTAGGGCCGGATCTGGAGGGCGGCGTCGTACATCGAGAACCACTCGCCCTCGTAGGTGATGCGCTCCTCGCCGCTCAGCAGGCGTCGGATCACCTTGATCGCCTCGTCCTGGCGGTCGCGCAGCACCATCGGGTCGATGCCGAGGGTGTGGGCGTCGGAGGGCAAGGCGCCCGGGCCGGTTCCGAACAGGGCACGCCCCATGCTCATCTGATCCAGCTGGACGATGCGCTGGGCCACGTTGAAGGGATGGTGGTACGGCAACGACACCACGCCGGTCCCGAGCTTGATTCGATGGGTCCGCACCGCGGCCGCGGCGAGAAACATCTCGGGCGAGGCGATCGTCTCCCACCCGGTGGAGTGGTGCTCGCCGCACCAGTACTCGTCGTAGCCGAGACGATCGAGTTGGTCGACGAGATCCAGGTCCCGCTGGAGTTGGAGCGCGGGGCTCTCCCCTGGGAGGTGATGGGGAGCGAGGAAGGCACCGAAGTGAAGCTGCTGCACGCTCCGACTGTAGAACGGGCGCGCTTGGCGGTTCGAAACGAGCAGCGATCGGGCCGCTACAGCGAATAGACCTCGGTGGCCGTGCCGACGAACATGCGCTGCTGGTCCTCGTGGTCGAAGTCGGCGACGAGCTTCTTGAGCGCGTTCCACAGCACCCGGTACGAGACCGAGAACCGATCCACCGGGAAGTTGCTCTCCAACATGCAACGCTGCGGCCCGAACACCTCGATCGCGTGGTGGTAGTACCGGCCATGGGCGGCCACGATCTCGTCCGACGAAGCCGGTCGGTCTCGGTGATCCCAGCCGAACCCGTTGTCGGGCATAGCGAGGCCACCCAGCTTGACCACCACGTTCGGCTGGGCGGCCACGAGGTCCACCTGACGGCGCCAGTCGTCGAACACGTCGTCGCCCCGGCCGGCGAAGCGGCCGACACCGATCGGTGTGCCGAAGTGATCGAGCACGATGGTGGTGTCGGGGGCTGCGGCCGCCAGTTCGGCGAACTCGGCGTTCTGGTGGTGGTAGTGCCAGGAGTCGAACGTGAGCCCTCGTTCGCCGAGGCGGTTGAGGCCAGCTCGGAATGCCGGTTCGGTCGACAGCCCGGCTCGGGCCCGGCCCGGGATGCGGAGCGCATCGGGCTCGTCGTCGCGGGCGATCGCATGGCGGATCCCCCGGAACAGGCCGCGGCCCGCGTCGGTGTGGGCATCGAGCACCGCATCGAGCTCGGGGCTCGTGAGATCGGCGTGGCCGACGATGCCCCTGATCTGAGCGGCGCCCGCCCGGTGCGAGGCCGCCGCGGCCGCATCAGCCACGAAGCGGGTCTCGCCGACGGGGCGGAACGCCTCCGACGCGTCTCGGTCATAGGCGGCGTGGCACTCGACGAACACGGTGGAGGTCACATTGTGGCCGTCGTCGGTGTCGCCGTGGAGCTCGTCGATCCCGTACGGCAGCGAGCCGCCCGGCGGCCACAGATGGTGGTGGGGGTCGATGATGGGTTGATCCGGATCGATCACGTCCTCAGACACCTGATCGAGCCATCCGTCGCTGCCGGGCTCCATGGTCGGCATCTTCGGCCGCCGGTGGTGTCCCGTGCAAGACCACGTCCCGCCAGCCGGCTCACGCCGTGGATCAGCCGTCAGCCGTCGGCGACGACCCGTTCGGCGACCGACACTGTCCGGTGCACCAGATCATCGAGCGCCAGCTCGTCGACGCCGGCAAGGCTCACGGCCACCCGGCCCTGCCATGGCGCGGTCCAGGCGCCGGGGATCGGTGAGCCGGAGAGGCCCCACAGCGCGCCGACTGTGGCGCCATTGCAGTCGGTGTCCCACCCGGCGGCCACCGTGTCGCCAATGGCCTGGCCGAAGTCGTCGGCTCCCCGGAGGAGACCCCAGGCCACGATCGCCAGGTTGTTCACGGTGTGGACGGGCGACAGGTCGGCGTAGCGGGCGTGAATGACCTCGGGGCCGCGACCGGCCGCCGCTTCGGCCGATCCGAGCCGGAGGGCCTCACCACAGTCGCTGCTGTCCGGAAGCAGCTCGACCGCCGTGTGTACGGCATCGGTGAACGTGGCGCCACCGGCGATGGCGGCGCCCATGGCTGCGACGGCCACGGCGCCGTGGACGCCTTCGCCTCGATGCGAGAGCGCGGCGTCGGTGGCAGCGAGCGCGGCCGCAGCCTCCGGTCGATCCGGGCACACCCAGCCGTAGAGATCGGCACGGATCTGGGCTCCGATCCAGTCGTTGTGCGGGTTGTCGCTGCAGTCGGCGATGTCGAAGCCCAGCGGTCCGCCAGCGGCGAAGCCGTACGAACCCCGGGTGAGGAGCATCACGAGTGCGTCGCGCTCAGCGGTGAACACGATCCCGCCCGGCAGGTGGTTCAGCCAGGCCCGGGCCACGTCCTCGGTCTGGAGAGACCCACCGTGCTCCTCGAGCATCATCAGTGCGAGCACCGAGTAGTTGATGTCGTCGTCGGGCTCGCTGCGTTGGAACTGCCCGCGGCAACACTGCGGGAAGTGGCGGGCCACGGTCGTGTCCGGTACCAGCGGCACGTAGTCACGCAACGGTACGGCATCGGCGGCGGCCAGATAGGTCGCAAGGGCGTCGTGGCCCTCGCGCATCGACAACAGCTCGACGGGCTTGCCGAGCTGGCAGCCCGAGACTCGGCCCTCCCAGGCCCCGCGAAGACGCGCCTCCAGCGACGGTGGCCTCGCGGTCACGAGTCGCCCTGTTGCGACCCGAAGATCGTTGGAGCCCCCTTGCGAGACCAATCGGGAGCCGCTCTCATGGCCCGGCCGTCGATCGTCAACGCCTGGGGGGACGCCCCGCCGATCACGGTGCCACTGAGGCGACCGGTGGCACCGTTGGCGCCGAGCCCGGCCACGGGATAGGAGTCGACAGCGGAGTAGGTCTGGAGCAGGAGTGGCCGGGGGCGGGGAGAGCGGTTCGGCTCCGAGCCGTGCACCATGCAGCAGTTGTGCACGGTGATGCTGCCGGCCGGCCCGCCGAGCCAGGCGACCTGGTCGAGATCGAGGCCGGCCACGTCGTCGTCGCGCATCGCACCGGCCCAGCTGCCATCAGGAGCGTACAGATCGTGCAGCGGACCAGCGTGCGATCCCGGCAGCACTCCCATGGGGCCCATCTCGGCATCGACGTCGTCGAGGTACACGCCGATCGTCAGCGGGGTGAAGTCGGTGTGGGGCCAGAACTGAATGTCCTGATGCCACTTCACCTCCTCACCGCCATCCGCCCACTTGTAGTTGAGCTTGCCGTGGTGGAACCGGACTGGTCCACCGAGCAGGGCCTGGGCCAGCTGCGCCGGGGGACCGGCGAAGGTGAACTCCCGGAACGTCTCGTGCTGGTCGGGGGGCGACACGAGGCGACGGAGACGAGGGGCGTCGGCCCGATGTGAAGGCTCCACGTCGAGAACACGGTCCGATGCCGTGAGCTCCCGGCTGCGCTCCACGAACTCCGCGCTCGCCGCTCGGAGTCGGTCGAGCCACGTCTGGTCGACGAACCCCGGGAGAAGCAGGTATCCGTCACGGTGATACGACGCCCGTTGCTCATCACTCACGATGGGGGCCGCGCTGGTGATCGATGCCATGCTCAACGGTAGCTGAGTGCCCCGGGCCAGGTCCCGCCCAGTCCACCCACCACCGAGAGGCCGGCCATGACCGACACCACCCTGCCGTTCCACCTCAAGGGCAACTACGCGCCCGTGGCTGAGGAGGTCTCCGCCCACGATCTCACCGTGCAGGGTGCGCTCCCCACCGACCTGAACGGCCTCTACCTGCGCAACGGGCCCAACCCCATGTCGGGCTCGTCTGGCCACTGGTTCCTCGGTGACGGCATGGTGCACGGCGTGAAGCTCGAAGGCGGGCGAGCGAGCTGGTACCGCAACCGGTGGGTGCAGACCAAGCGTCTCACCGAGCCCGATGCGGATCGGGTGTCGGCCGAGGGCCAGTTCGATCGGGCCCTTTCCTACGCCAATACCCACGTGATCCGCCACGGCGGCAAGATCCTGGCGCTGGAGGAGGGTTCGTTCCCCTACGAGCTGAGCACCGATCTCGACACGGTGGGAGCCCACGACTTCGACGGCCGCCTCACCACGGCGATGACCGCACACCCCAAGCGCTGCGCCGAGACAGGAGAGCTGCACTTCTTCGGCTACGGGCAACTGGAGCCATACCTCACCTACCACCGCGCCGACGCCGAGGGTCGCCTCATCCAGAGCGAGGAGATTACCGTTGGTGGGCCGACGATGATGCACGACTTCGGGCTGAGCCGGAACCACGTGCTGTTCATGGACCTTCCCGTGGTGTTCGACCTCGACGCCGCCATGTCGGGGCGCATGCCGTTCGGCTGGAGCGACACCTACCCGGCACGGGTCGGGGTCATGCCCCGAGGTGGTGGCGACGCCGACGTGCAGTGGTTCGAGGTGGACCCGTGCTACGTGTTCCATCCCATGAACGCCTACGACGACGGCAACACTGTGGTGTTCGACGTGTGTCGCATCTCCGAACTGTGGCGGCGCGACACCGACTTCGGCGACGGTGAAACCACGCTCCACCGCTGGCGGTTCGATCTCGACCGGGGCACCGTCGACGAGCAGACGCTCCACGACCGCCCCCAGGACTTTCCCCGGGTGGCCGACGACCGCGTTGGCCAGCCCTATCGGTACGGCTACACCGCATACACCGGGAGCCGAGCCGAGGCGGGGCTGCTGCGCCAGCACGACCTCCAGGCCGGCACGGTGACCGAGCACGACTTCGGCATCGGCCGTCATCCTGGCGAAGCGGTGTTCGTTCCGGGCGACGGCGGAGGCGAAGGCGAGGGTTGGGTGCTCGGCTACGTGCACGACGATCGCGACGACGCAACCGACCTCGTGGTGCTCGACGCCTCAGCGTTCGCCGGCCCGCCGATTGCCACGGTGCGCCTGCCCCAGCGGGTGCCGTACGGCTTCCATGGATCGTGGTTCGCCGACGGCGTGGACCACTGATCGCACCCTCACCCTGAGCCACCCCGGTGGCGACGGGCCGGTACGGTGGTCGGCGGAGAGGTCGGCCACCCGCCGCTCGCCGACCCTCGGGAGACGACATGGCCGTGGTCGCCTACGTACTCAATCAGTACCCCGCGCCGAGCCACAGCTTCATACGGCGCGAGATCGCCGCACTCGAGGAGCTGGGTCACACCGTGCACCGGTACGTGATGCGTCGGCCGTCAGTCGAGGTGGTCGATCCAGACGACAGGGCCGAGCAGGAGCGGTCGCACTATGTGCTGGATCGCTCACCGTTGGCCTTGGCCACGACAGGTGGCCGTGTGTTGCGACGGTCGGCCGGTCGCACCTCGGCGCTGCGGCTCGCAGGTGCGCTGGCCGCTCGGTCTGGCCGGTGGGGTCACCATCTCGCCTACCTCGCGGAAGCGGCGACCGTCGCTGAGTGGGCCGACGAGGTCGGGGCCGAGCACCTCCACGCCCACTTCGGCACGAACAGCGCCGCGGTCGCTGCGCTGGCTGGGGCCCTGAGCGGTCGGCCCTACAGCTTCACGGTTCACGGCCCTGAGGAGTTCGATGACCCGGTTGGGCTCGGCCTCGACCTCAAGGCGGCCGACGCCGCATTCGTCGCCACCATCTCCGACTTCGGGGCCAGTCAGATGATGCGGTGGGTCGGCCACGACCGGTGGCCCGTCATCCGCACTGTCCGGTGTGGTCTCGACCAGGGTTGGCTCGGTCGACCACCGACCCCGGCGGGAGATCGGCCGGTACTGGTCAACGTCGGGCGCCTCGAAGAGCAGAAGGGTCAGCTGCTCCTCGTGGAGGCCGCCGCCCGCCTCGTCGAGAAGGTGCCTGAGGCCCAACTGCGCATCATCGGCGACGGCAGCCTCCGGCCCGCGCTCACCGAGCGGATCACGGCCCTCGGGCTGACCGGCAACGTGCACCTGCTGGGGTGGCAGGACAGCGAGGAGGTCCGAGCTCAGCTGGGTGCCGCCCGGGCCCTCGTACTCCCATCGTTCGCCGAAGGTCTCCCGGTCTCGATCATGGAGGCCTACGCCGCTGGGCGCCCCGTGGTGTCGACCCGAATCGCCGGTATTCCGGAGCTCGTCCACGACGGTCACTCAGGGTGGTTGGTTCCGGCCGGCAACCCGACGGCGCTGGCCGATGCCATGCTCGTGGCGCTCACCACGCCGTCGTCCGACCTCGATCGCATGGGCCGAGCCGGACGCGAGCTCGTCAGCGAGCGTCACGACGCGGTGGTGGAGGCGAGCCGATTGGGCGATCTCATCGCAGGAACCACGCCGCCGGCCCCGCTCGCGATCCCAATCGGTGCCCAGGTGGATAGCTTGGCGGAGTGAGTTCCGAGAGCCCCTACTTCGAGCACAAGGTCAGCCTCTTCTCCGCCCATGCAGCGGCTCCGAAGGTGCTCGACTACGGATGCGGTCGCGGCGCATACACCCGAGCGCTGGCAGCCAACGGCTTCGACGTCTGGGGCGTCGACGCCAACGGCGAACGCCTTGCCGAGGCTCAGGCGCTCACCGAGGCCGAGGGCCTGGCCCACACCTGCCGCTACACAGAGGTGGCCACCACCGAACGCACGCTGCCGTTCGACGACGGCTTCTTCGACTCGATCTTCGCCTCGGAGATCATCGAGCATGTGCCGGACATGGCCACCTTCATCTCCGAGCTCAAGCGTGTGTTGCGCAAGGGCGGTGTGCTGTACCTCACCACCCCCAACGGGGTGTCGTACCGGCACGTCACCAAGAACCTGCTGTGGCGGGCGGAGTCCCGGATTCCGGTGATCGAATCGTGGCCTCAGTACCTTCCTGGCAAGGAAGGCCACATCTTCTACTGGGACGTGTGGACCCTCTACCGCCTCATGCACATCAACGGCTTCAAGTACATCACCCACGAGTACGGCGAGGCGCACAACGGATTCCGGCGGATCTCGCAGTACCTCAAGCCGATCCACCCCCTGCGGACGGGTCTGTTCCTGGTGCTGGAGCATGTCGATCCGGAGATGTCCTACGGCTAATCCCGTTGGGCCCACCTGAGGGCACCGTCCGTATCAAGAAGCCGGCCGTCGCCAGCGCGAGCACCGACAACACGAGCGTCGGCGTCCAGCTCCCCGACGCGTCGCGCATCGCGCCGCCGACGAGAGGACCGATGCCGCCCGCGACACCGAGCGCGGCGCCCTGCAGGCCCATCAGGAGCCCGAGGTCACCTTCGTCGAACTGGGCCCGGGCCACCATCGCCTGGAGCGGGCTCGACGCGCCGAGGGCGACGCCGGCCACCACGCCATAGATCAGCCCGGTGGCCACGTTGGCACCGAACAGCATGGCCACACCGAGTGCGCTGACGACGTAGGACAGCCCGAGCAGACGCGCCGCCCCCACGCGCTCCGCCACCGAGATCAGGCCCACCCGGCCGAAGATCTGGCAGAAGCCCCGCAGGCCGCCGATGGTGCCGGCTGTACCGAGCGCGATGCCAGAGGCGGTGAGGATGGGCACCTGGTAGACGAGCACGGTCGAGTAGGCGAGGCCCGCAGCGAAGTACACGCTGAGCATCCGGCGGACAGCGGGGGAGCCGAGCGCAACGCGCAGCGCCGCGAACGGGTTGGTGGAGGGGCCAGCCCCGCGCTGCGAGCGCGCCCCGCTGGTGACGGATGCGGCCACCAGCGCCGCCCCCGCCGACACGGCGGTGAGGATCTGGGCCGCAGTCCGCCAGTCGGTGACGCCGAGCAGCCAGGCCGTTCCCGGCAGGTACAGCGGGCTCGACAAGGCGCCGATCAGGGTGAGGACGGCGATCGCCCGGTCGGGCGTGTCGGGCCGGAGGCGAGCCGCCGCCGTGGTGGTCACGGCATAGAACCCGGTGGCTCCGATCAGGCCCGAGCCGGCGGCATAGAGCACCGCGAAGATCGGGCCGGGAGCCAGCGTCGAGGCGAACATCAGGCCGCATCCAGCCACCGCCTGAGTGCCAAAGGGCCCCACGCCGCCGAAGCGGTCGAGCAGGCGGCCAGCCACGAACGCTCCGATGCCGGTGATCACCTGGGCGACGCCGTAGGTGAGGCCCAGGATCGTCGTGGAAAGGCCGGTGTCACCGGCGATCTCCTCGATGAGCACGCCGAAGGCGTAGAACCAGGAGCCGTAGGAGGTGATGGTCAACAGCCCGAGGGCGGAGACCCCCACCCAACGCCGAATCATCGGCGATCAGGCTACCGGCCGTACACGATCTGCCGGTAGTGGCCGTCGAAGGCCAGCGCCCGCGCCGCCCAGGTGTGATGACGGCTGGCGTTTCGCCATGCGGCTTCGCCCATGGCCTGTCGGGTGTCCGGCTCGTCGTGCATGCGCTCCAACGCCCGCCCGATGCCTGCTGCGGTGGTGCGCGGGTACTCCACTGGCACGGGCACACCCCACGCTGGCTGTAGCAGCGCTCCCACAGCGTGATGATCCAACCCGATGACTGGCAGGCCAGTGGCGAGCGCCTCCAGCACGTGACGACTGGACGTGACGTCGCGCAGCGCGGTGGCCAGCATCACGTCGCTGTCGAACATCAGCTTGGTGAGCTCGGCCGCTCCCACGCGCCCCACGTTGTCGACGCGGTGACAGATCCCGGCATGGGAGACCTGCGCCTCGACCTCGGCCGACAACCGATCCGAGCCCACCAGACGGAGTCGAATCTGACAGTTGGGTCGAACGAGCGCGAGCGCGTCGAGAGCCAACGAGAGGCCGTACACCGGCTGCATCCGCCCACACCACAAGACATTCAGCACATCGTCGGCCGCCCGGGCCGGGTAGAGATCGGACACGAGATCGTCGCCAACCGCAGCGTCGGCGTCGATCACGATGCGCCGGGCGCCGGCCGCGGCCACGATGTCGGCCGACGCCGGGTTCGTGGCCACGACGAGGTGGGCGGCACCCATCGGGTTGCGGACCGATGCCAGCAGGGGAGCGACATGGGGCCGCATGACCCGTCGGACCGCCTCGGAGCGCGAGCTCGTCGCGAACGAGGCGCGGAACGCGCTCGGCGCAACGTCGCCGCCGCGGACGGGGCCGATCACGAACGGCTTCGCCAACCGCCACAGCCTCGATCCGGCGAGCATGTCGGTGCCGGTGAGGTGGTGTACGACATCGACGTCGATCGCACCGTCGAGTTCGGTGGCGTAGCGCTCGGCCGCGCGCTGCCAGAGCCGGTGCCGCAGCGTTGGCGAGGCCTCACCGGCGCGACGAGCGAGCCGTGGCGGCTCCACGAAGTGGACGTGGAGGTTTGTCGGGTGGGGGTCTGGGGCGCGGACAACGGCCGGCTGATTGTCGGCGTGGGTGAGGACGTGCACCTCATGGCCGAGGTCGGCCAGCGCAGCGGGCAGGTACCAGCCGAGTCGGCCGTCGGAGCCGAGTTCGGGACCGCAGACGTGCGCGGACAACAGGATCTTCATGATGGACCCCCAGGGCGCCGGGCCCGCCATGTGAGCGTCGACGGCGCCGGGTGGGTAGGCGGCGGTTGGGGTCAGGCTAGCCAGCCCGCACATGCGATCATCGGTTGGCCCGAGCGTCGGGCTGTGCACCATGCTGGACCGAGGCCGCTCGGTGACCACGACAGGAGACTCCATGCTGGACTTTCGGCTGAGCCCCGAACTCGAGACGCTGCGCAAGCGTGCCCGTGAGATGGCCGCTGACGGTGTCGCGCGCTTTGGACGGCACAACGACAGCTGGATCAACGGGTTCTCGAAGGAATTCGCCCGTGAGATGGCGGCTGAGGGCTGGATCGGAATGGGATGGCCCAAGGAGCACGGTGGCCAGGAACGGCCACCGATCGAGCGGGTGATCGTGGCCGAGGAGATGATCTCGGCCGGCGCTCCGATCGCGGCGATGTGGTTCGCCGACCGTCAGATGGGCCCGACGCTCATCTCCTACGGTACGCCGGACCAGCAGGCCGAGTACCTCCCGAAGATGCTCACGGGCGAGACCACGTGGTGCATTGGCATGTCCGAACCCGACGCCGGGTCTGATCTGGCCTCGCTCAAGACGTCGGCCGTGCGCGATGGCGACCACTGGGTGATCAACGGCCAGAAGATCTGGACGAGCTTCGGTGCCGTTGCTGACTTCTGCTACCTCATTTGCCGCACCACCACCGAGGGCCCACCCCACAAGGGCATCTCCGAGATCGTGGTGCCGATGGACGTGCCCGGCATCGAGGTACGGCCCATCACCGACATGACCACGAACCGTCACTTCTGCGAGGTGTACTTCACCGATGTGCGGGTGCCGATCGAGAATCTGGTCGGTGTGGAGGGCGACGCGTTCAAGCAGACGATGCGCCAGTTGGAGCACGAGCGCGGCGGCATCGATCGGCTGGTGTCGAACAGGGCGTTGTTCGACCTCGCCGTTGCGCGAGCCGACACGTCCGACCCGCTGGTCCGTGACGAGATCGCCCGGCTGGAAACCGGCTACCGCATCGGCCGCCTTCTCGTGTACCGAGAGGTACTGCGCCAGGCTCCTGCCGGGTTCAGCGCGGCGACCAAGTGCTTCTGCACCGAGCACGAATGGCATGTGGCCGAGTTCGTGGCCAGGGTGCTGGGCCCAGAGGCAACGCTCGTCGACGACGTGACCCTCGGGCTCATGTACGCCCCCGGCTACACGATCATGGGCGGCACATCGAACGTGATGCGTAACATCCTCGGCGAGCGGGTGCTGGGCCTGCCCCGAGAGCCACGCGCCGCGAGCTGATCGATGATCAGGACTGGCCGGCCGACAGTTCGGCCAGCCGGTTCACCAGATCATTGAGGCTCTCGGGGAGGTCGTCGATGTCCTCACCGTCGCCGACGACGGCCAATGCCCGCTCGGTGGCCTCCTTGGCCTCGTCGAGCACAGGACGCTCGCCCGTGATCCCGTAGAGGCGGGTGAGCTGGTTGGCGAGGTTGTTGAGCGCAGAGGCGAGGCTCGGGTGGTCGTCGTCGGCGGCATCGACGGCCTGTCGGGACACGTCGACTGCTTCCTCGAGCGAACGCCGGTCGTCGGTGCGGGCATAGCGTCGAGCCAGGAAGTTGCCGAGCCGGTTCAGACGCCCGGCGCGCTCGGGGTCGGCGTCGGCCGTTGCTGCCACCGACTGGCGGGCGACGATCACGGCTTCGTCGATGGTGGCGATCTGGTCGTCGACCTCGAACAGAAGCGCCAGACGGTCGGCCTGGGCGTCGAGGGCGGCCGTGAGCTCGGCTCCTGAGAGGTGATCAGTGGTGTCGAGCGCCTGGCGACCAGTCACCACGGCCTCCCGGAGGTCGGTAACGCCCCCGTTGTGGCGGTAGAGCCACACCAGCCGGTCGGCGAGCGCCAGTTGCTGGGGCTGGCGAGCAGGGTGCCCTGCGCTCAGCTCTGCGATCACCCGGCGGCCCATCGCCACCGTTTCTCGCAACGACTCGAGATCGTTGGTGGCCTCGTAGCGATGGGTCAGCAGATCGCTGAGCAGGCCGGCCCGGTCAGGCCAGGCGTCGTCGGCGCCGGCGGTGGCCCCGAACGCCGTGCGGGCGGCGGCCACGGCGTCGGTGAGGTCGACCTGGCGATGGGTTCGGGAGTAGCGGGCACCCAAGAGCTCGCCGAGGCATGTGAGGTAGGCAGCGCGGGATCCCGAGTGGTCGGGCGCGATCTCCTGAGCCCGGCGGACCTGCTCGATCGCATCGTCCAGCGCGGCGGCCTCTGCGGCGGCTGGGTCACCCTCGACGAGTGCCTCGGCGAGAGCGAAGTGGCGGCTCGCTGCCAGGCGGCGACCGTCGTCGTCGGCCGGCTCGCCGTCGATGCTCAAGGCCAGCTCGGCGAGCGACACGATGCGCTCGTGGTTGTCGGGCTCGTCGGGCAAGGTCGACAGTTCACGAGCGATGGCAACACCACGGTCGATGTGCACGAGGATCCGTTGCGGTGGGGCGCTACCGGCCAGGGAGACGATCTCGTCAACCACGGCCTGAGCGTTCCTAAGCCTGTCGATCTGGCCGGAGCCGAGAACGCCGGGCACCAAGAGGTCCGAGAGCCGTTCGAGGCGGGGGAGACGATCGTCTCCAGCCCGAGGAGTGGCGTCCACCGCTCGCTGGGCGGCGACCAGTGCGGCCTCGCGATCGGCATCGTTGCCGGTCGCATGCGCCTTGCGATGCAAGAGCGACGCGTGGCCGTCGAGGTAGGTGCTGTGCTCGGACGACTCGTCAACCACGAGTTCGACGGCCCGCTCGGCCGCAACGAGGGCCTCATCCAGCGCGGCGATGTCCCCGCGCTCGGAATACAGCGAATCGAGCCGGCGGCTCAGCCGGTGGAGGCTTCTCGCGTGCTCAGGGCTGTTCGGCTCCACACCGTTGGCTGCGTGGCGACTGGCATCGACGATCTCCACGAGGAGCTTCTCGTCCCCGGTCTGGCGACGGAGCTGCCCGAGCAGGTTGATCAGCGTGTTGAGCCGGCCCACGCGTTCGGGCGCCCCGACCGGAGTACGCGCTGCTGCGGTGCGGGCGGCGTCAGCGGCTCTGGCCAGAGCCGACTCGTCGCCCGAGGCGTGCAGCGCGCTCAAGTGGGTGGCCAGGCTGTGGATCCGGCCCGGATACTCGGGGCGATCCGGTGCCGTGGCCGCCACCGCCCGCTCGGCGAACTGTGCGGCCTCCTCCAGGAGTGCCTGGTCACCGCGAACGGCGTGGGCTCGGGCGAGGTGACTGGCCAGGTTGGTGAGATACCGGGGATGGTCGGGGTGCGCAGCGCCGCTGCGCTCGACTGCCTTGCGGGCGGTGGACACGGCCTCGTCGAGGGCGTCCTGTTGGCCGCTGACCGCCTGGAGCCGGGCCAACAGCGCTGCGAGGCCATCGAGGTAGACCGGCTCCCGGGGGCTGTCGGCGGGAGCGGCCTCCACCGCGCGTCGGGCGACAGCGACCGCCTCGATCAGGAGGTGGCGATGCCCGTTGAGACCATGCACCTCGGAGAGGCGGCCCGACAAAAGGCTGAGAGAGGCTGCGAGCTCAGCCCCCTCATCGGGTGTGGCGGCAACAGCACGGCGGGCCGCATCGGCCGATTCCTCGAGATCGGCGCCGTGGTCGGTGACCCGGTAGCGCTCGAGCAGGATCTGGGCGAGGGCGTCGAGCCGTCGCTTCGCATCGTGGCCCTGCTCCGCAGTGACGGCCACCATCCGGCGAGCGAGATCAACGGCCTCGTCGGCCACCTCGACGTTCGGCTCGGAGGCGAACGACTGGCCGAGCATGTCGACGAGGTCCTCGATGCGTTCCGGGTGCGCAGGATCATCGGCGGGAGTGAGTGCCACGACGGCCCGAGCGTGCGTGAGGGCATCGCCGAGCATCCCCGGCTCGCCGGTGAGCTCGTGCAGCTCGGCCAGACGACGAGACAACGCGGCCCGACGACGGGCGAGCGACGGGTCGTTCTCCACAGTGAGATCGACCGCCTCTCGGGCTCGGTCAACGGCCTCGCGCAGCACCTTCTCCTGACCGGACACGCCGTAGAGCTCCGACAACCGGGCGGCCAGCTTGCTGACACGGCTCGGGTAGGCAGGCGAGGTGTCGGCGGTGGCCTCCACTGCCTGGCGGGCCGCCGCGACCGCTTCGCTCAGGATTTGCGGATCGCGGCTCACCACCGACAGGCGGGCGAGGCCGTTGGCCAGGTGGTTGAGATGATGGTCACGCTCGTCGTGATCCTCGGGCAGGATCGCCACCACCTGGCGAGCCCGAGCGACAGATTCTTCGAGCGACGCCCGATCGCGGTCGCGTTGGAAGCGCGCCATGAGCTGCTCGGACAGCATTGCCAGCCACGGCAGCCGCTCGTCGTCGCCAACAGCATGGCTGTCGACCGCAGCCGTGGCGCTCGCGATCACGTCGTCGAGGTGCTCACCGTTGGGATCGCGCCGGCTGGCCTGGGCGAGCCGTTCGGCCAGCGCCCCGTCGAGCCTCGTCCTCAGCGCGGGGGATTCGGCAGTGACCGCGGCTTCCTTGGCCGCTGCGATGATCTCGTGCTCACTCTGATCGGGGGCCCACCGGGCCAGTTCGTCCAACCCATCGGCGAGGCCATCGAGCAGCACGGCCTTGCGGTTGGGGTCGGCGGCGACCTCAACGGCCTGACGCCGATACGCAACTGCGTCGGCGGCGGCGTCGGGCGACGCGCTGTGGCGGTAGCGGGCCTGGGAGAGGGTGGCGAGCCGGGCCAGCCGGTCGAGGCGAGAGGGCGACTCCTCCGGCGTGACCTCGAGGGCGAGTACGGCCGCTCGACTGGCTTCGGTCAGCAGGCCCTCGGAGCGGCTCTCGTAGTAGGCGGCGTGCAGGTGCGCTGCGATCTCGTCGTAGGCGCTGGCCCGCTCAGGGGCGGTGCCCTCCACGGCATCGAGCGCTCGGCTCGCCTTCGCCGCCGCCTCGTCGGCCGGAACCCCGAACCCAGTGGTTCGAGCCACGTCGAGGGCGGCCCCCACGGTGGTGCCCCACGGCCTCGTTCCCGTGAGCGTGGCGGCCGACAGGGCCTTGCCGGCGGCACCCAAGGCCCGGTCCCGTACCTCGCGCGTGCCGTCGTGGGTGGCCAGCTCGTCGATCGCGGTGGCCAGGTCCGGGGCCACGGCGTCGAGCGCCACCGCGCGGCCGAGGTGGGTGAGTGCTCTCGTCAGGCCGGCCCGGTCGTATTCCACGGCGACGACGTCGAGTTCGAGCTCGGCGGCCAGCAGATGCCGGGCGCTGAGCTCCTCATCGTTGCCATCGGCGATCGTTGCGGCCTGAGTGGCCCGCCGCAGCGCCCGGTGGCTGAGTGCAGCATCGTCCGTGCGGCGCCCCTCGGCACCGAGGCGCTCGGCCGCGCGGCGCAGATCAGTGCCCGACGGCGACGCAACACGATCGAGCCGCCGGAGGTGGCGCTCGGTGACGGCGAGACGTTCCGCCGCAACCGCATCGTCGTCGCGCTGCTCCAGGGCGAGGTCGAGCCAGCCGCCCAGTGCTCGCAGCCGACCATCGAGGGCCGGGTCGCCGTCGGTCGAGGTGGAAACGGCCTGACGGGCCAGGTCGAGCCCTCGGATCACCGCCTCGGGATCACTCGTGGCCCGGTGGAGGTCGACCAGCAAGTCCTGTGCGAGATCCAGGCGGACGAGCCGCTCCGGACCACCGGCGGCCGACGCCGCAAGGCTGGCGTACGCCTCCTGCACCGATTCGCGCAGGATCGGCTTGGACTCGGCTCGTGAGGGATGGGCTGCGAGGTACCGGGCCAGGTCGTAGCGGCGCTCGGCCAACTCGGGGCTCTGGGCCGGTGTGGCTGCCACGGCCTCTCGAGCCAGTGCGATGGCCTCGATGACCGTGTCGGACGAGCGGTCCAGCTCGAACTGATCCGCCAGGCCCGCCGCCAGGTTGGACAACAGCGTGGCGCGGCCTCGTCCGTTCGTTGGAGCGGCGTCGAGGGCCTCTCGGGCCGTGACCACGGCCTCGCTGAGGGTGGTGGGCGACCGGTCGATGGCGTAGAGCTCCGACAGGCGGTTGGCCAGGTTGTTCAGCCGTACCCAGCGTTCCGGGTTGTCGGGAGCCGTGGCGGTGACGGCCTCGCGGGCGGCCCACAGCGCCTCGTCGAGGGCGAGGCGATCTCCGGTGGTGCGGTAGCAGTGGGCGAGACGCCCGGAGAGGGCACTCAACCGCCGAGGTGGATGGGGGCCACGCACTTCGAGGGTGGTCGACACGGCCCGACGGGCGGCCACGAGGGCCGGCTCGAGCCAGGCGTCGCCACCGGGGAGATCGGCGAGGCGATCGGCCACCCGGGCGATGGCCTCCCACACGCTTGCTCTCAGGTGCGGATGGAGGCGGTCGACGGCGCCGGGCATCAGGAACTCGCCAGCCACGTGGGCCGCGTGATGCGATGCGGCCACGTCGACGAAGGGCGCCCCGGTTGCGGCCGAGGAAAGATCCGAGAGCGACTGGAACACGGCCAGGTCGGAAACGCCGACCAGCAGGGTGACCCGCTCGTTGAGGCGAGTCGTGACCGCACCCTGGCCCGCGGCTGCAGCCTCGGCCGCCCGCGATACGAGCAACGTGACCACGTCGAGCTGACGCAGACCAGGGTGCTTGTCGAGCAGGAGGCTGGCGGCGGCGTTGTCCTCGTGGGCGACGAACTGACGGATCGTGGCAACCACGGCCGAGACCTGCGGCAGCTGGGCCGTGGTCGCATGAGGCGGTTGTGGCTCGCTCACTTTTGACCCTCCATGTCGTCACCGCTGAGCGGTGACACGGTGAATCGAGTGGCCGCCCATGTCGCCGCCCGTCCGCATGCCGCCGCTGCTGTCCATCGCCTTTCCCAGCTGGTGGCGAACAACCGCAGTTGTGACGCCCTGACGAGGAAGAATATCAGGTGCGGCCCTACCGTCGTACATCGCTTGGGGCAGCTCGCCCATGTGTTCACGAGGCGTTCGTCACAGCAGCGACGGCGGGCGTTCGCCGCCGGGAGGCGCAACGGCTAGGTTGACCGACCTCGTGAGCGACGAGTCGACCTCCACCCTCGGCGATCTGCTCCGCCGCCGATCGGTCCGGAGCCTCCTCCTCAGCCGGGTGTGCGCCTCATCCGGGTCGGTGACGCTGGCGATCGCGATGGGTGTGTTCGTGTTCGACCGCACCGGCCGCGAGCTCGACATCGCCTGGGTCGGGATCGCCGAGTTCCTCCCCACCTTCCTGCTCGTGCTCTACGCCGGTTCGCTCGCCGATCGGCTCGATCGGCGGTTCATGGCGGCGATCGCCTACGCCGTGCAGGCGCTGATCGCCTTCGGAATGGCCTGGTACGTCGTGACCGGTCTCGATGCGGTGTGGCCCCTCTTCCTGCTCACCGCCATGTACGGCACCGCCCGCGGCTTCGCCAACCCGCCATCACGAGCGTTGCCGGCCAACGTGGTGGCCGAGGTCGACCTACCTCGACTCATACCGGCCCTTGCCACCATGTGGCAGATGGCCGCGGTGTTCGCCCCCCTGATCAGCAGCGCCCTGTACGGCATCAACCCGGCGTGGACCTTCGTCGCGATCGCGGTCCTCGATGTGGTCGCCGCCATCGCAATCGCCCAGGTCAAGCTTCACGCGCCCCAACAGCGGTCGGGCGAGCGTCCGACGTTCACCGCGGCGCTCGACGGGTTGCGGCTCGTTCGACGCACACCCCTTCTCCTGGCGGCAATCGGCCTTGACCTGTTCGCCGTGCTGCTCGGCGGCGTGGTGGCCCTGGCGCCACCGATCACCGAACAGCTCCTCGGGGCGCCATCGCAGGCATCGTTCTGGATGCGGTCGGCCGGCGGGCTCGGCGCAGCGCTCACCGCGCTGTACCTGGCCCGCCGCCCGATCGAGCGCGGCGTCGGTCGCTCCCTGCTGATCGCCGTGGCCACCTTCGGGGTGCTGACGATCGGCATCGCGTTCAGCCGCAGCCTGGCCCTCACACTGTGCCTCTTCGCTGCGCTCGCCGCCGCCGACATGGTGAGTGTGTTCGTACGGGCCACGATCGTGCCCCTCGCAACGCCCGACACCCTGCGGGGCCGGGTGCTCGCCGTCGAGGCGGTGTTCATCGGCGCCTCGAACGAACTCGGCGCCTTCGAGTCGGGGCTGACGGCCGAACTGTTCGGCCTCGTGCCGGCGATCGTCATCTCGGGCGTGGCCACCCTCGTGGTGGTGGCGGTGTTCGCCGTCGCGGTTCCCGATCTGCGCCGCCTCGATCGGTTCAGTGAGATCGGCAGATCAGCCCCGGGCTAGAGTCGCGCCATGCCAATCGAGGGTGAATACGAACCGAGCACGTGGGACTGGGTCCGGGAACAGGTCGAGCTCTACGAGGGCTCCAACGGCGAGCAGGGCAACACCCTGCGCGACACCGGAATCCCGATCATCGTGATGACGACCGTTGGCCACAAGTCGGGCAAGGTGCGCAAGGTGCCGTTGATGCGTGTCGAGCACGACGGGGCCTATGCGATCGTGGCCTCCAAGGGCGGGGCTCCGGCCCACCCCGGCTGGTACCACAACCTGATGGCCGATCCGAAGGTGACCATCCAGGACGGCCCCGCCCCCTTCGATGCCGTGGTACGGCTCGCGGACGGCGCGGAGCGAGCTGCCTGGTGGGATCGGTCCGTGGCGGTGTTCCCGAACTACGCCGAGTACCAGGCCAAGACCGACCGGGAGATCCCGCTGTTCATCGCGGAGGCCTCCGGCGCCTCGTAGCCCGCCGGTGGAGCATTGGAGCAGGCCGTGGCCGAATCGGACCCCAGCGGCACAACGCCGACGTTGCCTGACGGCCTGGTGGCCGTGGTCAAACACGGCTGCCCGACCTGTGTGACCGTCGCGCCTGTGCTGCAGGCGCTTGCGGCACAGCATCTCGTGACCGTCTACAGCCAGGATGACGCCGGGTTCCCAGCCGGGATCGACGTGGTCGACGACACTGCCCTGGCGATGTCGTGGCATCACGAGATCGAGACGGTGCCAACGCTCGTGCGTGTGGTCGACGGCACCGAGCAGGCGCGGATCGTCGGCTGGTCCCGCGACGAGTGGACTGCGTTCGTCGACGCGGGGCCCCTCACCGCCACGTCGGTCGACTTCGCCCCGGGCTGCGGATCGCGTTCGGTCGATCCTGATCTCGTCGACGAGCTCGCCGTCCGCTTTGGAGCAACCGGCCTTCGATCCACACGCGTCGAGTTCGCCTCGGCCGAGGACGAGGTCGAGGCGATGTTCGACCGGGGCTGGTCCGACGGGCTGCCACTGGTCCCGCCGACCGAGGCTCGGGTGCTCCGCATGCTCGAGGGCACCGACCGGGCCGCCGACTCGGTGGTGGCCGTCGTACCTCCTGCCCTCGTCGAGGTCACCGTGGAGCAGGTGGCGGTCAACGCCGTCATGGCCGGCTGCAAGCCCGAGTACCTGCCCGTCGTGCTGGCCGCGGTGGAGGCGGCCTGCACCGATGAGTTCAACATCCACGGGCTGCTGTGCACCTTGTGGTTCTCGGGGCCACTCGTCGTGGTGAACGGCCCGATCCGCAACGCGATCGGGATGAACTCGGGGAAGAACGCCCTCGGTCAGGGCAACCGGGCCAATTCGACGATCGGGCGGGCCCTTCAACTCGTGGTGCGAAATCTGGGCGGCGGCCGCCCCGGTGTCGACGGCATCGACCGCTCGGCGCTCGGTGCGCCGTCGAAGGTCGGATGGTGTGTGGCCGAGGACGAGGAGCACCTGCCACCCGGCTGGCCCCCGTTGAGCGTTGAGCGCGGGTTGGCCCCGGGCCAGAACGCGGTCACGTTGTTCGCCGGTCACGGTCCGATCGGGGCCGTCGATCAGATCTCCCGCACCCCGGAGTCACTCACCCGCTCGCTGGCGGCCCAGCTGATGGCGGTTGGTCACCCGAAGCTCCCGAACGAAGCGATGCTCATCCTCACCCCCGAGCACCAGCGCGTGTTGGCCGAAGCCGGATGGACGAAAGAACGGTTCCGGGCCGAGCTCGATCCGCTCCTCATGCTCGATGGTGACCGGGCCGTGCGGGGCGCAGACGGGATCGAGGAGGGCCTGCCCGTCGAACTCGCCGGTCGGCGGGTGCCCAAGTTCCGTCCGGGGTCGCTGATGATCATGCGAGCCGGCGGTGATGCCGGGGCGTTCTCAGCGATCATCGGCGGGTGGATCGGCGGGGCGAAGGGAAGCGAGCCCGTCACCCGAGCGATCGGCTGACGCCCGGCCATCGGTCAGGCCAGGGGATCGGTCGGGTCACCGACCTTCGCCCACCAGTCGAGCAGGTACTGGGCCGCGTGCAGGTAGAGCGACTCCTGCTGGGGATCGAAGGTCGCGGTGTCGAGACAGGCGAGCACGTACTTCACCACGTGGGCATCGTGGCTCGTGGCCGCTCGGGTGGCGAGGGTCGTGCGATCCGGGGCCGGGCCGAAGTCGGGTAACTCCTCCGGCAACGACGCGGAGGAGTGCGACGCACGAAACGCCACAACATGGGTGGCCGCCATCGCCAGGAGCCGGTCCGGCGCTGCGCTCGATCCCGCCAGCCCGAGCAGGGCCTGGGGCAAGGTGAGCGTGTGCGACCATCCGTAGGGAGCTTCGTCGGGGGCGTCTTCGAGCATCGACCGGGCGGCTGTGCGCAACACGGTCTGGGCCGCGGCCCGGTCGAGTGTTCCGAGCGCGGAACCGAGTCGGCCCGTCAGGCCAGGGTCGGTGTCCACCTGCATCAGGATCGGGTGGATCCCGTAGGCCTCGGGTCGCCCACGTTGCGGCGTGGTTCGCAGCACCTCGTCGAGGGCCGCCGAATCGCCCGGGGCGGTCGGCGCATGGTCGTCGAACCACCGCACCCGCCAGGTCGGGTTGCGAGCCAGCTCCCGCACCAGGGGGCGAAGCAGGCGCGTCGTCAGCGTGGTACGGGGCCCGAGCCGGCCGTGCTGGAACAAGAAGATCGGCGCATGGGCCGCGGCCGCCGACAACGGTGCAAGTGTGTCCACCAGGCTCCCGGCGAGGTCCACCCCCCGGGGCCGCCGCCACTGCTGTGGCGGTGCGGTCCACCTCGTCCAGGTCACCGGCGCCCAGTGCGGCAGCGAGGTGCCCGACCGGGTCCGCCGTCTCGCCTGGCGTGATGGGATCGGCACCCTCGCCGCCGTCGGCCTTCGCCGGGCCCGACGCCTCGTAGCTGGAGGCCAGGGCCACCAGGTGGAGCCGGGCAAGCTCCCGATCGCCAGGACGCACCGACGGTAACAACCCAACCCGGGCCTCGAGCTCGAGCGGCGCGTGGAGTACGAACGAGTTGGCCTCGCGCTGGCGGGGCACGCTAACGACCGCGGCCACGGCGGCTGCCAGTTCGTTGTCCGACAGCGATGCGAGATCGCGTCTGCGATACTCGGCCCTGACGGCGTCGGGATCGATGCCGGAAACGATCGTGGTGGTCGAGGTCATGCTCTCGACCCTACGACTTCAAGTAATGTTGAAGTCAAGGAGCTTTGGTGACGAGGGATCTACTGGTGTTCCACCACGCAATGGGGGTCACCCTTGGCGTCGAGTCGTTCGCACAGGGCATCGCTGGCCCCCGCCACACGGTGCGGCTCGCCGATCTGTTCGACGGGCAGACCTTTGCTTCCGTCGAGGGCGGCGTGGCCCATGCGGAGGGGATCGGCTTCGGAGAGATCGCGGAGGCCGGCGCTCGCTGGGCCGCACCGTACGCCGACGGTGCCGTGGCGATCGGCTTGTCGCTCGGCGCGCTCCCGGCCCAGAAGCTGGCGCAGAGCGGAGCCGGGTTGGTTGGCGTGGTGCTGTGCCACAGCGTGGTGCCGGTGCAGGCCTTCGGCGATGGATGGCCGTCATCGGTGTCGGTACAGATCCACCTGGGCGCCGACGATCCGTGGGCGGCCGAAGACCTGGACGCCGCACACGACCTCGCCGCCCGTAGCGAAGGCGAGCTCCATCTGTATCCCACTGCGGCGCACCTGGTGACCGACGACAGCCACCCCGACCACGACCCGGCCATCGCCGCCACGATCATCGAGCGCACCCGAGGCTTCATCGCCGGCCTCTAGCGAGGCGGATTGTCCGCCCGGCCAACCTCTCGACCGAACCCCCCGGGCGGCCCTAGATGCAATGGAGCTATTCGAGTAGCTCGGCGGCGGCCAGTTCGGCGATGCGGTCCCCGTCGTAGCCGAGGATCTCGGTGAGCACGTCGAAGGTGTGTTCGCCGAAGGTGGGCCCACCGGCTCGCACAACGGCTGGCGTCCGGCTCATGGTGAAGCGGCTCCCATCGACGATGGTGGTGCCCTGCTTGGCGTGGGGCACCTCCACGAAATGGCTCCGGTGGGTCAGCTGAGGGTCGGCAGCGATCTCTGGGGCGTTCGCCACCACGTGAGCGGCGACCCCGGCCGCCTGCAGGTCGTGCATGAGATCGAGGCCGGTCTGGGTGCTCGTCCACGCCGAGATCACCTCGTCGAGCTCGTCGTGACGGGCTCGACGCTCGTCGACGCCGAGTGCCGCCAGATCGCTCCGGCCGGCCCGCTCGGCGACGGTGGCCCACATCGCGTCGTCGACGCACGACAGGGCGATCCAGCCGTCGTCCTCGGACGTGGGATAGGCGCCCTGGGGCGCGAACACGAGATCGCGGTTGCCGTTGCGCTCCCAGGTCACGCCGTTCTGGTGCTGGTGGAGGAGGGCCGGTGCCAGCAGGTGGAGCGCCGCCTCACCCTGGGAGAGATCGACGTACTGGCCCTCGCCCGTGGCCCGCTGGTGTTCGACTGCGGCGAGCACCGCGCACATCAGCCAGCGCGGCGAGGTGTAGTCGGTGTAGGCGCCGAACGGCCCCGCCGGCGCACGATCGGTCCAGCCGACGGGGTAGAAGAATCCCGAGATGGCAGCCGCCATGGTGCCGAAGCCGGCCAGCATCGCGAGCGGACCGGTCTGACCCATCAGGCAACTCGACGCCATCACGATGCCGGGCTTGCGGGCCTTGATCGAGGCGTAGTCCAGCCCCCAGGCCGCCATCGCCTTGGGGGAGAACGACTCCAGCACAACATCGGCCCAGTCGATCAGATCCCAGATCACGTCGATGGATCCCGGCTTCGACATGTCGAGCGAGAGGCCCATCTTCCCGGCGTTCATGTTGTTCCAGATACCCGAGTGCTCGGGGTCGGTCACATCGTCGCGGAACGGCCCGAGGGTGCGGATGGCATCCATCTTGTTGACCGACTCCACCCGGATGATCTCGGCTCCGTAGTCGGCCATCACCCGCGACGCCGCCGGCCCGGCCATCGCCCACATGAAGTCGAGCACCTTGAGCCCCGCCAGCGGCAAGGGGGCGTCGTCGGATGCGCTGGGGTCGGGCTCGGACACCACGACCGACGGCGCCCGCTCGGCCTCGGTCAGGATCCGCTCCGTGTCGGCCCCGAGCGCCGCAGGAGGGTCGAGCACCGACATCGGGGTGGCCGACAGCTTGGCGAACGCACCCGGGTAGCGCACCTCGGTGCCGTCGGGGTGCACCACGTCTTCCCAGTACTGGCGGAAGGCGAGCTGCTCGCTCGCTGCCACCTCGGCCGTGGTCCACACCGGCGTGATCAGCACCCGTCGCTCCATGGCCCCGGCCAGCAGCTCGGCCTTGGTCTTGGTGGCGAAGAAGGCCGCGAGGCACTGCTTCACCCGCTCGTACTCCTCGACCGGCTCCCGACCGTCCAGCAGCATCATCGGGTATTCCACCCAGTTCTTGTCGCGAGTGGCCTCGTCGCAGAAGCCCTCGGCGTGCACCCAGTCCATCAGGTTCTGGGTGAACCGGGAGAACACCTCGCCGAACAGGAACGTGACCGACGCATGGCCGTCGGCGCAGGGCCACATGAGCTGGATCGGGATGCCCTGCAGGGTGGCGCCGCCGGCGATGCGGGTGGTCACCGTTCCGTCGAGCACGGTGGCGAGGCTCATCGACTGTGTCGACTGGTTCATCGACTGCTGGGCCGAGAGGTCGATGTGTTGACCAAGGCCCGACCGCCGCCGCTCGATCAGCGCCAGCAGGATCGCACCGGCGGCCTCCGATGCTGCGTTGTGGAACGCCTGGGGGAGCGTGCCGCCGGCTCGCAGCGGCGCCCGGTCGACGTCGCCCGTGATCGACATATTGCCGGCTGCGGCCTGGAGCACGAGGTCGGAGGCGGCCCAGTCCGCCTTGGGGCCCGACACCCCGAACGCCGAGATCGACGCGGTGATCAGGGCAGGGTTGAGGCCAGCGAGATCGTCGGGGCCGAGCCCACGCGCCGCCATCGCGCCCGGTCCCGCAGACTCGATCACAACGTCGGCTCCGGCGGCCAGCCGGCGGAGTTCGGCTTGGCCCTCGGCGGTGTCGAGATCCAGCACGACACTCGCCTTGCCGCGGTTGTAGGCCCAGTGGTGAAGCGATCGCTCCGAATCGGCCGCACCGCCAGCGAACGGTCCCAGCCGACGGGCACTGGAGCCCTGCGGCGGCTCGATGGCGATGACCTCAGCGCCCATCTGGGCCAGCATGAACCCGGCGAGATGGCCGCGCTCGTCGGTCAGATCGAGCACGCGATAGCTGGACAACATGACGTGGACCCCCTTCGTTCCGCTCGGCCCCCACCGGCGGTCAGGCCATCACAGCCGGCCGGGTCGCTGTGCGTCAAGGCAGGCGAGGCCGATCGGTCAGCTCTCGATGCGAGGGTCGATGGCGAGCAGCAGCGCGTCGGCGAAGAGGTTGATCACGGCGAGGATGATGGCCGTAACGAACAGTGCGCCGACCACGGCGAGATCGTCGCGACGACCGACGGCGACGAGCACATAGTCACCGAAGCCGGGGATCAGGAACATGCGCTCGATCACCACCAGCAAGCCGAGGACGCCGCCGGCCTGGGCTGCCACCAGCGCGACCGCAGCCGGGGCCGCAGGGCGCATCGCGTGGCGGGTGACGAGCCGCATCGGCGGCACCCCCTTGGCCCGAGCGAGATCGGCGTGGGGCTCGGACAGCTGATCCACCATGGCGCTACGCAACACCACCACGTAGGTGGCGGCGGTGGACAGGGCGAGGGTGACGCTGGGCAGCACCACCGACCGGATGTGGGGCACGAGACCGTCGCCGATCGGGGTGTACCGCCCCGTTGGCAGCACGGCGACGCCAAGGTCGATGCCGAAGAAGGGAAAGCCACCGAGACCGAACACCACGATCAGGATCAGCCCCGAGACGAACACCGGCAGCGAGGTGGCCCCGAAGGCCACGGTGAGCAGCGCGCGGTCCGGGAGCCGGCCCCGGAAGCGGGCACCGACGATCGCGGCTGGTATCGCGAGCAGCAGCGCAAGCACCTGGCTGTAGGCCACGAGCTGGAGCGAGATCGGAATGGTCCGTCCGATGCCCGTTCCCACGGTCTCGGAGTACTGGCTGTCTCCCAGATCGCCGACGAGGGCGCCGCCCACCCAATCGCCGTAGCGCTCCATGGCCGGCACCACGCCGGCGGGCTCGGTGCGGGACGCATCGGGGTAGTTGTGCACCAGGAGCCACACCAGCGCCATGGCCACTGCGATCGTGCCGACAACTCGCACCACCCGAGCCAGGAGATATCGACGCGACCCGCCGGGCAGCACGGCGATCGCGCACATCGACGCGACGGCGAGGCCGATGGCGAGGGGAATCCCCCCGATCAGGATCGAGAGCGCGACGGTGGCAATCGAGACGGTGGCAGCGAGTGCGAGCCGGCTGGACGGAGCCACCAGGAGACGTCGGCGCTCAGTCGGCAGGGCCGGCCACGATGCCCTTGTCGTGCAACAGGCCAAGCTCGTGTTCGCTCAGGCCGAGTTCGGCGAGCAGCACCTCGTCTGTATGCTGACCGAGCTTCGGCGCCGGTCCGGGCGCCCCGCGGTCGATCTCGTGGAAGTCGAGCGGCGTGCGAGGGGCCAGCACCCGGCCGACACCGGGCTGGTCGACCATGGCGAACATCGGGTTCTCTGTTGAGCAGCGCGGGTCTTCCTCGACGAGCTGCACGAACGACTGGTACGGACCCCAGCACACCGCGTGCTCATCGAAGATCCGTCGCAGGTCTTCGAGGTCGTGGCGGGCGATGAAGGGCGCAATGAAAGCCGCAATTGCATCGCGGGCCTGGTACCGGTCGCCCTCCTGATTCAGGTCGAGCCCGAGGGCGGCCTCGATCGCTGGGAGATGGTCGACGATCTCGGTGGCCTCCACCAGGCTGCGCCACTGCCGGCCCGAGATCGCCACCACCATCACCCGGCGGCCGTCACGGGTGGGGAAGTCGCGGCCGAACGCACCGTAGAGATCGTTACCGACCGAGATTCGATCCTCGCGGAGGAGCTGGGCCTGGGCCAGGTAGCCGAGATTCGACACCATGGCGAAGGCCACGTCGGTGAGCGAGATCTTCACGAGCTGACCAACGCCCGTACGGGTGCGGTAGCGCTCTGCGGCGAGGAGGCCCAGCGCCGTGGTGAGCCCGGTGGCGGTGTCCCACGCCGGTAGCACGTGGTTCGTCGGCATGCGCGACCCGGTGGGGCCCGTTGCCATGGCGAATCCCGACGCCGGGTTCACGGTGTAGTCCACGGCAGTGGACTCGTCCGGGTTGCCGATGATGTTCATGTAGATGAGGTCTTCGCGGTCAGCCCGGAGCGACTCGTCGCTCAGCCAGCCCGACTCGGGGAAGTTCGACAAGAAGATGCCCTTGTCAGGACCAGGGGCGGTGATGAGTGCCTTGACGAGCTCACGCCCCTCGGGGTTCCGCAGATCGACCTGGATCGACCGCTTGGCTTTGTTCAGGCCGGTCCAGAACAGACTCACCCCTTCACCGGTGACGGGCCAGCGGTTGAAGTCGAGGCCGCCGCCGATGTTGTCGAAGCGAATCACGTCGGCCCCGAGTTGGGCGAGTGTCATCCCACCCAGGGGCGCGGCGACGAACGCAGAACCCTCCACGATGCGGAGGCCGTCGAGTACCGGGGTCATGGAATGGCTCCTTGGGGTCGGGGAGCGAATCAGTCGAGTGCGGCGAGAACGGTGCGCACCGCCTCGGCGATCACGCCCGGCTGCTTGGCGTGCACCATGTGACCAGCATCGGGCACCACAACACGGTGGCGCACATCGAGGTACTTGTCGAACACGTCGGCCGAAGCCAGGAAGCGCGTGTCGCGTTCGCCGATCACGGTGGCGACCGGCACGTTGATCTCGCCGAGGCGGTCGAGCACCAACGAGTCGACGTGCATCGACAGCCGCTCGACGCCGGTGGGCAGATCGTCGTTCTTGGCCGCGATCGCCCGTACCGAGTCGTTCCACTGCTCGCGGGCCTCGGGATTGCGAAACCCTGGGCCGGCAGCGACGAGCACGAGCCCAGCCACCTGCTCGGGCTGCTCGATCGCCTGAGCCAGTGACAGATACCCCCCGAGTGAATGACCGACGAGGATCGCCGGCACCCCGGCTGCGTCGACCATCCGGGTCAGGTCGGCCAGGGCGTCGACGCGCTCGTACGAACCGGGATCGGCCGCCCCCGACTGGCCGTGCCCCCGGAGATCCCACCGCAGGCTGCGGACGGCTGAGCCCAGGTGCTCGACGGTGCCGTCCCATACCGAACCGGTGTTGAGCCAGCCGTGGGTGAACACCACGGGCTGGCCGTCGCCGGTGATCACATGATGGAGGTCGACCTCGCCGGTCACGAGCCGGCGACGAAGTCGGCGAGAGCCTGATTGAACGTCACGCTCGGCCGCATCGCCGCGTCAGCCAGAGCAGCATCCGGGAAGTAGTAGCCGTCGATGTCCATGGCCTGGCCCTGTACGCCGTTGAGCTCATCGACGATCGCGCTCTCGGCGGCGGAGAGGGCCTCGGCGAGCGGGCCGAACCGGGCGGCCAGGTCCGGATCCTTGTCCTGGGCGGCGAGGGCCTGGGCCCAGTACATGGCGAGGTAGAAGTGGCTGCCGCGGTTGTCGAGCTCGTTCACCCGGCGTGACGGCGATTTGCCGTTCTGCAGCAGGTCGGCCGTGGCTGCGTCGAGGGCGTCGGCCAACACCTGCGCCCTCGTGTCGCCGGTGGCCTCGGCCAGGTGCTCGAACGAGACGGCCAATGCGAGGAACTCGCCCAGCGAATCCCACCGGAGGTGGTTCTCGGCCTCGAACTGCTGCACGTGCTTGGGCGCCGACCCGCCAGCACCGGTCTCGAAGAGCCCACCACCGTTCATGAGCGGCACGATCGACAGCATCTTGGCACTCGTGCCCAGCTCGAGGATCGGGAACAGATCGGTGAGGTAGTCACGCAGCACGTTGCCGGTCACCGAGATGGTGTCCTGCCCTTGGCGGATCCGGTCGACGCTGAACTGGGTGGCCTCGACGGGGGAGAGGATCTCGATCTGGAGCCCGGTGGTGTCGTGATCGCCGAGGTACGCCTCGACCTTGGCGATGAGCTGGGCATCGTGGGCTCGCGTGCGGTCGAGCCAGAACACCGCCGGTGCGCCCGTGGCCCGGGCCCGGTTGACGGCCAGCTTCACCCAATCGCGAACAGCGGCGTCGCGCACCTGGCACATCCGCCAGATGTCGCCCGCCTGCACCTCGTGCTCGAACAGCGCAGCGCCCGTCTGGTCGACGACGCGCACCGTGCCGCCGTGAGCCAGCTCGAACGTCTTGTCGTGGGAGCCGTACTCCTCGGCTTTCTGCGCCATGAGCCCGACGTTGGGCACCGTTCCCATGGTGGTGGGGTCGTAGGCGCCGTTGGCCTTGCAGTCGTCGATGACCACCTGGTACACCCCGGCGTAGCTGGAGTCGGGGATCACCGCCAGGGCGTCTTGCTGGTTGCCATCGGCGTTCCACATCTGGCCCGACGTGCGGATCATGGCTGGCATCGACGCGTCGATGATCACGTCGCTCGGGACGTGAAGGTTCGTGATGCCACGGTCGGAGTCGACCATGGCGAGATCGGGCCCGTTGTCGTGGGCGGCTCGCATGGCGGCCAGCACCCCGGACTGTGCGGCCTCGGGCATGTCGTCGAGCGCGTTGATGAGGTTGCCGAGCCCGTTGTTGACGTTCACGCCGGCCTCGTCGAGCTCGGCCCCGAATCCATCGAACACGGAGGCGAAGAACACCTTCACGGCGTGGCCGAACAGAATCGGATCCGACACCTTCATCATCGTGGCCTTGAGGTGCAGCGAGAACAGCACACCTTCGGCCTTGGCTGCCTCGACCTGGTCGGCGAGGAAGCTGCGAAGGGCCGCCACGCTCATGAACGTGGCGTCGGCCACCTCACCGGCGGTCACCGCCACCTCGGGGGCCAGCACGGTGACCGCGCCGTCGGCGGCGACCAGCTCGATGCGCACCACGCCGTCGGCGGCGATGGTGGTGGACTGCTCGTTGGAGCGGAAGTCCGAGTGGGTCATGTGGGCGACCCGCGTCTTGGAGTCAGATGACCATGCGCCCATCGAGTGGGGGTTGTTGCGGGCGTAGGCCTTCACCGCGCCCGGCGCCCGACGATCGGAGTTGCCCTCTCGCAATACGGGGTTGACGGCGCTGCCCTTCACCTTGTCGTAGCGGGCCTTGATGTCGGTTTCGGCGGCGTCGGCCGGCTCGTCGGGATAGTCGGGCACGGCGTAACCCTTGGACTGCAGCTCGGCGATCGTGGCCCGCAGCTGGGGGATCGACGCCGAGATGTTGGGCAACTTGATGATGTTGGCCTCGGGCGTCTTGGCCATCTCACCCAGCTCGGCCAGGGCGTCCGGAGTCTGTTGGGCGTCGGTGAGGAAGTCGTTGAAGTTGGCGAGAACCCGCCCGGCGAGCGAGATGTCGCGGGTTTCGACGGCAACGCCGCAGGCGCTGGCGAAGGCTTCGATGATCGGCAGGAACGAGTAGGTGGCGAGGGCGGGGGCCTCGTCGGTGTGGGTGTAGATGATGGTGGGATTCGATGCCATGGGGGTCTTCCGTTGCGGTGCTCGGGCCGACGATCGAGGGCGGACCACGAGGTCCGGGGGCCGACGTCGCTGTCACCTTAGCGATGCCCCTGTACGTTGTCGTGGTGGCGAAACTCCGGTTCTTCTTCGGCACGATGGGCTCCGGGAAGAGCACGCAGGCTCTCCAGATCCACCACAACCTCACCTCCCGGCGGCTCGAGGTGATCCTCACCACGCAACTCGACCGGCAGGCCGGCAAGGTGTCGAGCCGGCTCGGGGTGGCTGCCGAGGCCGAGATCGTCGACCAGCGACTCGACCTGCTCACGTTGGCTCTCGCCCGCCGGGCTGAGACCGGGCTCGACGCCATGGTGTGCGACGAGGCCCAGTTCTACGAGCCGGCCCAGATCGATCAACTCGGCCGGGTGGTCGATGAACTCGATGTCGACGTGTATGCCTTCGGGCTGCTCACCAGCTTTCAGGGCACGCTTTTCCCCGCAACCCAGCGGCTGCTCGAACTGTCGGACGAGCGCAACGAGCTCCAGGTCGAGGCCCGCTGCTGGTGCGGCAAGCGGGCCACCCACAACGCTCGCCTGGTGGATGGTCGCCAGGTCTACTCGGGGGCGCTCAAGGTGGTGGGCGACACCGCCGACGAGGAGGACCTGACGCCGCCGCAGGTGAGCTATGAACTCCTCTGCCGGTTCCACTGGCACGAGGAGCTCAGGGCAGAGGCGGGTGAGCAGTTGGCCCTGCTCCCGGCCGAGCGAGCGAACCGGGACGGGAAATCGGGCCCGGTTCGTTCGGCCCAGACTCAGCGGGAAGCGTAAAGCCGACCCCACTTCCCGCCGTTCATGTGCTCGGTATGCTTGAGCACCGGCTCTTCCATTCCCCGGCCGTCGTCCTGGCTGGTGGGCTTCTGTCGATGGCGGCCGGCTTGGCGTTGATCTACTCCGGTGGGGTGGTATCGGCCCGCTCGGTGGTGCAGGCCGTGTCGGTCGGCTTCTTCGCCGCCTGTGGGGCCACGGCCGTTGCCTCCTGGCAACGAGGCGTCATCCAGAAGCGGTCACAGACCCTCACCGAGGCGGCCGATCAGGCCACCCGTGATCCGCTCACCGGGTTGGCCAACCGAGCCGAGTTCTACCGAGCTCTCGAGACCTCACTCACCGAGGCCCACGACGACGGTTCGCTGTTCGGCGTACTGTTCCTCGACCTCGACCGGTTCAAGGTGATCAATGACTCGCTCGGCCACGATGTTGGTGACGACCTGCTGAAGATCGTGGCCGAACGGCTCCGGGCGGCGACGCGCAGCACTGACGTGGTGGCACGTCTCGGTGGCGACGAGTTCGTCGTGATCGCTCGCGGTCTGGCCAGCGAGGAATCGATCGTGTCGATCGCCCGGCAGGTCACGAAGCGGCTCAACGAACCCGTGAGCCTCAACGAACGCCAGCAGCACGTGTCGGCCAGTATCGGCGTGGCGATCGCAACGCCGAACGAGACGCGTACGCCCGACGAGCTGGTGCGCGATGCCGACGCTGCGATGTACAAGGCGAAGCGGGAACGATCGGGCTACTCGGTGTTCGACGACGCCCAGCGGTCGATCCTCACCGACCGGCTCGACATCGAGCGCGACCTGGCGGTAGCCGTCGACACCAAACAGTTCCAGGCCTGGTACCAGCCGATCGTCGATGTGCACTCGGGCCGGCTCTACGGCTTCGAGGCGTTGATCCGCTGGGAGCACCCCGACCGCGGCTTCATCAGCCCGGCGGCATTCCTTCCCATCGCCGAGGACGCCCGCCTGATGGTGCGGATCGGCGAGCTGATGCTCCGCGAGGCATGCGCCCAGGCCGCGGTGTGGAACCACCTCTGCCCCGAGGCCAACGAACTTCGCATGACGGTGAACGTGGCCGAGCAGCAGCTCACCCACGGTGGATTCCCCGAGCTGGTGGCCGAAGTGCTGTCGTGGGCCGGCCTCCGGCCTGACCAGCTGGTGCTCGAGATCACCGAGGACGTGATCGTCGACCACCTCGACAGCCTGGCCGAGCTCCGGGAGCTGCGCGACATGGGGGTGCACCTGGCGATCGACGACTTCGGCACCGGTCAGTCGTCCCTGGCCTACGTGAAGCAGTTCGACATGGTGCAGACCCTGAAGATCGACCAGAGCTTCGTGCGCGAGATGCACGTGGGCTCCGCTGATCTCGCCATCATCGAGGCGATCGTGGCCATGGCCACGGCGTTGGATCTGTCCGTCGTGGCCGAAGGTGTCGAGACCGACGAGCAGCGCAAGGCGCTCTCGGATCTCGGTGTTCATCTGATGCAGGGCTACCTCTTCGACAAGCCGCTGTCGGTCGACGTGGTGGGAGACCTCCGAGCCTGGCTGGCCAAGTCGGCCCGTCGGGCGTCGTCGGCCCCGGGTCTGCGCCCCCTGGAGGTGTCGCGGGCACTCACTGCGAGCAATGAGGCTCGGCCCAGCTGATCGGAGCGCCCGCACGCAGGGCTCGGATCAGAACCCCTCGTGCCACTCGTCCTCGGCACCGCCCTGGAACTCGGGCATCGGCTCACTGTCATCACGAGGTGGAGGCGGCGTCGACGCCCGGCGCGGCGGGCGGGGCCGCGACCCGCCGTTCGAACTGCGTTCGCCGCCGCCTTGGCCCTGGCTCGGGCCGGCCGCGCCGCTGGCCTGGGTGGTGCCGCCACCAGCGTCGTCGGCACCCTCCTCCTCGGGCCCGTAGCCGTAGCACATCTGCACGCCGTCAACGTCGAATGGCTTGCCGAGCGAGGCGACCTGGAACGTGGACCAGTCGCCCGATTTCTTGAGCACGTCGACCTTGCCGCCGGCAGCGAGGGCAGCCTCCAAGTCGGCGATCGGTGCCATCACGGCCCACTTGCCGGTCTTGGTCTTGCGGAACCGCGCAGGGATGGGATCACTCATGCCGGCCAGTATGGCCTGGCGAGCGGACTGCGGAACGCCGATCGGCAGTGCAGATGGGGCTACGGCGGATCAGCGGTGAAGCGCAGCCCGATCGTCGACGGTGGCGGAAGCTCGCCGCCGATCACGCCCTCGGCTCGCAACGCTGCGATATGGGTGGCGTCATAGCCGGCCAGGTCGGCGACCACGGCGTCGGTGTGTTGATCGAAGCGGGGGGCTGGACCCCGAGCCGCCGGGCGGGTGCCATCGAGCAGGAAGGGGTGGGCAATGTGGCGGACGGGGCCGGTGACTGGATGGTCGACCGTTTCCAGCAGCTCGGCCACCGGCTCCGCCGCTGGTGCGGTCCAGGGGTCCAAGACCCGTACGCCGTCCCCACCGGCGGCGCGGACCTGCGCAACCAGGTCATCGGCGGTCACCTCTGACGCTGCGGCCACCACCTCGGCCACGGCGGCCTCACCGCTGACCGCCACCCAGGCATTGTCGGCACACGCGACGATGCCCGACACCGGCACGCCCGGCATCCGGTTGCCGGTTCGACCCACGTCTCGCCCCTCGGATGCTGCGAGCACCAGGGCGTCACCGTGAATGCTCCACGTCGCCTCCTGGTGCGAGAGGTCGATCTCGCCGCCTCGGCCGGTGCGATCACGGCGATGCAGTCCGGCCATCAGCGCCAGCGCAGCGTGGACCCCGGCCACGGGATCGGGGTAGTAGATGTTGGAGATGCGAGCGCCCTCTCGCTCGTAACCCTGGCGGTGGCCGATACCACCCATCGCCTCGACGATCGAGCCGTAGCCGGCCACATCGCGGTACGGACCGTCGGTGCCAAAGGCCGGCATGCGCACCACGACGAGCCGAGGGTTCACCGCCTCGAGCGTTGGCCAGTCGAGCCCGAGCGATGGCAGCACATGGGCTGAGAAGTTGGCCACGATCGCATCGGCGGAGGCCACCATGTCGAGGAACACCGCCCGGCCCTCCTCGCTGGCCAAGCTCAGTACGCAGTTGCGCTTGCCCTTGTTGAGGGCGTTGTAGAGGCCACTGGCGTCGAAGAAGCGATTGTCCTCGACGTAGGCCCCCTGGCCGGGGCGCATGCCATGGTCATAGGGCCGCAGCGCCCGCCACCCGTCGAAGGGATTCTGCGCCTCCAGCTTCACGACGTCGACCCCGAGCGGGGCCAGCGTGTTCCCGACGTAGGGCCCGGCCCAGGCGACGGTCATCTCGATGACGGTCAGGTCGGCGAGGGACCGCAGGTGGCTGCCGGGATCGTCGCCCACCGGGCTCGGGGCAGCGGGCGGCGGCCCATCAGCGCCGGGGCCCGACACGGTGAGGGGTGAGTCGACGGTGATGCCATCGCCCTTCCAGAGGGTGCCGATCACCTGGGTGGGCCCGTCAGCGGTGGACGCCAGCGTCATCATCTCCCTGGCGACCAGGTGCTCGTCGGCCAGCGCGTCGGTCGGGGTGAGCACCATGCCCACCGACCAGGGGGTGTCGATGGCTTCCTGGAAGATCTCGCGCTTGGCTCGGGTGGCGTACCAAGGCCGAATCACATCCCACAGCTCGTCCACGTGGTGAGCCCGGTTCTGGCGGTGCGAGTACTCGGGGTCATCGATCAGGTCGGGTCGGCCGTACAGCAGGCACTGCATCTCCCAGTCGATCGCCCGGATCGATCCCGGCGCCACGAACCCGTCGGCACACGGGATCGCCCCTGAGGGGAACGACGTTGGGGGATGGGCGCCGACCGGCGTGCGCGGCCGCTCGCAATGGAGCGCATCGGCATACGCCAGCTCCACGGTGGTCATGAAGGCCGCCAGCCACGACACGTCGACGTGGCGATGGCCGTCGCGGAGCGCGGCCAGGGCGGCAACCGCGCCCAGCGCGCCGGCCTGGTACTGGGCCGGCCACCCCGGTAGCCGGAGGGGCACGTCATCGGGATCTCGATTGAATCCCAGAAAGCCCGACTGGGCCTGCACGATCAACTCGTCACCGATCGCGCCAGAGCGAGGCCCGTCGAGGCCCCACGGGGTGATCGAAATCAGCGGCGCCTCTGCGTCGAGCAGCGCCGAGTCGATCTCGGACCGGACCCGGTCGTCGATGATCACCTGAGCCCATCCGGGATCGATCGTCGACACGTTGCGTTTGCCCGCGTTCAAGTGGACGAACAGCGGGCTGAGCCCTCTCAACGGCTCGTCGTCGACCGGCTGTTGACGAGCCGGATCGCCGGTGGCGGGCTCCACCTTCACCACGGACGCGCCGAGCATGGCCAACACCCGCCCCGCGTAGGGGCCGGCCACGCCGGTGGCGGTCTCGATCACCCGAAGCCCGGCCAGTGGACCCATCGACGCCTCTGCTGCCATCCCGGCATGCTACGCGTCGACCTTCGGGCACGACAGCCGCCGCTCGGCCTCATGGCACCCCAAGAATGAGGCTGCACGTCGTTCGGTTCACCGATCTGAAGAGGCGCTGAACGTCGGGGTCAATCGCTCGCCTGGGGCCGCCAACGGTCGCTAGCAAGAGCAGCGGTATCCGGGTCGGCCCCCGGCACTCGGTCGGAGATCAGCCACCCCACCACGTCGAAGGAGAACCACTGATCATGCAACGCGTCCTTCGCGCGCTCATCGGCGCGCTCGCACTGACGGCGGTCGTCGCCGTCACCACCCCAGCGGGGGCAACGACCGTCGAACCGCCCGCGCCTGAGATCGCGGCCGAAGCGGCAGCTCTTGCCGACCCTGCGTCGGGGGGTGTTCGCTACACGATCACGGTGGAGAACCTCACCCGCGGCCAGTACCTCACACCGCCGAACTGGGCGGTGCACGACGTCGAGGCCTCGGTGTTCGAACGACGCCGGCCGGCCAGTCCGGGGCTGCAGTCGCTGGCCGAGAACGGTGGCGTTGCCGATCTCGCAGCCGAGCTGACGGCGGCGATCGACGAGGCCGGTCGTGGCACGAGTGGTGTCGCCGGCGACACGCCGATCGAGCCGGGCGCCCGCCGCACCTTCGACGTGACCACCACGGCGGATCGGCTGTCACTGGCGGCGATGCTGGTGTGCACCAACGACGGCTTCGCCGGCCTCGACGGCCAAGGGTTGCCCCGCTATGACGGCCACTCCCGTACGTACTACCTGCCCGCCTACGACGCCGGCACCGAGATCAACACCGAGGCCCGCACCGACCTGGTGCCGGCGCCGTTCTGTGGCCCCGGCGACGGATCGACCATGTCCAACCCCGATCTGGCCGAAGGCGGCGTGGTGCGCCTCCATCGGACCATTCAGGGAACCGGCGACCTCGGCCCCGAGTTCGACTGGGCCCGTCGGGTGGCCAAGGTGACCGTGACCCGAGACTCGGCGCCCGCCACCTACGAGGTGACGATCGAGAATCTCACCGACCGGCAGTACCTCACGCCTCCCAACTGGGCCGCCCACAGCTCCGCAATCGACGTGTTCTCGATGCGGCGCCCGGCGTCCCCCGCACTCGCCGGCCTGGCTGAGAACGGAGACGTGGCCACGATGGCGGCTGCCCTCACGGCCGACATCGACGAGCCAGACCTTGGCCGATCGGGTGTGGCGGGGGATACCCCCATCGAGCCGGGCGGAAGCCGGACCTTCACCATCACCACGTCGCAGCGGCGCCTGTCGTTCACCTCGATGCTCATCTGCACCAACGACGGCTTCGCCGGCCTGCGATCACGCATCCTGCCCTTCACCGGCGGCAGCCGGGTGATCTCGGTGCGGGCCTACGACGCCGGCAGCGAGATCAACACCGAGGCCCGAGCCGATCTGGTGCCGGCGCCATTCTGCGGAGAGGGCGAGGGTTCAGCCAGTTCCGACCCGACCCTGGCCGAGAACGGTGTGGTGACCCTCCATCCAACGATCGAGGGCGTCGGCGACCTCGGCCCCGAGTTCGACTGGCAGGGCCGGGTGGCGGTGGTCACCGTGACCAAGCTCGACTGACGATGATCGCCCAGCCGGTCGCGCCCGGTGCCCACCGATCGTGGCGGGGCCGGCTGGGGCTCATCTCGTGGGGACCGGCACCGTTACCTGCGTAGCGGCGCGGTGTCGCCCCGGGTGATCGCCTCAGGTGATCTGGCCCAGCGGCGGGACGGTGATATCGATCTCGGCCAGAGCCTCGGTCCAATCATGGTGGGCCTGACGGGCTCCGCTCTCGTCACCAGTGGCCTGATGGGCGAGAACGCGGAGTCGGTGGGCTCGCTCGTCGTAGGGGTCGGCGTGGATGAGCCTGGCGCTCAGGTCGATGACGGTGGCGTGATCGCCTGACGCCTTGGCTCCGTCGGCGAGCCGGTGCCCGCTGGCCACGAACCGGGCCTGGGCTTCACGTCGAGCTGCGGCGCTCCAGTCCTCGTGCCTGTCGTCGGGAAGGAGATCGCCGGTGTACGCGGTCACGACCCCCGCGTCGTCGGTTGCAGCGTGGAACCGCTCGAGATCAACGTCCACGTGATCGAGGTCCAGACGAACGGTGTCTCGGTCGGCGATCACGCCACCGCCCAGCACCTTCCGCACCCCGGAAAGGTGGACCGAGAGCCGGGCGCTGAGCCGCTTGATGTCGGTCTCGTCGGGCCAGAACTGGTCGACGAGTTCCTCTCTGGTGACCGGCCAGCCTCTGGCCACCACCAGTCGTTTGCAGAGCTGGCGAGCCAGGCGTGAGCCCCACGTCGACGCTGGCACCTCGGTGCCTCCGACCTCCACCGCGAAACGACCGAGGACGGTGATTCGAGGGTGCCCGGTCCGGACTCGCGGCCGCTCGACAACGGTGCCGGTGATCCACCGTTCGAGGTCGATCATCCAGCTGTCGACATCTCCCACATACTGGAAATGATCGTTGCCGTCGTATTCGACCAGCTCGGCCCCAGGAATGGAGGCTGCGAGCCGGCGACCGCCTTCCACCGGGATGATCTGATCGCCGGTGCGGTGCTGCACCAGCACGGGAAGGTCCAGGCGGGGCAGTATCTCGCTGACGACATCGACCTCGTAGGTATCGAAGATCTCGGCCAACGACTGCGGTGTACTTGCCCGTCGCTCGTAAACCTCGTGCCATTGTCGAAAGGCGTCGTTGTCGGCCATCGATGGCGCGAACACGTCGACCATGATCGATTCCGGTGTTCCCCAGGTCCGGATCATGGCGTCTCGTGCCTGTCGGCTCTGTTCGCGCTCCTCGGCGGTCGCGTCGGCTGGAACCAACGAGGGCCCGGTGCCGTGCAGGATCAGGCTGAGTACCCGGTCGGGGAACGAGTCGGCCAACAGGATGGCCATCGGACCCCCCTCGGAGATCCCGAGGATGTGGGCCCGCCCGATGCCGGCGTGATCCATGACCGCCACGAGGTCCTCGACTCGTTCGTCGAGCCCCGGGATCCGACCTTGCCGATCGGAACTCCCGGTGCCCCGCTTGTCGAAATGGGTGTAGATCGAGAACTGGCCGAGCCGCTCCAACATGGCCCCGATGTCGGGCCACTCCCACGCCATCTCGATGTTCTGGGCCGCCGGCGGAACGCCGACGAGGTGCACATCGCCCTCGCCCCACTGCTGGTAGGCGATCCGAGCGCCCTTGCTGTCGGCGAAGCGAATCGGCGGAACGTCCCTCTGGCTGGTCGACATTGCGGCCCTCGCCCCCCGGCTCGTCGCTTCAACGGCCCCACGCTAGCGGAGGCATCGATTCGGCCAGCCAAGCACGCAACCCTAAGGCTTCCTTAAGGCTCGCGGAGACTATCGGAGCCATGACCACAAACCACACGATGCCAACGACCCCCTACGCCCTCGACCGCGATGAAGGCGACCACTTGCACTTCCTCAACCACCTGGCGACCGTCAAGGTGCGCCCAGGAGAGACCGGGGCCATGACCGCCATCGAGTTCGTCGCTCCCCGAGGGTTCGGACCGCCCCTCCACCTTCACCACGACGAGGACGAACTCATGGTGATCCTCGACGGGGAGATCGCGTTCCAATCCGGCGACACCGAGTTCACCGGTACCACCGGCACCACGGTCTTCCTTCCCCAAGGGGTCCCTCACACGTTCCAGGTTCTCTCCGAGACTGCACGGTTCTCGACAGTCACTGCGGCCAGCCCTGGTCGGCCCCGCTTCGATCGGATGGTCGACACCCTCGGACAACCGACTCCTGCTGCGACTCTTCCCGACCCGTCCGAGATCGATCCGGGCCGAGTGGCTGCCGCGTGCGGGGCCAACGGGATCGAGGTACTGGGTCCGCCCCCTTCACCGCTGAATTGAGGGCCCCGGCGCCGTCGAACCCTGCACCGATCCTCGTCGGTCCCCGCGTAGGATCGGCTGATGGCTCACCACATCCTGGTGCTCAACGGCCCGAACCTGAACCTGCTCGGCCTGCGTGAGCCCGACGTGTACGGCTCGGCAACACTCGACGACGTGGTGTCGCTGCTCAGCAGCGACGCCGCCCAGCGCGGTGCCTCGATCAAGGCCGTACAGTCGAACCACGAGGGGGAGCTGATCGACGCCCTCCACGATGCCCGGGGGTGGGCCAGCGGCGTGGTGTTCAACCCCGGTGGCTACACGCACACCAGCGTGGCCCTGCGCGACTCGATCACCGCCATCGAGATCCCGGTGGTCGAGACCCACGTCTCGAACGTCCACGCTCGGGAGGCGTTCCGGCATACATCGATGCTGGCTGCGGTCTGCCTGGGCGTCGTGGCCGGCTTCGGGCCCTCGTCGTATCGGGTGGCGCTGCACGGCCTGCTCGATCATCTGGACGCCGCCGCCCGCTGAGACCAAGATCGCCCTGATGGCTCCCCAATCCGGACTCGATCCCGCACCGCTGGCCGGTATGCGGGTGATCGACCTCGGCCAGGTTCTGGCCAGCCCCTTCGCAAGCTACCTGCTCGGCGTTCTGGGAGCCGAGGTGATCAAGGTCGAGCCGCCAGAGGGGGAGTGGCTTCGCCTGGCCACGGGTGGGGGCCTCGGATTCGCGGCGCAGAACGCCGGCAAGCAGATGGTGGCGATCGACGTCTCCACCGACGCTGGTGCCGCGATCGTGCGGCGCATGGCGAGCGACGCCGACGTGTTCGTGGAGGGGTTCGCCCCGGGGGTCGCCGATCGGCTCGGCGTCGGGTTCGACGCGATCAGCACAGTCAACGATCGCATCGTGTACGGCTCGTTGTCGGCCTTCGGCGACTCGGGCCCCTACGCCAACCGGCCCGGTTTCGACCACGTGGTCCAGGCCGTGTCCGGCATCATGCCCGCCACCGGGTTCGTCGACTCACCGCCGACCAAAGTCGGGTCGCCCTACGTCGATTACGGCTCGGGGATGCTCCTCGCCTTCGCCCTGCTCGCCGGTATCCTCGAACGAAACCGCACCGAGCGGGCCGTTCGGGTCGACGTCACCATGCTCGACGCTGCGCTGATGCTGAACATCGGTGCCGTGGTACGGGCGGCGGCCGGCGCAGGTGATCCTCCCCGCACCGGCAACGACGCCTTCAGCGGTGCCGCCGCCTCGGGAGCGTTCGAGACAGCCGACGGCCTGTTGATGGTGGCCGCGAACAAGGTGAGCCACTTCGTGCGCTTCTGCGACGAACTCGGCTTGGACTCATTGGCCGACGACACCTCGCTCGCGATGCCCGGAGCCGATACTGAGGTGGTCGATGCAGCTCGAGCAAGGATGAGCGCGGTGCTGATGACCGACACCGCAGTGGCGTGGGAACGCCGGCTCGTGGCCCGACGGGTGCCAGCCGCTGCCGTGCGGTCGGTGTCGGAGGTGGTTGGCGAGGGCCACGCCGAGGCCAGGGGCCTGCTGCAGGCCCCGAGCGACGGCAGCAGCAGCGCCCTCCTTCCCGGAGCCGGCATCGCCATCGACGGCGCCATGCCCGGGGCTCGGGGCCAGGCCAATGGCCTCGGAGCCGACACCCAGGCCGTGCTCGGCCACCTCGGGTACTCCCCGGGCGAGATCGACGATCTCGTCGACCAGGGCGTGGTGGTCACATCCGGGCGGTGATGGCCCGTTTGCGTTGACCGCTCCACGCCACGATCATCGCCCGATGAGTGAGCATCCGATCGAGTTGTCGACCCGGATCATCGAGAGTGGTCATGCCGACGAGCCCGTCAACCGCATCACCGGCGAGCTGAGCGAGCTCTCCGACGATGTGGCGCTGGTCGAATCGTTCAGCCACATGGTGGCCGTTCGTACCAACGGCGGCCTGGTGGTGTTCGACACCAGCGGGCGCAAGACGGGCCCCGCCGTCGTCGACGCGCTCCGCTCCTGGAGCACCGAGCCGATCCACTCGGTCGTGTACACCCACGGCCACCTCGACCACGTGGGCGGCTCGCCGGCCGTGGCCGCCGACGCCACCGCCCGTTCCCACGCCATGCCCCAGGTGATCGGCCACGAGAACGTGAACCGGCGGCTCGATCGCTACGCCATGACCGACGGCTACAACCGGGTGATCAACCTCCGGCAGTTCGGGGGTGCACCGCGGGGACGGCCCGACGACGCCGCAGCACCAACTCGAACCTTCCTCGACCCCGACACGCTGCGAGCCGACGTGGAGTACGCCGACACGCTGACCGAGACCATCGGCTCGACCACGTTCGAGTTCCGCCACGCCCTCGGCGAGACCGACGATCACACCTGGACCTGGATCCCCGAACACTCGATGATCTGTGCCGGCGACCAGTTCATCTGGAACTTCCCGAACTGTGGTAACCCCCAGAAGGTGCAGCGCTACCCGATGGAGTGGGCGGCGTCGCTGCGGGCGATGGCCGCCGTGGGGGCTGAGCTGTTCGTGCCCGCCCACGGGCTGCCGATTGCGGGCCGCGAGCGCATTGCGACCTGTCTCGATGTCGTGGCGACCACCCTCGAGGTGCTGGTGGCCGACGTGATTGACGCAATGAACTCGGGGGCCACGCTCGACGAGATCGTGCACAGCGTTGGGGTGGACGAGGCCACGTTGCAACTGCCATATCTGCGGCCGTTGTACGACGAGCCGGAGTTCGTCGTGCGCAACATCTGGCGCCTCTACGGCGGCTGGTACGACGGCACACCGTCGCGGCTCAAGCCGGCACCAGACGGCGCCCTCGGCGCCGAGGTGGCCGCCCTGGCAGGCGGGGCCGACGCACTGGTTCAGCGGGCTCGGGCGTTGGCCGAGGAGGGCGACCTGCGCCTTGCCTGCCACCTGGCCGACTTCGCAGCCTCAGCCGACCCGGAGTCGGCGACCGTGCATGCGGTGCGGGCCGAGATCTACGAGGTGCGCCGCAAGGCGGAGTCGTCGCTGATGGCGAAGGGCATCTTCGCCTCGGCCAAGGCCGAATCGGAGTACGTCGTGACCGGCGAGGCCGCCCGGCCCAGGATGCGGTTCGGCCTGGGGGAGTAGCGACGGACCAGGCCGCCGCGCTGCCTCCAGGCGAGACGGCCGGGCGAGCACTACGGCACGGCAAGGAGGCCTGCGACCAGCGCCGCCACGACCATGCCTACAGCCAGCGGGGCGCGTCGGCGCCACTGCCTTCCCCGTCTTTGGTCCCGCACGCTCGCGCCCACTCGCCACATTCCGCCACCGACGACAATACTGGAGCCGGGAGGCAGCACGAAATGAACGTCATCAGCTGCGATCGCTGCGGGCAGCGGCCACGCGACGTGAGCGAGCTGTGCGCTCCGTGCCGAGCGTTCCTGCTCGGTGACATCAGCGACGACCCGTCGGGCCGGCCGCCCCGAGATGAGCGGCTGGTCGACGAGCCGGCCAGCGAGTGGCCGTTCAGGCGCTGGGGCCCGCTCGTCGATCTCAGGAGCCCCGACGACCTGGAGTGGATCCGGCGCGAGGCACCGCACGGCCCCGACCCAGAAGTTTGAGCGATCGGTCAACTTCTCCTTGCCTGCCTACCAGTTTGAGCATACGCTCAAATCATGGACGGACAGATCGCACAGACCTCTCCAGTACCGCCACCGCCACCCGTTGGCCAGCAGCCGATTCCGGCGGCCTTCGCCTGGACGGTGCCGCCCGTCGCGCTCGGCGCCGCGTTCGTCGTCACGGTGTTCGCCGGCCTGGCTGGAGTGCTCTTCGCGCTGAGTATCTGGTTCATCGCGGTTGCGTTGTGGCTGATCCCGGCGGCGTCGGTGACCTTCGCCCTGCTCGTGGGGCACCAGAAACCAGGAGCGCTCCACCCGGCGCTGAGCGTCGGTGGCCTCGCGCTGACCGAGATCGGCGTCTGGTTCTGGCTCGCATCGTTCGACGGGGGCACCTGGCTCGACGCCCTCCGCTACTGGCCACCGTTCGTACCGGGCATCGTGACCGGGCTCGTTGCGATATGGGTGGCCCTGGTCACCCGCCGCACGGTGCTCACGCCACGCATCGGCCAGTAACGGCCCAACAGATCAGTAGCTGCGAGGCAGACCCAGCACCGACTGGGCGATGAAGTTGCAGGTCATCTCCTGGCTCACCGGAGCGAGCCGCTGCAGTCGGGCCTCACGCCAGTACCGCTCCACGTGGTACTCCGAGGCGTACCCGAGGCCACCGTGGGTCTGCATGGCCTGGTCGGCGGCAAAGAAGCTGGCCTCAGCAGCGAGGTACTTCGCCGTGTTGGCCTCCTCGGCACACTCGAGCCCGTTGTCGTAGCGCCAGGCCGCCTTCATCATCAGCGTGAACGCTGCGTTGAGCTGCATGTGCGCCTTTGCCAGCGGATGCGAGATCGCCTGGTTGGCTCCGATCTGGCGGCCGAACACCGAGCGGTCCTTGGCGTAGGTCACCGCCCGCTTCAGCGCCACCTCGCCGATTCCACAGGCCATACCGGCCAGCAGGATCCGCTCGGGGTTCAGCCCATGCAGGATGTGCTGGAAGCCGCGCCCGCGCTCGCCGACCATCCTCCAGCCTTCGACAGGAAGCTCGTCGTAGGCCACCTCGCAACTGGCCACCGCGTTGCGGCCCACCTTCGGGATCGGGGCGATGTCGACGTACTCGGGATCGAGATCGGCCAGGAACAGCGTGAGGCCACCAAAGCCCTCACCGGGCTCGCCGTCGGTGCGGACGAGCAGCAGGACCACCTCCGACTCGAGTGCCTTGGAGGTCCAGATCTTGCGCCCGTTGATGATCCAACCACCCATGCCGTCCTCGATGGCGCGGGTGGTTATGCGGCTGGTGTCGGTGCCGGCGTCGGGCTCGGTCACGCCGAAGGCCACGTGCAAGTCGCCAGCGGCGGCGCGGGGGAGAAAGGTCTCCTTGAGCTGGTCGTTGCCGAACTTCACAACGGGGTTGAGCCCGAACATCGTGAGATGGATCGCGGTCGAGCCGTTCATGGCGGCGCCCGAGGCGGCAACGCGGTTCAGGACCAGGGCGCCTTCGGTGATCCCTTGACCTCCACCGCCGTACTCCTCGGGGATTGCGATGCCGATCCAGCCGCCCTCGGCCATGGCCTGGTAGAAGTCCCACGGGAACTCGTGCTTCTCGTCGCGCTCGGCCCAGTACGTGTCATCGAACTGGGCACACACCTTGTCGACGGCCTCGATGATGGCCTCGTGGTCCGGGTTCGCAGCGAAGTCCATGCTCCGGGGTTAGCACAGCCGCCATCGAACCGACAATCTCCACCCCCAGCGCTGCCCTAGGGTCGGATCGTGGATCGACAGGGCCGTCAACCGGACGCAACACCGGTTCGCTCCGACGACGAGGCCGTCGCCGAGCAACAGCGGCTGGCGGCCCTCGTCGAGCTCCAGCCGTTCCCGTCGCTGCCCGTCGTGGCCTGTGGCGTCGACGTGTCCTACGGCCCGGGGCCCGACGATTCGGCCGTTGCCGTGGCCGTTGTGATCGACACCGGAGACTTCTCGGTCCAGGACAGGGCAACGGCCAGCGGTCGGGTCGACACCGCCTACCGAGCAGGGATGTTGTCGTTCCGGGAGCTTCCGTTGCTACTCGAGGCTGTGGCCCGGCTGGCGGAACCTCCACCGCTCATCGTTGCCGACGGCCACGGGTACGCCCACCCGGAACGATTCGGCCTGGCCAGCCACCTCGGCGTTGTGACCGGCATCGCCACGATCGGGTGCGCCAAAGCGGCATTCGTGGGAACCCACGGCGCAGTTGGCCCTGACCGAGGGGAGTGGGCCGACATCGTGGACCGCGGTGTCGTGGTCGGCAGCGCAGTGCGCACCCGATCCAGGGTCAAGCCCGTCTATGTCTCGCCCGGTCATCTCGTCGACGTCGAATCGGCCCGACGGCTGGTGCTTGCGTTGTGCCCTCGGTTCCGTCTTCCCGAGACCACCCGCCTCGCAGATCAGATCGGGCGTCAGATCATCCGGGACCGCTCCAGCCCCCGTGGCCCCGGCGAGCCCTCGTAGCATCGGCCCATGACGTCACCGTCACCCGCCGACGAGCCGGCCGCTTCCCGCACTGCACCAACCGCCGGTGCCGGATGGGGCCCGTTGTCGGCTGCGGCACAGGCGCGGCTCGCCCGGCCGAGCACCGGGCATCTGGCGATGCCGGCCATGGACGACGCCACCGCCGTCGGGGCGTGGCGCCGACAGGTTCACGACGCGTGGCTCGACGGCGACCCGAGTGCCGAGGAGTGCGGGCACCGTGAGGTGACGATCGGCGGGGTCCGCTGTCTGGTCACCGGTTCATGGCCACCGGGCGGCGAGCCCGTCCGGCCGCTGCTCGTGTACTGCCACGGCGGCGGCTACGCCCTCGGCTCGCCAGAGACGGCACTGCCGATCACCGAACGGCTCGCGGCAGGCGTCGACGTGGTGTCGATCGACTACCGCCTCGCTCCCGAGCATCCCCACCCCGCGGGCCTCGACGACTGCCGGGCGGTGTGGGCCGAGGTGTCGTCGCGCACCCCGGCGAGTCGGTCACTCATCCTCGGGGGCGACTCGGCCGGAGCCAACATGGCCTTGAGTGTCGCATTGGCCGCCCACCAGGAACAGCACCGCGCCCCGAGTGGCCTCGTGATGTTCAGCCCGCATCTCGATCACGCCCGCGCCGGCATCACGCCGGCCGCACCTCACCCCCTCGACGACACCGGGCCGGAACAACAGTGCTGGCTACGCGACGCCTACCGGGGTGAGCTCGATCCTGGTGATCCCCGGGTGTCGCCGCTCTGGGCGGAGCTGGCCGGTCTCCCACCGCTGTTCATCCAGGCAGGAGGCAACGACAGCGCCCTCGTCGACGCCGTCCGCGTTGCCCGCCGCGCCCGCCTCAGCGGCGTGTTGGCTTCACTCGACGTCTGGCCTGGTCTGTGGCACGCATGGCACTACCACCGGGATCTTCCGGAGGCCGATCTCGCACTGGCCGAAGCCCTTGCCGTGGTCAGACGCTGGTCGGCGCCACCTGGCGGCTGAGGGCCCGCATGAAGTCGGCGAGCGTGGTCACCTCGATCACCGTTCCCTCGTCGTCCAGCGTCTCCCAGATCACACCGTCGACCGCACTCATCGACAGCTTCACGATCGCGCCCTCGGGCCCGCCCTCCTCGGAGTGCAGATGATCGCCCTCGTTGGCGGCGAAGGTACCCGGCGGCCGCTCGGCCTCCAGGTGCCAGGAGCCGTCACCGGCCTGGGCCCACGTTCGCTGGATGCCCTCGACCACCAACGTGTCGGTCGGGCCAACGTGACGGTGACTCGGACAGCGGGCGCCAGGCGCCAGTCGGAAGTAGAGGTCCACCTGCTGACGCAACTCGTTCACCCCGAGAACCCAGAAGTACAGGCCGTCGTAGCCGGGGAACTGGCGCCAGGTGATGGCTGAATCGTCGATTCGGGCCGCCGGTCGAACGAAGTCGAGCATGGCTCGACGCTACATCGATGGGGAGGTCGGGTCAGATTCGCCGGTGGCCGCACTGGTGGCTAGCGTCCCGCTCATGGACAGCCTCAGTGTCGCCCGGAGTATGCGGGGATCGATCGGAATGCTGGCGATGGAGTGGCTCATGGCTCCATCAACGCTCGAAAAGGCGGAGGCGCGCGGCATGCCACCGGGTCGGGCCGCCTACGCCGTGGGACGCCTTGGCGTGCTCGGCGACTGCCCGGTCGACAACGTGGTGGCGGCCGCCCACTTCTGGGAGCCAGGCCTGATGCGCCAGATGGTGACCGAGGGCCGGGCCGGCATCGCCCCCACCGACGGGGCAAAGATCTATGCCGGCATCTGCCAGGAGTGGGGTGAGGAGAAGCTCGACGGGTTCGCCGGTACGGCCCGCCTGGGCGAACTTCTCGAGAAGGTGGTCACCACCGCAAGCCCGCTCGGCGCCCCGACCTTCGTCGGCTGGCGCGATCAGGACCTCCCGGCCGCCGGACCGGCCCGCACGTTCCAGCTGGCCCAGACGATGCGCGAGCTTCGCTTCGGCCGCCACGCCGTGGCCGTGCAGGCATCGGGCATGGGCCCCCTCGACGCCATTCTCAGTGGGCCGGCTGGCACCTGGAACGCCGAGTTCTTCGGCTGGCCCGAGCCGTACCCCGACGTGAGCCACCTCGCGGACGCCCGCGAGGGAATCGAGGCGATGACCGACCAGCTCCACGCCACCGATCTCGACGTGCTCAGCGATGACGAACGGGCCGAGTTGCGCACACTGGCCAAGGAAGCCCGGGGTCACGCCTCCCGCTGACGGCACGAGGTCGGTCCGGGGCAGCCAGGCAGGCCGGCTCCTGTGAACCAGCCTGTTCAGCCGGTCTGATCAGCCACCGTTTCCGGTGTCGCCAACCAAGGTCGACGACGTGGTGGTGGTCGACTCCGTGGTCGACGACGTGACGGACGTGCTCGTGGTCGACTCCACCGTGGTGGTCGAGCCGTTTTCCACGGTAGTGGTCGTGCTTTCCACAGTTGTGTCGGTGGTGTCAGTCGACGACGTGGAATCGGCGACGGTGGTCTCGCTCGACGACGTTGTTGGCGCAGCCGTCGTCGTGGGCGCAGCCGTTGGACGAGGGGCTTGGGTGGTGGCGACCGTGGTCTCGGTGGTCGTCGTGATCGTGGTGGTGGTGGTCGAGGTCGACGTGGTCGGCAGTTCCGTGGTGACCGCCGGGGCATCAGGGTCGAGCCCGTCGGAGGATCCAGCGGAACCGGAGCGCATCGAGTCGTCACCAGCGGCCCCTGGGGCACCGTTGGAGATCACGAACTGGGTGGGATCGTTGGGGCTCGAACGGGTTCCGAGCATGACGGAGGCCACCAGCATGAACACGAACACGCCCGCGATGACGAGGGCGCCGAACTGCTGGCTCCGGGGGAGGGCGAAGAACCGATCGATCACGACCCGGGTAATCTACAGCACGCTGCGCGGCCAGGATGCCCCTGTGAGTGGAATTCCCAGGAAGGTTTCGCCCGTCGATAGGGGCCAATCCCGGGATCATTGCCCATTCAGCCCCAATCATCGACGTGAAGGGACATCTGCGTGGTCATCCTGGTGAGTATCGTGACCGCGTTGGCGTTCGGCGCTGGCGACTTCTGCGGCGGAGTCGCCACCCGGCGGGCGCCGGTCGTGGCGGTTCTCGGTGGTGCGCATCTCGTCGGCCTCGTGGCGATCACGATCACGGCCGTGCTGTGGGGCACGCCGATGTCGTGGCCCGACGTCGGCATCGGGGCGATCGCCGGCGTGTTCGGGGCCGCGGGGCTGATCTTCCTCTATCGACGGCTCGCCGCCGGGCCCATGTTCGTGGTGGCACCGCTGACTGCCCTCACTGCAGCCGTGGTGCCTGCGCTGTGGAGTATCGCCACCGGCGAGCGGCTCACGCTCCTGGTGGCGGCGGGCCTTGCGATCGGTCTCGTCGCCATCGCCCTCGCCTCAGCAGCCGACCGGCAGGTGGACGACTCGCCCGTCACCGCAACCGTGGTGATCGAGTCGCTCGTGGCCGGCGTTGCCTTCGGGGTGTTCTACATCTTGTTCGACCTGACCGATCCCGACGCCGTGCCGTGGCCCGTGGTGGGTGCCCGCCTCGTGACTGCGATCCCACTGCTCGTCGTCTGGCAGGTGGTCGTGCGTCGTCGCGGCCCCGATGGCACTCGCCCGGCCCGGGGCGGCGAGCCCTCCGACCGCCGGTGGCGAGCCGAGACCGTCGGCCTGGTGGCCCTCGCCGGGCTGCTCGACACCGGGTCGAATCTCGGATTCCTGTGGGCCACCCTGAACGGTTCGCTCGCCGTGGTGTCGGTTCTCACGTCGCTGTACCCGGTGGCCACCGTGGCCCTGGCGTGGCTCGTGTTCGGCGAACGAGCGGTTGGGCGCCAGCGTCTGGGGTTGCTGCTCGCGATCGCATCGCCGGTGGCCATCGCCCTCGGCTGAGGCGGACCTGACACAGGCCCGTAGCGGCGTTTACCCTCGGGCCACCATCCAGCCCGCTCGAGACCTGAAGGGGCCACCAGCAGCCATGTATCCCGGGACCTACGCCGAAACCACTCCTGACAAGCCGGCCGTGATCATGGCCGGCTCTGGCGCCTCGCTCACCTTCGCCGAACTCGACGCCCGGTCGGCCCAGCTCGCCCAGCTGATGTGGGCCGCTGGCCTGCGCCCTGGTGACCACGTCTCCATCTTCATGGAGAACAACATCCACTACTTCGAGACGTTCTGGGCCGCGGCGCGCTCGGGCCTCTACTACACCACCATCAACCGTTACCTCCAGCCCGACGAGACGGCCTACGTCTTGCAGGACTCCGCCTCGAAGGCGCTGTTCACCTCCGCCGCCATGGCTGAACTGATCGAGCCGGTGCCCGCACTCGCCCCCGACGTGGAGGTGCTGCTGGCCGTCGACGGCTCCGTTGCGGGCTTCGACGACTACGAAACCTCACTGCAGCAGTTCCCGGCCGAGGCGCTCGAGAACCAGCCCCGGGGTGAGACCATGCTCTACAGCTCTGGCACCACGGGCCGCCCGAAGGGCATCAAGCGGCCGCTGAACGGCCTCCAGATCGACGATCCGGCGGGCGTGTCGTCGGTGGCATTGCTCGCTCAGATGCTCTTCCAGGCCGACGAGAACGCGGTGTACCTGTCGCCGGCGCCGATGTATCACTCCGCCCCGCTCGGGTTCACCACGTCGTTCCAGTCGTTCGGCGCATCGGTGGTGGTGATGGAGAAATTCGATCCCGCACTGGCCCTTCAATACCTCGATCAGTACGAGATCACCCACTCGCAGTGGGTGCCCACGATGTTCTCCCGAATGCTCAAGCTGCCCGAGGAGCAGCGTCAGGGTCACGACTGGAGCAACCACAAGGTGGCGATCCACGCCGCGGCCCCCTGCCCGGTGGAGGTGAAGAAGCAGATGTTCGACATGTGGGGGCCGATCATCAATGAGTACTACGCCGGCACCGAAGTGAACGGCTTCGTCTTCTGCGGCCCCGATGAGTGGTTGGAGCGCCCCGGCACCGTTGGCAAGGCGCTCGTCGGCGTGATCCACATCTGCGACGACGAAGGCAACGAGCTGCCAGCCGGTGAGCCCGGCACGATCTACTTCGAACGCGAAGAGCAGGTGTTCGAGTATCACAACGACCCGGACAAGACCCGGGGCTCCCAGCACCCTGAGCATCCGTACTGGACCACCCTCGGCGACGTTGGCTACGTCGATGAGGACGGGTACCTGTTCCTCACCGATCGCAAGGCGTTCATGATCATCGCCGGCGGCGTGAACATCTATCCCCAGGAGATCGAGGATTGCCTGATCATGCACCCGAAGGTGGCCGACGTCGCCGTCTTCGGCGTACCCAACACTGATCTCGGTGAAGAGGTCAAGGCAGTGGTCCAGCCCGAGGCCGGCGTCGAGGCAACCGATGAGTTGGCCCGTGAGCTCATGGTCTATGCCGAAGAGCACATCGCCCGGTACAAGGTGCCGCGCTCGATCGACTTCCGCCCGGAGCTGCCTCGACTACCGACCGGGAAGCTGTACAAGCGCATCCTTCGCGACGAGTACTGGGGCAACAGCGGGAGCCGCATCGTCTGACGGCGTCCGGTGCTGGTCAGGCCGGGGCCGCGAGGGCGCTCACGGTTCCTTCACATTCCCGGTCGATACTGGCTGTATGCACACCACCGATCCTGCCCCCGCCGACTTCGGCGGCCTGGCCCCCGACCTCGAACGGCTCGTCGGCCGGCGTCGCGCCCTCCAATGGGTGGGCGCAGCGGGCCTCGCCGGTCTCGCCATCGGGTGCAGTACCGACCACGCCGGCTCGACCAGCCCCGATGCATCGGCACCCTCATCCACCGCGTCGAACGGCACAGCCACCGACGCAGGCACGTCATCGACCACGGCCGCCGATGCTGGCGCCACCGATGCCGGCGACACGACCGGCACCGCCCCACCCGAGCCGGCAGCCAGCCCCGGAGCCGAGATCCCAGACGAGACAGCGGGCCCGTTCCCGGCCGACGGCACCAACGGCCCGAACGTGCTCGATATCGACGGCGTGGTTCGGCCCGACATCCGCTCGAGTATCGGTGAGCTGAGCGGGACCGCAGAGGGTATCGAAACCACCCTCAACCTCACCGTGGTGGACGCAGCAACGGGCGATCCACGGCCCGGCGCCGCCATCTACCTGTGGCAGAACGCGGCCAACGGGCTGTACTCCGTCTACCAGATCGAGGACCAGAACTTCCTCCGTGGCCTGCAGGCCGCCGACGACGCCGGGCGCATCACGTTCACCACCGTGTTCCCGGGGTGCTACCCCGGGCGGTGGCCACACTGTCACTTCGAGGTCTACGAGACGATCGACGGCGCGAGCAACGGTGATAACGCCATCAAGACGAGCCAGCTCGCCCTGCCCCGCGCCGACGCCGAACAGGTCTACGCCGACACCCGCTACGGCGACAGCGCTGCGGAACTGGCCGAGCTGACCCTGGCGAGCGACGGGGTGTTCGCCGACGGCTGGGAGGAGCAGTTGGCCACGGTCACCGGCGACAACGCCAACGGCTACGCCGTCTCGCTGCTCGTCCGGGTCTGACGCCGCCCGCACTCGCATTGGCGAGTGGGTCGTGGCCCACAACTAGGGTGACGGCCATGGATCTCGACACCATCGACTACGAGGTGCGCGACGGTGTCGCGCACGTGCGCTTCAACCGGCCCGAGGGGGCCAATGCGGTCAATCCCGCGTTCTCCCGTGATCTGCGAGCGGTCATGCTCGAGATCGAGTTCGACAACGCAGTGAAGGCCGTGTCGGTCACCGCCGAGGGCAAGGTGTTCTGTGCCGGTGGCGACCTCAAGGAGTTCAACGAAGCCGGCGAGGGGCTGCCCCGGTTGGCCACCGACATGCTCACCGACTTCCACGGCGGGATCTACAAGATGAACCGCACGCCGAAGCCGTTCGTCGCCGGCGTGATGGGCGCCGCCGGTGGGGCCGGATTGTCGATCACGAGCGCGTTCGACCTCGTCGTGGCGGGAGAGTCAGCGAAGTTCACGATGGCCTACACCCGCGCTGGCGTGACCCCCGACGGAACCTCGACCTACTTCGTGGCTCGCCACATCGGGCTCCGCCGCATGCTCGACCTCACCCTCACCAACCGGGTGCTGTCGGCGGCCGAAGCCGAGAGCTGGGGCCTGGTGAACCGCGTGGTGCCCGACGCCGAGGTGGACGCTGAGACCGCCAAGTTGGCCCAGATGCTGGCGGATGGGCCGTCATGGGCGCTCGGCCAGGCCAAGCGCGTGGTCTATGCCGGCTACGAGTCACCGCTGGAGGAAGCAGGCGAGTTCGAGGGCGTGACGATCGCCGCGGCCATGGGCCGCCACGACGGTCAAGAGGGCATCGCCGCCTTCGTCGAGAAGCGGGCGCCGAACTTCACCGGCGAGTAGCCGCCGGATAGGGCGGGCCACGCGCGACGGCGCTGGTCGGCTCAGGCTGCGGCGTGCACCATCGGCCGGCGTCCTGCCCACGGCAGCGCCTGCTCCAGGTGGGCGGCCAGGCGGATCAGCCGATCCTCGCGCCCGAACCCACCAACGAACTGCACCCCGATCGGCAGTCCGGCACCACTCTCGTAGAGCGGGAGTGAGATCGCCGGATGACCGGTCACGTTGAACGGGAGCGTGAACAGCCCGATCCGGGCGTAGGTCTTCGAGATCTTCCACGGCGTGTCAGCCGGCGGCGTGAGCTCTTCGGTGGTGAGTGCCGGGCATCCCGCCGTCGGAGTGACGAGCACGTCGTAGGGGGCGAGCCAGGCGAACACCTTGCGCACCCAGGCCTGCTGGTCCTCCTCGGCCTCGACCCACTCGGCTGCGGTCATGGCCCCGCCGCGCTGGGCGGCAGCCCAGTTGTAGGGCTCCACCTCGTCCTCGGTGAGCGGCCGCCCGGCCATCTGGCCGAGGTGCTGTACCCGTCGGGTGAGCCCTGCCATCCAGAGCCGCCCGTTCACGCTGCTCTCGCCGCCGAGGAGCACGTCATCGCCCACCTCCGACACGTCGTGGCCCATCTGGGCCAACAGCTCACCGGCAGATCGCGCCGCCGAGGAACACTCGGCGTCCACCTGGTGGGCGCCGTCGGCGACGAGCACGGCGATCCGGAGCGGCTCGACGTCGCGGCCCACCTCGTCGCGGTACGGGCGCTCGGGCGAGGGGAGCTGATAGAGGTCGGCCGGCGTGCTGCCCTGCACGGCATCGAGAAGTCCCGCGGTGTCGCGAACCGTAGTGGTCACCACGAGTTCGGAGATCAGGCGCGACACCGTGTCGGGGTTGGGCACGCGCCCGCGGGTGGTCTTGAGCCCCACGAGGCCACACCAGGCCGCTGGCAGTCGCGTGGAACCACCGCCGTCGTTGGCGTGGGCCATGGGCACGAGCCCAGCGGCCACCGCCGCCGCTGATCCACCGCTCGATCCCGCCGGCGAGCGGGTCGGGTCCCACGGGTTGTTCGTCGGACCGTTGCTGAGCGGCTGGGTGGTCGGAGAGCTGCCCAGTTCCGGCAGGTTCGTCTTGCCGAGCGTGACGAGGCCGGCTCGTCGGAACCGGGCGCCGAGCTCGGTGTCGTCACCCAGGCGGTGATCCATTGCCTGCAGCGCCCGGTTGCCGGACCAGTAGGGAAGCCCCGCCTGGGTGGCCCCGATGTCCTTGACAAGGAACGGCACACCGGCGAACGGAGCAGATCCGGGTTCGATGCGAGCCGCTGCCGCTCGCGCCGCGTCGGCGTCGAGATGGATCACGGCGTTGAGCTGTGGGTCGACCCGCTCGATGCGTTCGAGCGCGGCATCCACCGCCTCAACGGGTGAGAGGGCCCCTGATGCGATCAACTCGGCGTGGCCGCTGGCGTCGAGCGTTGCAAGATCGTCGGTCATGGCCGCATCGTACGACAGCAACCCACCCGGGCTCAGATTGGTGGATCGACCGTGTTCTCGTAGTCGAACCCGGCATCGAGCATCTGCGTGCGGTGCCGGGGCCCCGGCGTGTCGAGGTTGCCGCTCTCGTAGCCGGCGTCGTCCTGGTAGACCGACCACAGTCCGGCGTCGGTGCGGACGAGCTTGGGCAGAAAGATCTCGTTGGGGCGAGCGGCGGTGGTCTCCAAGGCGTCTGTCACCCGCTGGTGGGCCCGCAGCCGCCGGAGGCTGATGTAGGTGGGGGCGGCCAGCTGGATGTCGCCGGCGTCCGAGCCGCTGATGGCCGCATCGAGGGTGTGCCACTCGTAGGCGCGGATCTCGCTGTCGTCGATGACCACCTCGCCTGCTGGCGCGGCCACCACGAAGAACCACGTTGCGAACCGACGGTTGCGGCCCCAGGGCGTTGTCCAGTGGCTGAGCGGTATGAGATCGCTCGGCTCGACGACGAGACCGGCCTCCTCGTGCGCCTCCCGGGCGGCCGCCAGTCGAGCTGCAGCCATGTCATCGTCGGAATCGGAGATCTCGTGATCGTCCACCCGGCCGCCCGGGAACACCCACGAGCCGCCGTGGAAGGCGAGGTTCGTGTCGCGCCGCACCACGAGCACTTCCAGGCCGGCGGCGCCGTCGCGGAGAGCGATGACGGTGGCGGCCGGGCGGATCGGCACGGCGTCGGGATCATCAGCGAAGCTGTTCACGGCCCACACAGTACGGAACCGCCCCGGCGGGCACGAATGGGCCGACGAGCGGCCATGGCGCACTAGCGTCCGGGCCATGTTCGACATGCACGACACCACCGCCGTCGTCACCGGGGCCACCCGTGGAATCGGCGAAGCCTGCGCCCGAGCCCTCGACCACCACGGAGCCCGAGTGGTGCTCACCGGGCGCACCGAAGCCGACCTGGAGCGGGTCGCGGCCGACCTCACGAACGACCCCGTCACGGTGGTCGCCGACCTGGCCGAGCCCGGGGCAGGCGCGGCGCTCGCCACGACGATCCTGGACCACGTGGACGGTGTGGACGTGCTCGTGAACAACGCCGGCATCCCGATGAGACGAACCCCCGAGCAGCTCACCGAGGCCGACATCGACCTGGTGTTCGGGCTCAACGTGCGCGCCCTTCTCACCCTCACGCTCGGCCTCGGCCCGTCCATGATCAGTCGGGGCGGAGGCTCGATCATCAACATCTCGTCGATCGCCGGTCTGCGGGGCCCGCTCGGCCGCGTGGCCTACTCGGGCACCAAGGGAGCAGTCGATGGCATGACCCGGGCGCTCGCTGCCGACTGGGGCCCGAAGGGCATCCGGGTGAACTCCGTCTGCCCTGGCATCATCACCACCGCGATCTGGGAGGAGAGCCGCGCCACGGTGCCAGGGCTCATCGAGAACCTCGCTCAACAGGTGGCGCTGAAGCGGTGGGGGGCGCCCGACGACGTGGCCGACGTCGTGCTCTTTCTCGCATCCGACGCGGCCCGCTACGTGACCGGCGAATCCATCGCCGTGGACGGCGGCATGGCCCGCGTTGGCGCCTCGGCGGCACCCGACGCCCTCCCCGAGCTGGCCGACTGAGGCGACCTCGACCACGGTGAGGGGAGTGGTCCCCCTTCTCGGCCGTCGGCGCTGATCGTAGGTTCGCACCACAGCGACACGGAGGAACACGATGAGCGCAGCACGACAGCACACTCGCCCGCCTCGATGGCGAACAGCGGTAGCCCTGGTGGCCATGATCAGCCTGGCAATGGCCACCTTCGGCGCAAGCCCGGCGGCGGCCGACGGCAAGGCGTGGGGCGGCGACGTCATCGTCCGAGCCGGCCACGGCTGGAACGGCTACAGCTGTCACAGCAGCTGTGACGTGAACCTCGGCAGCTACAACTACATCCGCGTGCGGGTTGACTGCAACTGGCCATCGTCGGACTACTACTCCGCCTGGATGACAGCGAGCCAGATCGAAGGCGGCAGTTGGGGCAAGAGCTGCCTGTGGGGCGTCAACAAGGTGCAGCTCCAGGTCAGCACCCGCAAGGGCTTCTGCTCGTTCTGGCACCACAACTGCGACGCATTCGTGCAGAACTACACCTGAGGTCACCCACCACCGCAGCGCCGACGGGCGAGGGGCCAAGTTCCGCCCCGTCGGTGTGGTGGACTACCTTCGGCCCGTGCCCCAGAAGTACCTCTCCATCGATGGCGTCGCCACGTTGGTCCACCACCGTGGGCCCACCACGTTGCCCGGCTCGCCACCCGACCTGTCCACAGGGCGAAGCGTGGTGTGTTGCCACGACGCCGGCGTTGACGGAACCCGGTTCGGGCCCCTGCTCGATGCCCTCGCCGAGGGTCACAGCCCAATGGCGTACGATCAACCGGGCCACGGCCGCTCGGCGGGGCTCGACAGCCTCGGGTCGATCGATGGCCTCGTCGGCCACCTGCGGGGTATCGGCACGGCGTGGTCGCTCGATGGTCCGGTGCTCGTCGGTGAGGGGCTCGGTGCCGCCATGGCGGTCCAGGCTGCGACCGAGGCACCCGACTGGCCGAGCGCGCTGGTGCTGGTCGGTGACGTCGGCGCCTCCTATGACGTCGACGCCGAGATCGAGCAGCTGAGCGCTATCACCGCCGGCAAGGCCCGCCGGGAGTTCGACCGCTCCGGCTACGCCCCCGACACCGAGCGCCCGGTGTATCAGCAGGCGTTCGCCGCCTGGGTCAAGACCGACCCACGGGCCACGCTCGGCGACCGTCGAGCCCAGGCCGCCTGGAGCCTCGCCAGCCCCCCAGCAGTCCCGACCCTGATCGTGACCGGCGCCCACCAGCCGGAGGCCGAGGTGGCACGGGCCGCCGACCTGATCGGCCACCTGCCCGCCGCCACCCATGAGACGTTGGCCGGTGCCGGGCGCCACGGCGTGCTCGAACAGCCGGCGGCACTTGCGGCGCTGATCGACCGGTTCCTGGCCGACGCGGCGAACGGAGGCCAACGGTGAGCATGTTCGGATCGATCGCCATCGCCGGGGTGTACGAGCACCCGTCCCGGTTCTCCCCAGACAAGACCGAGTTCCAGATCATGACCGAGTGCGCCAAGGGTGCCCTCGACGAGGCCGGTCTCTCGTTGGCCGACGTTGACGGCCTCTTCGGCGCCTCGATGACCATGGGGATGATGGGAATCGTCGACCTGGCCGAATACCTGAACCTCAAGCCCGACTATCTCGACGGCACGAACATCGGTGGCTCGTCGTTCGTCGCCCACGTGACCCATGCAGCGGCCGCCATCCACGCCGGGCTGTGCGAGGTGGCGCTCATCCTCTACGGCAGCACTGCGGCGTCGAACTCGGTCGCCATCGGTACCGGTGGCCGCGGTGGGTCGAACCCGAACGAGTCATTCATCACGCCCTACGGCATGACCACGGTCGGCAGCTACGCGCTGTACGCCCAGCTCCACATGGAGCGCTACGGCACGACCAGCGAGCAACTCGCCGAGATCGCCGTCACGATGCGCCACCACGCATCGCTCAATCCCAACGCCAAGATGCGGAATCCGATCACGGTCGATGACGTGTTGTCGAGCCGCATGATCTCCAGCCCCCTCCACCTTCTCGACTGCTGCATCATCAGCGATGGCGGCGGCGCCGTTGTGGTCACCTCAGCGGAGCGGGCTCGCGATCTGGCGAAGCCGCCGGTGATGCTGCTCGGCGCCGGTGAGGCCGTCACCCACCAGGAGATCGGGCGGGCCGACATCGGCACGATCGCCGCCAAGCAGTCGGGGGCCGCCGCGTTCGGCCGAGCCGGCGTGACCCACAGCGACATCGACCTCGCCATGATCTACGACTCGTTCACGATCACGGTACTGGCAACGCTCGAGAACCTCGGATTCTGCGAGCCAGGGGAGGGCGGCGACTTCGTGTCGGGCGGGCGGATCCGGCTCGATGGTGCCCTGCCCGTGAACCCCGACGGTGGTGGGTTGTCGTCGAATCATCCCGGCATGCGCGGCATCTTCCTCGTGATCGAGGCAGTGAAACAGCTCCGGGGCGAGAGCGATGGCCGCCAGGTGGATAGCGCCCGATTGGCCTGCGTGCACGGAACGGGTGGCACGATCGGCGACAAGCATTCAGGTGCAACCCTGATCCTGGGAGCGGAGTGACGATGGCAGACAGAGCAGAGATCAGCCACCCCCAGCCCAGCGCCTCGTGGGAGACCCGCGGGTGGTGGGAGGGCGCCGGTCGCAACGAGATCGTGTTGCAGCACTGCCCGCTGTGTGGGGTGTACCAACACAAGCCGCGTGCGCTGTGTGTGGCGTGCCTCGGATCCGAGGTGAACTACGTGGTGGCCTCCGGGCTCGGCACCGTTCACACCTACACCGTCACCTACCAGAACCAGGCAAAGGGCTTCGCCGAGGCGTGCCCCTACGTGATGGCCTATGTCGAGTTGGACGAAGGGCCCCGGGTGCTCACCAACATCGTCGGCTGTGACCCCGAGACGGTGTCGATCGGCATGCGGGTGCAGGCCGACTTCGCCCACGCCGATCGCGACGATGGCGAGGCGTTCGCCGTGCCCCGTTTCACGCCGGTATCGGGCTCATGATCCTCGACCTCCACACCCATTCGATCGTCTCGGACGACGGCCGGGCCAAGGTCGAGAACTACTGCCAGTGGATTCGCAAGAAGGAAGTGCCCATCGACGGGTTCGTCCTGACCGAGCACCGCCAGTACGACGACCAGTCCGACTATCGCAGCCTCGAAGACGAGTTCGGGCTCCTGATCCTCAAGGCCAGCGAGGTGGAGACCGACTACGGCCACGTGCTCGTCTTCGGCGTGAACGACGACCTCGTGAACGCCTTCGATTTCGCCAAGGTCGACAATCCGTTACCCGAGGTGCTGGCCGCGGCCGAACGCTGCGGGGCCTTCGCTGCGCCATGCCATCCGGGCCGCAAGAACGTCGGCCTGTTCGCCCACTACGAGCGCAAGGGGCCTGTGGAGGGCGTCCACACGGTGGAGGTGCTCAACGGCGGCAGCATTCCCGGCGAAGACGAGCTGTCGATGACCGAGGCGGAGAGGCACGGGTACCGAGGCTTCGGCGGCAGCGACAGCCATATCGTGAGCCGAATCGGATATCGGGCCACCGAGTTCGACGGCGACATCGCCGACACCCAGGGCCTGGTCGATGCCCTCTACGGCGGGACGTTTCGGGCCGTTGATCTCCGCCCGGCTGCGTGACCAGCGCCCCACCAACCACCCGTTTCGAAAGGCATCTGTGACAAGCACCGACGAACCCGACCTGGCGAGCATCAGGGCCGACTGGGTCGGCCGACAGTTCGATCGCACCGACTTCGACGTGGGAGTCGACGACATGCTGGGGTGGGCCGAAGCCTGTGGCGAGACCGACCCCCGCTTCGTCGATCCCGATCATCCCGACTTCCAGGCCCATCCGGGGTTCACGAGCCACCTGGTGTCGAGCCGGGTGCTGCCGGAGGGCTTCCCGAAGATCCGGGGTCGAGGGATCGACGGTGGCAAGTCGGTCGAGGTGCATCAGGCGGTCAGGGCCGGCGACACGCTGACCGGCACGGCGACGATCGCCGAGGTGTACGACAAGACCGGCCGCTCGGGCACGATGGTCTTCGTGGTCCAGCGCATGGAGTTCACGAACCAGAACGGCGATTCGGTGGCCACGGTTGACTGGAAGATGATTCGCAACCGCACCATCTCCGGTGGCGACGGGGAGAGCTGACGTGCGCTACGACGACGTTGAACTCGGGGACGACCTCCCCACCGAACACCCCGACATCTCGATGGAGAAGATCACGCAGTTCGTGGTGGCCGCCAACATGAACTTTCCTCGGTTCACCGACCACGACTTCGCTCGCACCGAGGGCCTGCCAGGCGCCCTCGTGCCGGGGATCATGAGCCAAGGGCTGCTGGCGGCGATGATCCACCGCTGGGCACCAGGCTGCCAGGTGCGCACCCTCGACACGGTGTTCCGGGCCCCGCTGGTGGTGGGAACCACCCCAACGATCACGGGCGCCGTCACCGATACCGATGACGACGCCCGAACAGCTGAACTGGATTTGACGGTGGTTGGCGAAGATGGCCGCACGGCCGTGCTCGGCACGGCCATCGTGGCCTTCGCCGACTGACTCGACGAGCTCAGCCCTCCACGGTCACCCGCAGGTAGCGGGAGGCGGTACGGTCCTCGACGAGCCGAACGTCGGAATCGGGATCGGTGTCGCCGGTGTTCGGACCGGCCTGGCGAGGAGCTTGATCGGGGCCGAAGCCAGGCTGCTGGTCCACCTCGTGGCCGGAGTCGATCACGATCAGTTGGTCGCTGATGTCGCCGCTGAGGCTCTCGACGTCGAGACCCTCAGCCGGAGTGGCGAACACCCAGTCGTTCGACTGGACGAACATCGTGGCGAACGACAGCCGCTCACCCGGATGAACTGCGACCTCGAACGAGTAGCTGCCACCAGGAAGCACCGGGCCTGGCTCGTCCGCGCCGTCCGGTGTGGTGAAGGCACCGGAGTCGCTCACGGCGTCGACCGAGGCGAGGAACTCGGCGAGCGGGGCGGCGTCGCCGTCCTCCGCCAGTGCCTCCAGGCCGTTGCCGGCATCGACCTCACCGAGGGCGAACAGCGACACCGAGTCATCGTGAGCGGCGTACACGCCGGGAGCGATGAGGGTCGGCGTGCCCCGCAGGCTGGCGAGGAAGTCAGCGAGGGGAGCGGCGTCGCCGTCCTCCGCCAGTTCTTCGAGGCCGTTGCCGGCATCGGCCTCACCAAGGGTGAACAGCGACACCGAGTCGTCGTGCACGGCGTACACACCGGGAGCGATCGGGCTCGGCACCGTGGCCATGCTCGACACGTTCTCGATGCGGACGTCGAAGCGGCCGTTCTCGCCGGGTGTGATTGCCACGCCGACGTAGTTGCTGGCGTCGCGGTCCACCTCTCGCACGGTCGGGTCGGGATCGGCATCACCAGTGTTGGGTCCGGCCTGGCGGGGGGCCTGGTCGGCGCCTTCTCCAACGGGCTGGTCCACCTCTGTTCCGGAGTCGAAGGTCAGGATCTGATCGGTGATGTCTCCCGAGATCGGGGTGCCATCGGCTGCGAAGAGCTCGATGCCGGCCGGATCAGGAGCGAAGAACCAATCGTTGGTCTGCACGAACATCGTGGCGAACGACAGCCGCTGCCCCGGGTTGGCGTGGAAGCTGAACTCGTAGGCATCGCCGGGCAGGGCCGGGCCGGGCTCGGATCCGCCGACGGGCGTATTGAACGCCCCGGAGGCGGTGACGGGGAAGCCGGAGATGTTCTCGATGGTGACGGTCAGGGTGCGGGCGTCGCCGTCTCCCATGGCCTCGTCCTCCATCGCGTCCTCATCTTCCATGGCGTCGTCTTCCATGGCGTCTGCCTCATCGGCCTCGTCGGCCTGGGCCGGCGCCGCCACGTCGGGGGTGTCGGCTTCCACGGCCTCATCGCTGGCCGTGCCAGCGCACGCCACGGCGAACAACGAGCCTGCGAGGAGCACCGCGGCGGGCTTGAGCGGTTTGACGGAACGGATGGTGAACATCGGAAGGTCCTTTCGTGGGCGATCTCTGTTGTTCGAACCGCCCTGCGTCGATGCACATCTCCGGTTGGTGATCATGTTCAGTGCTTGTTTCTCGTGATGAACGACCGCTGAACCAAGCCGGCGGCCACAGCGATCGGGCCTTTGGCCCCCGCCGGGATCGGGCCCTAAGTTGGGCGTCATGACCGACACCACTGCCACCCCTGCGACGGAGAGCGAGACCGATCCCACGAAGGTCTGGCACAAGACGGCGTGCGTGCTGTGCTCGTGCAACTGCGGAGTGGAGGTTCGCCTCGACGGCCGCGAGATCACCCGGGTCAGGGGCAACAAGGTGCACCTCGCCTCCCAGGGGTACACGTGCGAGAAAGCGCTGCGGATCAACCACTACCAGAACGCCAAGAGCCGGCTCACCAGCCCGCTCCGCCGCCGAGACGACGGCACCTACGAGGAGATCGACTGGGCCACCGCCATTCGTGAGGTGGTGGCAGGCCTGAAGGCTGTCGGCGGAGACTCCACCCTCTACTACGGCGGCGGAGGCCAGGGAAACCACATTGTCGGGGCCTACGGTGCGGCCACCCGTCGGGCGTTCGGCATGACCCGGCGGTCCAACGCATTGGCCCAGGAGAAGACGGGCGAGGCGTGGGTGGACGGCCGCATGCTCGGCGCCCACACCACACCCGATTTCCACCATGCCGAGGTGGGCCTGTTCCTCGGGAAGAACCCGTGGCACTCTCACGGCATCCCCCACGCCCGTCGCACGCTGAAGGAGATGTCGGGTGACCCCGACCGGGCCCTGATCGTGATCGATCCCCGCCGTACCGAGACCGCGAACCTCGCGGATCACTTCCTCCAGGTGATCCCAGGCACCGATGCCTGGTGTGTGGCGGCCCTTCTCGGCGTGCTCGTGCAGGAGGACCTGGTGGCCACACAGTGGCTGGCTGAGAACACCGTTGGTGCCGACGCCGTGCTTCAGGCGTTCACCGAGATCCCCGTTGCCGACTATGCCGCGACCTGCGGGGTGAGCGAGGAGCAGATCCGAACCGTCGCCCGCCGCATCGGTTCGGCGTCGAGCTTCACCATCCTGGAGGACCTCGGCATCGAGATGGCCCCCAACTCCACGCTGGTGTCCTACCTCCAGAAGCTGCTGTGGGTCGTCACCGGCAACTTTGCCAAGGAAGGCGGCGTCAACACCCACAGCTCGATGGCTCCGCTGTTCAGCTACGGCGCCTCGGGGTCGGAGCCACGCGATCCGGTGACCGACAACGCCATCATCTCCGGCCTGATCGCCTGCAACGACATCCCGGCCGGCGTGCTCACCAATCACCCAGAACGCGTCCGGGCGATGTTCATCGAGAGCGCCAACCCCGTGCACTCGCTCGCCGACTCACCGGCGTTCCGGGAGGCAATGCGGGCTCTCGAGTTCTCGGTCGTGATCGACGTGGCGTTCACCGAGACCGCCCGCGAGGCGCATTACGTGCTCCCGGCGTCGTCGCAGTACGAGAAGGTGGAAGCCACCTTCTTCAACCTCGAGTTTCCCGACAACGTGTTCTACCTCAGGGCGCCGCTCCTCGAGCCGCTCGAAGGAACCCTCCCCGAGCCCGAGATCCACGCTCGGCTCCTCCGCGAAGCCGGCCTCTACACCGACGCCGATCTCGAACCGCTGCGGGCTGCCGTCGCCAAGTCACGAGCCGCGTTCGGTGCGGCGCTCATCGAGGCGTCAACGGCGCGACCGGAGTTGGCCGGCATCGGATCAGTGGTGCTCTACGAGACCCTGGGCCAGACCCTTCCGGCCGGGATGGAGGGCGCCGCTCCGTTGTGGTTCTCGGCCCAGCAATGCGCCATGCGCTACGGCGACGCCGTGCGAGCCGCCGGCATCGAAGGGACCGACGACACGCTCGGCGATGCCCTCTTCGATGCCTTGATCGCTGGCGAGGACGGCGTGCTGTTCACCCGCCACGAGTATCCGCAGGCCTGGTCGCTGATGAAGACCCCGGATCAGAAGATCCACATGGAGATCCCCGAGATGCTCGCCGACCTCGCCGCGCTCGACGATCAGCCGGCCACCTACGCCGACGCCGAGTTCCCGTTCATCCTGGCCGCCGGCGAGCGCCGGGCCTTCACCGCCAACACGGTGGTGCGCGATCCTGCCTGGCGTAAGACCGACGCCGACGGTGCGCTGCGGATGAACCCACTCGACGCCGACGAGCTCGGGCTCGACACCGGCGCTCGGGTGCGGGTGGTGACGAGAGCAGGCGCAGCCGAGACCACAGTCGAGACCACCGACACGCTCCAGCGCCGCCACATCACGCTGCCGAACGGGATGGGGCTCGACTACCCGACCGACGACAACGAGGCCAAGGCCGCCGGCGTCTCACCCAATGAGCTCACCTGGGCCGGCTGGAAGGACTCCTACGCCGGCACGCCCTGGCACAAGCACGTACCGGCGCGGGTCGAACCGATTCCTGCGTGACGTCGGTCGACGACCGTCCCACGGTCCGGGTCCCACTCGGGGCCCGGCTCCTGCCCGACCTCTGGCACTACGGCTGGTGGATCTCGATCGCGGTCGCCGTGGTGATGTTCGCCACGGTCGGCGTCGGCTACTACGGCCTTGCTGTCTTCCTCCAGCCCCTTCAGGACGAGAACGGTTGGTCGAACGCCTGGGTGTCGGGGGCCACGGGCCTCTACTTCGTGGTCACCGGCATCGTGGGGTTCCTGATCGGCCCCTACATCGACCGGCGTGGCCCCATTCGCCCGATGGTGATCGGGGTCACGCTCGTCGGCTTGTCAACGATGGCGCTCAGCCTGGTGGACGAGCTCTGGCAGCTGTACCTGGTGTACACCGTCCAGGCCATCGCCTTCGGCGCCGCTGGCGCGGTGGCGATCAACAGCATCATCGCGCGGTGGTTCGTCACCAAGCGGGCCAGGGCCATGGCGATCAGCGCCACGGGCGTGTCGCTCGGAGGCGTCATCTTCGCCCCGCTCGGTACATGGCTCATCGGCGAAGGTGGCGTGGCGCTGGCTGCGGTGGTGATGGGCGCCGTCGTGCTCGTGATCGGGCTCCCGATCGTGACCAGCGTGCTGGTGTGGGATCCGACCGACATGGGCTCGGAGGTCGACACGGGCTCGCCCGACACCTCGTTCCAGAACGCATCGCTCAGCGACAGCGCTCAACAGAAAGTGTGGTCGCGTAGCGAGGCCGCCCGCACCGTGGCGTTCTGGGCGATCCTCGTGGCCTTCCTGTTGGCACTGCTGGCCCAGACCGGGTTCTTGCTGCACCAGCTCGCCTTTCTCACGCAACGCTTCGACTCGGCCAACGCCGCTGCGCTGGCCCTCAGCACCACAGCCTTCGGCAGCATCGTGGCCCGCCTGGTGCTCGGCCAGTTCGCCGACCGGCTCGACAAGCGCCACCTGGCCGCAATCCTGTTCGTCGTCCAGGCGGGGGCACTGCTCGCGCTCGTGGCCATCGACTCTCTGGTCGTGTCCTACCTGCTCGTGCTGGTCATCGGGTTCACGATCGGCAACATCTACATGATGCAGACCCTCCTGGTGGGCGAGACGTTCGGCTTCGTCTCGATGGGGACAGTGTTCGGCGTGTTGTCGCTCACGGCCCAGATCGGCAGTGGGGCCGGTCCACTGCTGGTCGGCGTGATGGAGGACCGCACTGGTTCCTACACCGCACCGTTCGTGACGGGTGCAGTGCTGATGCTCGTGGCCGCCGTCGTGGTGCTGGGGGCGCGGCCGCCGACCGCCCCGGCGGCAACCGCCGACGACCGGTAGGCTCTCGGGCCATGGAGTTGGGCCTGGCTGGACGGCGTGCACTGGTGACCGGAGCGTCACGGGGGATCGGGTTCGCCTGCGCTCGCGCCCTGGCCGCCGAGGGGTGCGACCTCGCCCTGGCCGCCCGCAACGTGGGCCGGCTCAAGACCGCAGTGAAGACGATCCGGGCTGAACACCGGGTTGGCGTCACCAGCCACGCCCTCGATCTCGCCGACGAGGGGCGCCGCGAGGCCCTGGTCGACGTGGTGGGCGACGTCGACATCCTGGTCAACAACGCCGGTGCCATCCCGCCGGGCGACCTGGAAACGATCGACGACGAGACGTGGCGCGAGTCGTGGGAGCTGAAGGTGTTCGGCTACATCAACCTGACGCGGCTCGTGGTGCCCCAGATGATGGAGCGGGGCAGAGGAGTGGTGATCAACGTGGTTGGGGCGGCCGCCGTTCGCCCCCAGCCGAACTACCTGGCCGGTGCCGCCGGCAACTCGGCCCTGGTGGGCTTCACCAGGGGGCTGGGCCAGCAGACGGCCCGCAGCGGTGTACGGGTGGTGGCGGTCAACCCCGGGCTCATCCTCACCGACCGCCTGGAGGAGCTGCTGCGGGCGGCCGCCGACGAGCGCTTCGGCAATCCCGACCGGTGGGACGAGCTCGTGCCCACCAACCCGGCGCCGGGTGACCCCGAGAACGTCGCCGCCCTGGTCGCGTTCCTCGCCTCCGACAAGGCCAGGCACATCAACGCCACGGCCATCACCGTCGACGGCGGCGCCTCCGGGTACTGAGCCGAGCCGCGAACACCACCTCAGACGGCGCGACACTGGCTGACGTGGGCACACGGCCAGGTGGACGCACAGGACTCGGCCCGACGTTCCGGGCCCTGCTTGCGGCGACCGCAGTCTCGAACCTCGGCGATGGTGTCCGACTCGCTGCGCTTCCGCTGCTGGCAACGACCTTCACCGACTCACCTCTGCTGATCGCTGGGGTCACGGCAGCACAGTTCCTGCCATGGCCCGTGTTCGGCCCGGTCGGCGGCGTGATCGTCGACAGGGCCGACCGGCGGCGGCTGATCCTGGTGACCCAAGCGTGGCGGGCAGTGGTGATGGTCGGCCTGGCTGCCGCCGTGATCACCGACACGGCCTCGATCTGGATGGTCTTCGTGGTGGCGTTCACCATCACGGTCGGCGAGATTCTCGTCGACCCGTCCGTGGTCGCGATCGTGCCGACGCTCGTGAGGCCCCACGACCTCGACCGCGCCAACGGTCGAGTGAGCACGGTGGAGATCGTGACCAACGACGTGATCGGAGCACCCGCTGGCGCCGCCCTCTTCATCGTGGCTCCCTGGCTGCCCTTCGTGATCGACGGCCTGAGCTACTTCGGATCGATCATGCCGTTTCGCAGGATGCCGAGCCTGTCAGGCTCTGATCGCGTGAGCCGACGCGCCGGTGGTGGCCTGCTCACGGAGGTGTCCGAAGGGGCCCGGTGGCTCTGGCGTCATCCGATGTTGCGGCCGTGGACGCTGGCCGTCGCCGTGTTCAACATCGGTGCTGCCGCCGCGTTCAGCCTGATCGTCGAGCTGGTGCTCGATGTCCACGCCGGTTCCGAGGTGGCGTTCGGCGTGACGCTTGCCGTGGCCGCCGTCGCGGGCGCTCTCGGCAGCTCGTCTGCGGCCCGCCTCGTCCAACGCTACGGACGACGGTCAGTGCTGCTGACCGCTACGGGGCTCGAAGCCCTTTCCCTCGTGGCGTTGGCTGGTGCCCCGTCGCTCACGACCGTCGTGGTCGTGTGGTCGTTCGGCGCGGCCTTCTCGGGGGTTCTGCTCGCCATCGGGCGCGGTTTCGTTCAGCGGTACTGTCCGGATGAACTCCTTGGGCGAGCAGCGATCGCGTCGCGAACCATCACGAGGTCGGCGTTCGTTGTCGGCGCGATGGTCGGAGGGACCGTCGCAACCGGTACGGGTATCCGCTCCGCCTACCTCGTTGCGGGCGCTGTCCAGGCCGCAGCGCTGGTGCCGATGGCGATGGCGCTCCGCCACGACGCTGACGGGTCGCCCAAGGGGTGGGCCGACGATCGGGATCAGTAGGGGTAGGCGTCGGGGTCGTCGACCCAGCACCCGGTGACGCCGGGCTCGATCTTGTCGGCGGCGCTCCGGATCATCTTCCACCGGCCCTCAGTGAGAGCGAGCGTGGAGGTCGACTCCACGGTGACCACCGCATCACGGATCACCTCGTCGCTGCCGACCACGATCCGTACGTCATCGTTCACGACGCAGCTGCGAACCTCGGCGATGGACCCCTCCACCAGCTCGATCCGTACCCGGTGCTCGGTGTCGGTGTCGGTGCCGTCGATGGCGGGCTGATCTGGCTCTGCGTAGGCCTGACCCTGCTCGGCGAGGTCGATCACGCTCTGATAGCTCACGTCCAGGAGTTCACCGGCGGCCACATTGGCCAGATCCGGCGCATCGACGGCGGGGTCGGCGCTGGGATTCTGCCGGGCCTCGTCGAACGCCGACCAGTAGGCCTCATAGCGCTCGGCCAGCAACACCTCGAGGTCGTCGCCCTCGATCTCGGACTCGTCGGCGACAGCCGATGGCGTCGATTCCACGTTGGCGGCGTCGGGCTCAGAGGCGTCGGCGGCTTCGTCTGAGGCAGACGACGACTCGTCG